>NZ_CP031012.1:3789234-4159911 GCF_009497775.1 Alcaligenes faecalis
CACGCTTGACCAGCCATTGGGCTGAAGCCAAACCGAAACCAGACAAACCGCCCGTTACCAGCCACGTGCCTTGTCCAGACAAGTCGATCGGGGCCGCTATTTGCTTTGTGAGCAAGTGGGGCTGGGCATCCTTCAAGGACACCACCAGCTTGCCGATGTGACGAGCCTGTTGCATGGCGCGGAATGCATCAACCACATGCTCGGCACCGAAGCTACGGTAAGGCAGTGGGAACAGCGCACCATCATGGAACAGCTCCATGACTTCCTTGAACAAACGCCCCGCCAGAGCTGGGCGTCCTGTCAGCAACTGGTCGGCATCAATACCGAAGTAGCTGATATTGCTCTTGAAGGGGCGCAGACCAATCGGCGTGTTCTCGAAGAAGTCACGCTTGCCCAGCTCCAGGAAGCGGCCAAATGGGCTCAAGACATCCAGACTGCGGCGCATGGCCTCACCTGCCAGCGAGTTCAGCACCACGTCTACACCTTCACCGCCAGTGGCATCCATCACGTCCTGAGCAAAGCTCAAGCTGCGCGAATCGAACACATGATCAGCGCCCAGCAAGGAGGCGAATACGCGTTTCTCGTCCGTGCCAGCGGTGGCATAGATTTCAGCGCCCAAATGGCGAGCCAACTGAATTGCAGCAATCCCCACGCCACCTGCGGCGCCGTGGATCAGAACTTTTTCACCGGGCTGGATATGAGCCAAGTGCGTCAGGGCGTAGTACACCGTGAAGAACACAGTGGGAACGGTTGCGGCCGCTTCAAAATCCCAGCCTTCAGGCATGGGAGCGATCGCATCCGCACGTGTCACCACATGGCTGGCAAAGCAGGAGGAACCAAAACCCATCACCGGCTGGCCTACAGCCAAGTGGGTGACATCAGCACCAACCCGTGTAACCACGCCCGAGAACTCCAGGCCCAGACTAGCACCGGCAAAACCGTTTTCTACGGCTTCGTCCGGCAACAAGCCCATCAAATACATCACGTCACGGAAGTTCAGGCCCGCTGCCATGGTACGGACTTCAACCTGATCCGCCGCCAGCTTGGGCGCCTGAACAGCTTGCCATTCCAGATTGCGCAGTTGTCCAGGCACCTGGAAGTCCAGCTTGAAGCAGGCATCCTGGCTTAGCTGAGCAGCCGCTGCCGGAGTGGCCTCTTCCAACACCAAGGTATGGCGTGCATCTTGAGACAGGACAATTTCGGTTGCGTTATCTGGCCACAGCAACTCCAGTTCCAGACGCTGTGCAACATCGCTGACACTCACATCACCGGCCAGATCAATCAAGGTGCAGGACAAGGCAGGCAGCTCGTTCATCACGACACGGCCAAAGCCCCACAAAGCCGACTGGGCTGGATTCACCGCCCAATCCAATTCCTCTGCCATCGCAGGCAAGGCACCACCTTGCGTCACCAGGAACAAGCGGCTTGCAGCAGTACGGGCAGACAGGCTTTGAGTCAGGTTCAGCAGTTGCGCGCTGGTCTCGCTGACGGCAGCGGCAGTGTCAGCCCAACCCAGCATCTGCACCACGTTCAGCGTGCTTTCATCAGCCAAAGCATCGGCACTGAGTGGCCGGGTTTGAGCGCTGACCATTTGGCCAGCGGCTTCCAAACGGGCCTGTAAAGAATGAGCTTGAACTTGGGAAGCCTCATCAAACAACAACAGCCATTTCGCTGCAGCGACGACGTCCTGGTTTTGACTCGCTGGCTTTGTCGCGGCGCTGGCCAGAAGCAAGTAAGCACCTTCGCTCAACTCCAGAGCAGCAGGCTCTTGCGCAGTTTGCACCTGCTCAAAACCCGCTTGTTCCAAAGCCTGATGCCAGCCTTCAGGCGACAACAAAGAGGAGGATTGCGACTCACCAGCAGTGTGCCACCAGCTTTGGTCCAGGCCGGACAGAAAATCTGCATGCCAGTCAGGGTGACACTCGGCCAGCAGCAAGACGCCACCGCTTGCCAGCCACTGCTTGCTACGCAGCAAGGCAGGCGGCACATGCACGGTACGGTGCAGGCTGTGACGCAGAATCACGACATCAAATTGTGTATTGTCGGCCTGCTCCAGTTGCCACTCTTGCAGATCAAAACCGACAACCCGCACATTGGCCAGCGCATGATGTTGCGTCGCCTGGCGGGCCTGCAAATCAGCATCCGGCAAGGCCAGGACATACTCAAACTGGTCTTCGGACAGGCAAGCTGCCAAAGTCTTGGGCAGGTCACTAGGGCCTACGGCTACTTCCAGCACGCGCAGGCGCTGGGAAGCAGGCAGGTTCGTAGCCAGTTCTCGCAACTGGGCTTCCAGTGCCAGACGTACACCCAGATACATGGGGTCATCGTCATACAACACTTCAACCACCGGGGAACGGCGCAAGGAGGCCAGCAGTTTTTCACCCGAAAGCTCACCACGCAACAAGGCGGGCAGTTGGCTGCCAACCGAACCAATCTGGGTCAGTTGCGGCAAGCTGCTAGGCGAATCCTGCAAAATCGTGCGCCACAGGTCCTGGGCAGGAGGCATGTCGGCCTGGTCCACCACTTGGTAGCCTTCGCCCTCTTGCAGCAGCTCTTCACCGCGCAGCAGCTCGCTCATCCAGCGGCCATACGGGCTATTCAAGACTTCGGCGCTTAGCTCGGAAGGTTTTACGCCCTGGAAGGCTTCATAAATAAAGGACAGGCTCAAGGCATCCAGCAAAGGCAAAGTCTGCTGGAACCAGGTTTCGCGTTCTTGTTGCTGGTCAGCCAGTGCTGCCCAACCGCTTTGGGCCAGTTGTTCGGGCGCAAGCGTAACAGCGGCTCGCTCATCACGAGGATGAGGGCGCAGGTATGGCGTAATTTGCCAGTTGGAGACCGCATGGCGATCCTGACGCAAGAAATACGCGGCACGGAAACGGCAGGCCTGGGCGCTGGCCAGCAAACGGCCATCAGCACCATATAGCTCAAAATCCGCCAGTACCGAACGGGCGCTGCTACGACGCAGATGCGCACGGAAATGCGTCACCTGTCCTTCGGTGGACAAGGTAAAGCGGCCTACTTTCACAGGCAGCAAGGCGACGCCTTGGCCTGCTTCAATATCGTGTGCGAAGAAATCCACCAAAGACTGGTAGCACACGTCCATCAAGGCCGGGTGCAACAGATAGCCGTCTTGCTCCAGGCTGACAGGCATCTCCAGTTCGGCATTCAGGTAAGCACCTTGAACCTGCGAGGCTTTCAAACCCTGGAAGGCCGGACCGTAATCCAGCCCCAGAGAATGCGCCAGACGATAGTGTCGATCGCGGTCAATCTGCAATTCAGCCGAGGCCAAAGGCGAGAGCTCCGCCATAGGCATACGTTCATCCGAGGCCAGAATGCGACCACTGGCGTGTACCACCCACTCGTCCTGGCTCAGGCGCTGGCGGCTCTTGATATGAAAGCTGCCATCGCGCGGGCTCAACACAAAACGCAGGCTGCGGGCATGTTCACCGTCAAAAACCAGCGGAGCCAGAATATCCAGCTCGTCCACCAGGATCAGGGCTTCGCCCAGCCACTCACGGGCTGCGGCTAAAGCCATTTCCAGGTAAGCGGCGCCCGGATACACCATGGCTCCGCCCACTTTGTGGTCAGCCAGCCAAGGCAAAATCACCGGGTCCAACACGTTTTCCCAGCTGATATCGCTATCAGGCAAACGCCAGCCCAACAAATCATGCACACGGCGGCGCTCGATAGAATGCATTCCTTCAGTGCTGGACTTGTACCAGTGGCGCTCACGCTGCCATGGATAGACAGGCAGATCCACTGGATTGCCAGCCACGGGGAAACGGGCTTTCAATTGGGTCGGCAACAAGGCCAAAGTATGCAAAGCCGTATCGGCCAGACGCTGCGGGCCGTCGTCATGCTTGCGCAGACTGGACAGCACCACACCCTGAACATCATGCTGAGTCAGGGTTTCACGGATATAGCGCTGCAAAATGGCGTGCGGGCCAATTTCCAGAAACACGCGGCAGCCCTGTTTAGCCAGGCAGGCAATGGCCTGCTCGAACTGCACGGGCTCGCGAATATTGCGCCACCAGTAATCCACGCCCAGCTCTTGCGGGGACAGTTCTTCACCCGTAACGGTCGAAACAAAACGGGCTTGTGGTGCCTGTTGGCCGGGCTGCAAATCGCCCAGGCTCTTTTCCAGATGCGGCAACAAGCCATCCATATAGGGGCTGTGAAAGGCGTAATCCAGATCCAGCAGACGGAAGAAAACGCTTTGGCCTTCCAGAGCAGACTGAATACGTTGCAAGCCTTCCAGACTGCCGGACAAAGTGATATTGGAGGGGCTGTTCACACCCGCCACATTCACGCCCAAGTCTGCACCCAAGCCTTCCAGCAAAGTACTCACCGCTTCCAGCGACAGACCAATAACAGCCATCCGACCTTGGCCACGAGTCAGACCTTGAGCCTGACTACGGGCACAAATCACGCGTATGGCTTGTTCCAGATTCAGGGCTCCGGCCGCCCAGGCGGCAGCGATCTCGCCCACACTGTGGCCAGCCACGGCATCGGGTTCAATACCATCTTCGCGCAGCATGCGCGTCGCAATAACCTGTACGGCAAACAGCAAAGGCTGAGCGACTGTGGTGTCATCCATGCGAGAAGCAGCTGGCTCGGCCTGCAGTTGCTCCAGCAGCGAGAAACCCGCCAAGGGCTTCATCATGGCATCCAGTTCGGACAGCAAAGCCGCGAAACGAGGGGACTCGCGCAACAAGGTCACGCCCATGCCCAGCCACTGTGCTCCGTTACCGGCGTAGACAAAGGCCAGTTGGCCTTCTTTGCTCAGGGCATCTACAGTTTGCAGACCTTGAGGAGTCTGGCCTTGCGCGTAAGCACGCAATTGCGCCACGCCTTCTGCAACCGTTTCGGGCTGAATGATCAAACCACGAGCCAAGGTCTGGCGACGGTGAGCGACAGCGTAACTGACATCGTAAAAATCTTGATCTGTCTTGCCGTTCAGCAAGTCAGCATAATTACCCGCCTGCTCGCGCAGGGCGGCTTCCGTTTTGGCCGACAAGACCAAAGGTGGCAAACCCGCGTTCGGCAGTGTCACCGATTGGCTTGTTGTCGCGACAGGAGCCTGCAACAGGACGTGGGCGTTGGCACCACCAAAGCCAAAAGAATTAAGACCCGCAACCAAAGGCTTGCCATCGTTGCGCTGCAGTTCGCGGCCCTGGGGCAGCAGCTCCAGATTCAAGCCATCAAAATCAATGGCAGGATTAGGGGTCTTCAAGTGCAAAGCAGGTGGCAAGGCCTGATGCTGCAAAGCCAGCACCGTTTTGACCAAACCGGCCATGCCGGAGGCCGATTCCATATGCCCCAAGTTCGCCTTGACTGAACCAATAGGCAAGCGCTGTTCGCGTGATTTGCCATACACCGCACTGATCGCGGTGGTTTCAATAGGATCACCAACTGCAGTACCAGTACCGTGGGCCTCTACAAAGTCCACCTCACCCGCAGTCAGGCCACTGCGCTCCAGCACGGAACGCATCAACTCAATTTGTCCCTGACAGCTGGGAATGGTAATGCCGGTCTTGCGGGCACCATCGGCATTCACGCCGGTTGCCAAAATGACGGCCTGTACTTGATCGCCATCGGCCAGGGCTTGCTCCAAGGGCTTGAGCATCAATACCGCACCGCCCTCGGAACGCACATAGCCATTACCGGCTGCATCAAACGCCTTGCAACGGCCATCTGCCGACAACATCGAGGCTTTGGTAAAGCCGACAAAGGGATAAGGATGCAGCAGCAGATTAACGCCGCCCACCAAAGCAGTGGAGGCCTCGCCATTGCGCAGGCTTGAACATGCTTGGTGCAAAGCGACCAAAGAAGACGAGCAGGCGGTATCCACCGCCATGGACGGTCCGTGCAAATCGTAGATGTAAGACAGACGATTGGCCGCAATACTCATGGTATTGCCGGTCATCATATGGGCGGTCAGGCTGGCCAGATCATCCAGGCCACGCATGCCGTAATCCAGGCCGGAAATGCCGACATAAACCGCACAGTCACTGCCGGCCATGGTGGACGGCAAGACGCCCGCATTTTCCATGGCCTCCCAGGACAGCTCCAGCAACAAACGCTGTTGGGGATCCAGCCAGGCGGCCTCACGAGGGGAAATGCCAAAAAAGTCTGCATCGAACTCGTCGATGCGCGATAAGACGCCAGCCGAAAAAGTGATGCTGCGGCCAGGTTCGGACCTTTTGTCGTGTTGCAATTCAGTCGTCGCCCAGCGATCCGCAGGGATTTCCGTAACCAGGTCACGCTTTTCAATTAAGGCATTCCAGAACTGGTCGGGCTGCGACAGGTCGCCCGGAAAGCGGAACGCCATACCAATAATGGCGATTGCTCCAGACGCAGTATTGCTTTTACTAATATCCGTACGGGATGCTTCCAACTCCTTAGCACCCTTGCCTATATTTTGAGACACGCACCCTACCCTTTCGATCTTTACTGACTTGCCCTGTCACCGCGGAGCACGGAATAGTCATATTTGATAAAACGCTATTTCGGACAACGACTTCTGACATAGCCGTGTCGCAGGCAGCACACCAGTAAACAACGGTGAAAATTACACCCAGTTACTATGATTTACAAACCATAATTACATGGAATATATATAAAATCCCATGCAATTTGATAATATTTATTTTCGATTTTTATTTAAGCAATGACGCAAAAAATAAAATATCCAAATTAAATATTCACTGACAATATTGTTCTATTTATTGTTAACCACAAAAAAACGAGTGTTTGAAAAATAACCAGGCCTTGGGCGCATTTACCAAGGCAGTCTAATCAAGACACTAGGCAAAATATCAAAGGTGTTTTTATTTCGTCGCCACCCTTATCGAAATAAAAATTTCAATTCAATATTAAGCAAAGACCTTTACTCGCCAAGAAAACTTTGCCTACTTGGCGGTAGCCTGCTGCACTGCAAAAAGATTAGCAGCTGCGAATGTTACCATTGCGCAGTTGTTCTAATCTATAAAGAATTGAAATGAAGCAGGGGCGCACTGTAACAATCCGATGCTGCGCTAAAGCCGCCTGACTAGCTTCTTCAGTACTATCAGGCAGCTTACAAGCTAGTCATAACTGACATTTGCTGACTTTGTCACAGACACAATAAAACCACCTGGTCGTATTAAAAAACTCATTTTTGATACAAACACGACATACGCGCGACGAGTGCAAACCCGTTACTGGTGCCGGTATACAACGGTCCCCCCCCCCTGACCTGACCATGTGCCACCAAAGCAGTGTTTTCCCTTAGCCGCATGAAAAACGCCCGAATCAGGGCGTTTTTTTTGGGGGTTATCCCTCATTTATAGCTAGGTCCACCTAGGCTCTATACGAAATGTCTTATGGCTAGGCTGTCGCACGCCGTTACATTGAAATGGCTTCATCTAATAATTAATCCACTCTGGAGACATTTCATGGGTACGAACGCGACCACCGCACCCGTCGACGAACGATTACCGAACGGCAGGCTGGCTGCGCTGGGCTTGCAGCACGTTCTGGTAATGTACGCCGGTGCTGTCGCGGTTCCACTAATTGTGGGCCGGGCATTAAACCTGACGTCTGAAGAAGTATCGATCCTGATCGCCGCTGACCTGTTTGTCTGCGGCATCGTGTCCATCATTCAATCGATGGGCTTTACGCAGTATTTTGGCATCAAGCTCCCCGTCATGATGGGCGTGACCTTTGCCGCTGTCGGCCCCATGGTTTCCATGGCACAGGCCAACCCCGGCCAGGAAGGAGCCCAGCTGCTCTTTGGCACCGTGATCGGGGCGGGGATAATCACCATGATCATCGCCCCTGCGGTCAGCCGCATGCTGCGCTTTTTCCCGCCTGTGGTGACCGGCACGATTATTGCCATGATCGGCATTACGCTGATGCGCGTGGGGATCAACTGGATTTTCGGTAACCCCGTGGGCCCAACCGCTCCCAGCGTCATCAATCCCGATCACCTGGCCTGGATACAGCACGCACAATCGGCCGCCGCCATGCCGGGCTCTGCCTTGCCGCCGCTGCCTGAAGGGCTGGCCTTGAAGGCAACGGTACCCAACCCGCGCTACGCCAACCTGACTGGCCTGGGCATTGCCGCCATCGTGCTGACCTCGATCCTGCTGATCGCCAAATTTGCCAAAGGCTTTCTGGCTAACGTGGCCGTATTGCTGGGTATTGTCATTGGTGCGGTTGTGGCTTCGGCCATGGGCATCATGACCTACGAAAAAGTGGCCAACGCTGCCTGGGTGGATCTGGTCTTGCCATTCCACTTCGGGATGCCTCGATTCAACCTCCTGCACATTGCGACCATGACGCTGGTCATGATTGTGGTGCTGATCGAATCGACCGGCATGTTCCTGGCGTTGAGCGACATGACAGGCAAGAAAGTGGATCAGAAAGATCTGGCACGCGGCCTGCGTACCGACGGTCTGGGCACCTTGCTGGGCGGTATCTTCAACACCTTCCCCTACTCCAGCTTCTCGCAAAACGTGGGTCTGGTTGCCGTAACTGGCGTGCGTAGCCGATTTGTTTGCGTGGCCGGTGGTGTGATTCTGATCATTCTGGGCCTGCTGCCCAAAATGGCTGCCCTGGTTGAGTCTCTACCCACCGTGGTTCTGGGCGGCGCCGGGATTGTGATGTTCGGTATGGTGACGGCTACTGGTATCCGCATTCTGTCCGGCGTGGATTACAAGACCAACCGCAACAACTCCATGATTGTGGCCATCTCCATTGGAGTGGGCATGATTCCTCTGGTTGCGCCCAACTACATGCAGTGGATGCCTCACGCCATTCACCCGCTGATCGAATCCGGCATCTTGCTGACCTCGATTGCTGCCGTTCTGCTGAACTTGTTCTTTAATGGTGCTAAAGAAGATACTCACGCAGCGGTAGAAGCAGCCAAGCACGCTGAAGCCTAAAACGCTTGCCAAGCTTGTATTGAAACCGGCCTGTCGAATCCATGACAGGCCGGTTTTTTATCGTCCGATATACCAAGCGAAAACGCCCCCTTCAGGAACCACCAACTGAAAACGGCGTACAAGTTACTTTTCGCTGGGCAGTCCAAAGAGAAATATCGCCTCCTTGCTGGACATCAAACCCAAGGCGCAGCGCATGGCTGCTCCCCTTTTCTGAGGTCACGAAGCAAAGCGACGTGCACCGGCCACGCACAAGGCAGCACCTAAAGTCACCCAGATCATGCTGGCATTGACGGACTCGCCCAATAAAGCGGCAGCCAGCCCCAAGCCCATAAAAGGTTGCAGCAACTGTAATTGCCCCACCGCAGCGATCCCGCCATGTGCCAGCCCCCGGTACCAGAACACAAAGCCCAGAAACATGCTGAACACTGACACATAGCCGAAACCTAACCAGGCGGCAGTATTCACATTACTGAAGCTCTGGGGCCAGAACCAGAGCATCATGACGAACATGAAAGGCAAGGAAAGCACCAAGGCCCAGCAAATCACTTGCCAGCCACCCAGGCGACGTGACAAGCGTCCACCTTCGGCATAACCCAGGCCACACACCACCACGGCGGCCAACATATACAGATCCCCTTGCCAGGCCGCATCCAGACCTTCTCGCGCGGCGTAAGCCATCACCAGCAAGCAGCCTAAAACAGAGCACACCCAGAACACGGGTTTATGCCGCTCACCGGCCAAGGCCACCCCAAAAAGCGCTGTGCACAAGGGCAACAGGGCAACGTACACAATAGAATGCGCCGAAGTGATGTACTGCAGGGCCAGCGCCGTCAGCAAGGGGAATCCCAGCACAACACCAAAACCAACCACGGCCAGGGGTAAGAGGTCCGATCGTTGTGGTCGTGCCACGCGCCCAATCAGCAACCAGGCAGCCGCCAGCAAGGCGGCGACCACCGCTCGCGCACCCGTCAGAAAAAAAGGATCCATACCCAGCACAGCGACACGTGTAGCCGGTAGAGATCCGGCAAAGATTGCCACGCCTATAAAACCGTTTAGCCAGCTGACTGCCTTGCTATCCATCATTTACTCTCCAACAAAGATGCTTGTCAGTACAACACAGCTATGCCAGCATACACAGGCACAGTCCAGTACAGTTTTAAAAAACTGTACTGCTCACTAGACCCGTACACCGTGCCCGAGACCGCCCCATGTCTGCTTTGACCCGTATCGACCACATCATGCAATCCGTGCGTGAACGCATCGCGGCACGGACCTATCCGCCCGGCACTCGCCTGCCGTCCGTACGCGCTCAAGCAAAGTCAGCAGGAGTGTCGGTGTCCACGATTGTCGAAGCCTATGGCAGGCTGGCCGCCGAGGGGCTGATCGAGGCTCGTGCGGGCTCCGGCTTTTATGTGACGGCTCCTTTGGCTCCGCTCAGTTTGGCCGCTCTGGAACCTGCCCTGGAGAAGGATATAGACCCCTTATGGATCTCGCGCCAGTCTCTGGAAGCGGATTCCGATGTCTTGATGCCCGGCTGCGGCTGGCTGCCCTCAGACTGGATGTATGACCACGGGGTGCGCCGGGGTCTGCGCAAGGCCGCCCGTAGCCCCAGCGCGGACTTGACGGACTATGGCTCGCCCCTGGGTCTGGAACCCTTGCGCCAAATGCTGGCCCGCCGCCTCGTACAGTCCGAGATAGACGCTGCCCCGCATCACATCATGCTGACCGACTCGGGCACTCAGGCCATTGACCTGCTCTGTCGCTTCTTTCTGGAGCCGGGCGATACCGTCCTGGTGGACGACCCCTGCTACTTCAATTTCCATGCCTTGCTACGCGCACACCGAGCCAAGATCGCCAGCGTGCCCTACACCCATCAAGGCCCTGATCTGGCCGCCTTCGAGGCAGCCCTGCAAGAGCACAAGCCCCGCCTGTACATCACCAATTCCGGCATACACAACCCGACCGGCGCGCGTCTTT
This sequence comes from Alcaligenes faecalis, assembly GCF_009497775.1. Classification (NCBI taxonomy): domain Bacteria; kingdom Pseudomonadati; phylum Pseudomonadota; class Betaproteobacteria; order Burkholderiales; family Alcaligenaceae; genus Alcaligenes; species Alcaligenes faecalis. Next base: position 3,800,139 of record NZ_CP031012.1, read on the forward strand.
CCGCCATGACTGCGCATAGCGTGCTGGCCATGGCGCAACGTGCCGACCTCTACATTATTGAGGACGATATTTTTGGGGATCTGGAAACCCGACCCGCCACCCGGCTGGCCGCGCTGGATGGCCTGTCCCGTGTAGTACAGATAGGCAGTTTTTCCAAAACACTATCGGCCGCCTTGCGCTGCGGCTACATCGCCGCCCAGACTCCGTGGATAGAAAGTCTGGTTGACTTGCGTACCGCCACCAGCTTCAGCAGCAACCGTCTGGCCTCGCATATTCTGAATAGTGCCCTTAGCGACAGCGGCTATCGCAAACATCTGGAGCGGGTTCGATACCGGCTCTCCAAAGCCATGGATCACGCAGTGGCACAGCTGGAACAACTTGGCCTGACACCGTGGCTGCGCCCCCGCGAGGGCATGTTTCTATGGGCCCGTCTGCCAGCGGGACATGATGCCTTGAGTCTGACACGCGCCTGCCTGCCCCATGGTGTGGTGCTGGCCCCTGGCCCGGTTTTTAGCCAGGCTCCCGATGCAGCCCAGTTTCTGCGTTTTAACGTCGCACAATGCGGTGACAAACGCGTCTTTAGCGTCCTGAAACGGGCTCTGAACAAAGAGCTGTCTGTTTAAAGCATCAAGGAATTTCAGACCGTCCGCAAGAACACCCCGCGTCGGTGTCCTGGTCGCGGCCAGAGGATTACAATCTGCTCTGTTATGCGGCCCATGCGGACCGCCGCCACCGATCCCATTCCCATGTCCCCCAAAGACTTACGCGATTTATTCCTGCTGGCCGCCATCTGGGGCGGCTCGTTTTTATTTACGCTGCAAGCGGTCCCCGACTTTGGCCCCTTTCCCCTGACTGCCGTACGCGTCGGTGTCAGCGCCCTGGCCTTGATGAGCTACATCACCATCACCGGACGTTTGCCCGTCTTTCTGACGAACTGGAAACCCATTTTTGCCCTGGGTGTTCTGAATGCCGCTGTGCCCTTCTCCCTGTACGCCTTCGCGGCCTTGCGACTGGAGTCGGGCTTGCTGGCCGTTTTGAATGCCATGGCTCCCTTGTTCGGTGCACTGGTGGCCCGAGTCTGGCTAAAAGAGCGCCTGACACCCAGCCGCATTCTGGGCCTGTGTTTGGGCTTCCTGGGCATTCTGATTCTGGTGTACGACAAGCTCAGCTTCAATAAAGGGGCCGAGGGCTGGGCCGTTCTGGCGTCTTTACTGGCCACGGTGTTTTACGGTATTGCCGCCAACTTTACCGCCCGCTATCTGCGTGGTGTGCAGCCACAAGCCGTAGCGGCAGGCAGCATGGTCAGCGCAACATTGGTATTGTTGCCAGCGGCAATTTACTGGTGGCCCGCACAGTTGCCAGGCCTGCATGCCTGGGGCGCTGCACTGTCCTTATCCCTGCTGTGTACCGCAGTCGCCTACCTGATTTTTTATCGCCTGCTGTCCAATGTCGGCCCCTCCAAAACCATTACGGTGACCTTTCTGGTGCCGCCCTTTGGAGTACTGTGGGGCGCCTTGCTGCTGGACGAAGCGCTGACCGCACAGATGCTGATCGGCATGAGTACCGTTCTGTTTGGGACCTTGCTGGCCACTGGTTTGATCGGCAAGCGCAAGGCGGCGTAAGTCAGCTACGCCGCCCCCTGGGTCCTGCGTCTTCGTTCTCGGTTCTCGGTTCTCGGTTCTCGGTTCTCGGTTCTCGGTTCTCGCAGCCTATTTGAACTCGTGGCTGACGCTAGCCGTCTTTCCTGAACGCACCCGAATTGTTGTGCTGAACTCCGGCAAACCCGCATTTTTGATGACGATGCGGTGCGAGCCTGGAGCCAGCGACAAGGATTTCAAAGGCGGGCTGACACCTTGCTTGCGACCATTCACATAAACCTCACCCCAAGGGCGTACATCCAGGACGATCGTGCCCTTCGCCGGTGGCGCAGGCTTGGCGGCGACGGGTTCCAATTGCTCCACATGATCGACTTGAGCGACAGGCTCAGAGGATTCGGTTTGTGTGCTTGCGGCCACTCCTGATGCAGTGGCCGTAGCAGTCCCGGTAATTCCCATTGCTCCGGCACTTCCCGCAGCCACGGTAGTTTCATTAACTCCGGAGGCGCCTGTTGTTGCAGCCCCCCCTCCAGTAGCTCCTGTCACGCCGACGGCTCCGGCTGTTCCGGCTGCTCCGGCTGTTCCGGCTGTTCCGGCTGTTCTGGCTGTTCTGGCTGTTCCGGCAGCATGATCAGCCAAAGCCAAACGAGCTGTCTCATCCAGTGTGTTTTGTGTTTGCACTGGCATAGCAGGCTGCAAAGCCCCCAACTCGGACAGCAGTTTCAACTCCGGTGTTGCTGCTTGCGAACCCGAAGCCTGAGCTAGTTGCTGCCCTGCCCCCGTGCCATTTTGCGCACCTGTCGGCTGCGACCCAAGCTGACCTGCTCCTGCCGCCAAAGACTGCCCGGATTGAGGTGTAGACATACTCCCCGATAGCGGTTGTCCTGACTGTGAAATCTGTTGCTGAATCTCTTGCTGTATTGGCTGCTGTGCCTGCTGCTGCCCGGACAATTGCTGATGCGCATCCTGCCCTGACGACACCCCTGACCCTTCCGCTGCCCCCACGGTTCCAGCCACTCCCACAGACCCAGCCCCAGCACCCAAAGCAGCCACATCATTCGGTTTGGATTCTCCACCAGCCACCAACCCTCCTGGCGGCTCCGACGTAGTTGTTCCCGGCCTTGATGTGGACTCTTCAGACTTGGCCCCGACCACCGCTGGACGATTGGCATCAGACGATGCAACAGCGGGCCCGGTCGTATCACTATCCCCACTCCAATACGCCGCCCCCAGCCCTGCCAGAACGACCACTGCCAAGCCCGCCAACCACAGCGGCAAGGAAGACCGGCGTTCAGGCGTAATCGGCAGCACCGCTTGCGCAGGGGGAGCATGTTCAGGCACAGGCTCTGGCACTTGTCCCAATCGTTCCAGCCTTCGATACGAAGCCATGGATTGAGGCCGCTGCACCCAGTCCAGGGCCAGCCCCTGCAACATGGCCTGCGTAGGACCATCCGCGTCCTCATCCATCACCACAGGATCTTTCAGTTGCCGCCAAGGAGCCGCCATCAAAGGAAGACCCGTCGTCAGTTGCCAGCGCAAGGCTGCATAGCCGTAGACATCCGTCCAGGGGCCGGCAGGCCGCACCGGATCGTCCACATATTGCTCGGGAGCCGCGCAAGATTCATCAAATGCCATGCCCTGAGCACGTGCCTGCGCCAGACTGCGCTTGTGCATGTTCTGCTCCAGCGGCAGTAGCTGAACCAGACCTTCGTCACTCAAGACCACCGTATCCAGCCCCAGCGCGCCATACCATTCCTGGTGCTCATGCAGCTCGGCCAGTTGCAAGGCCAATTGATCCAGAATCACCAGCCGTTGGTCCAGCAGCAAGGAGTCCAGAATCTGCCCCAAAGGGCGACCCTGGGCATCCTTGGCAGAGTTTGTACGTTTCATGAGGGGTCTCACCATGGTTGATAAGCGCGGCTTTCTGCATCTGCCGCTGTGGCTGACACGAACAAGCGTCGAAACAGGGCCAGACTTAACTCGCCACTGTGCGTCACGCTGCGCCAGCTTGGATTGTTCATGCCCAGGCACCACCAGTAACTGCGGTGGGAACCGGGCTCCAGACAAGGCTGCAAAACAGCCCACGGGTCTTGTGGCACAGACGGGGCTTGAGAGCCGTACAAGACATCCAGAATGTCCTGCCCCGCATCGCGCTGCTCGGACTTGACGGCAACGCTGTCGGCCAGCAAACCGGCATAGGGCATGGCACTGCACAAGGTGTGGTCCAGCTGCGTTGCCGCCCAGCAAAAGCGCACACCTTGCTGCAAGGTCAGGCCCAATTGCTCAACCATACTGGCCAGCACAGGCAGGCGGACACGCTGAGACTGATCGGCATCCAGTGGCACCAAAGCACACACCAGATACTCGCGCCCAACCCGGTCCTGACTGGGCATGACCGCCCCTGCTTGGACACCCCCTTGCGGCAAGGACATCAGAAATCCCCAGACATGGACGGGCGTGCCGGGCATATTGGGGCCAGCAGGTTTGTTGGGCGAACGAATCTGGCTGACACCGCTGCTGAACCAGCGCTCCCAAGGCAGCAAGATCGGCTCGGGCATGCGTCTGCGCACAAAGTCCCCCATGGCCGGAATCTTGCCGTACCACATCACCACCGGGCTGGAATCGAAATCATCCTGGCGCATCTCAGTGGCTCCCTGGGCAGCTAAACCCTCTCATCTCCGCCAAACGCCACGGATTTTTGGAGCTATTGGCCACCACATCCACCACAAACTGGCGACCTCCCAAGGCAAAGGACAAGCGCTGGGCCCCGGCAGACGCGCCCGATACAGGCTGTGCCTTGTCCAGCAAGCGCAGCAGCGCCCAGGCACCGGTCGCCCTCATCCCCGAGCCTTCGGACTGTGGCTGTGCCTCCAGACTGACCTGACGGCCCCCGCGCGGCCCCGGCCACTGCACCCCCATGGCAACCTGCGGGCCATGGGCATAACGCAGCACCTGGCCATCCACATCCAGCAGCACTTGTGACAGCTCGGCATCCAGCTGAACAGGCGTGAACGCCATATCGATACGCGGTTGATTACTGCCTGCCGGGAAGAACACATCCCGAATCACAGCCGCACGCTGAAACGCATCCAGATAACGGAAGTTGGCAGCCGCCTGCCCATCTATGCCCGGCTTGAAGCGCCAACGTCCACCTGACATATCCACCTGATGCATCAGATGCTCTTGAAAGAAGGCATCCATCAAGCCACCCGGCGCAAACATGCGGGCAAAATCGTTAGGCGCAACATCCTGACTGGATTGAGCGGCGAAGGGATAACGCCCTGCAATCGCACTACGGCAAAACTGGCCAATGGTGGCATTCAGCAACTGCCCCAAACTGGCTTGAGTCCGCGATGCAATCTCGGCAGAAGCCCCCACTGAGAACTGATCCAGCGCATCACGCAAAGGGCCGGGCAGTCGGCCTGCCTCTGCTTGCAGCTTCGTCAGCACATTGGACTGTGGAGGAGTGCCCGCGCTACGCAAAGCCGCATCCGAGGAGGTCAAAAAAGCATAGAACTCATCCAGCAATTCCAAAGTGCCATCAATAGGCGCAGGTGCCCCGCCGCTGCTGGAGGCCAGGCGGTGATAAGGCTCAAAATGCTGATCCACAATCGCCTCTACCTGCTTGGCCTGAGGCTCATTACGACGGCTGCCTTCCAAGCCGACCGGGCCAAACATCTGCTCCAGCGCCTGCCGGGTATCGTCCAGCCGCACTTTGGCTTGCGCCCCCAAGGAAGCCCCCTGCTGCGCATCTTCTCGCAACAAACGGGTTTGCAAGGCCACCTGCTGGACCAACTGCTTCAAGGGCGAATCAGCCATGGACAAGGTCCGGGCCAGTTGAATGTTCTCCAGCAAGCTGCCGCCTTGCAACAGGCGCAAGTCAGCCAGATAGTCATCCCAAACCCGCACGTAATCCAGCAGATACAGGCGACGCAGTTCCTGGCTGGCCGCACGACGCGCCGCTTCGGACTGCCCGGCCCCCGTATCCAGCCCCAGAATCCAGCGATCGTCCTCGCGCATCTGCTGCAACTCGCTGTCGATGCGTGGCTCAACCACGGTCCAGTAACCCTCGTAGGTGTACAGGCCGTCTACCCCTTCGGTTAGCGGCTTGCCACTTTCACGCTTGAACACAGAGGCCGCATACGGCCCGGCCATGCCTGAGACCGACATGGGCATCAAACCAGGCGTGGCTGCCAGAATGCGACGCATGCGGCTGTAAGTGCGCTGCTCCAGGCTGATACGCGCCAGACGTTCCCGGCTTTGTTCAATCAGGGCTTCATTGCGCGGGAAGGGATTGAGCAACAAGCCCGCCTGTGTCACGGCACGAACATGGCTCTCCAGCCTGTCGTATTGCGACTGAGTAAAGCCTGCCGGCAAATCCTGTTTCAAACTGCCCAGCAACCAGGTCTGCAAATGGGCAGCGTCATAGCGTCGCGTGTCGTACAGCATCAGGTAGGCACGCAGTGCCTCGTAGCCGTACTCCAGGTCCTGCGCCTGCTCGCTGCGCAACACGGTTTCGATACGACGCGCCAGCAAGGGGGCCAGCAGTTTTTCTAAGGCGCGTTGATAGACGGTATCGGCGGCAGCCTTCATCTTGTCGCCCTGATACAGGCCCATGCGCCGCTCCAGGCCGGGCGCATTCAAGCGAAACTGATCGCTTTGCGGCAACAGCGACAACATATCCAGCAAAGGCAGCAAGCCGACTGCCGGAGTGGTATCCAGCACCTGTGTCTGATCCGCCTGTTGCTGAGCCTGGGGGACACGTCCCTCAATCTGCTCCACATAGCTGCGGTTCAACAGGAAACTGCGACCCCAGGCCAGCCCCAGTAACAGCACGCCCACCGCCACCAGACCGTAGACCAGAAAATGGCGCAAACGTACACGGCGCTCCCAGCGCTCGTCCCGGCCTGCCACACCAGCTTCCTGAAAAATCAGCTCTTTCAGCAGCTGCGTCAGAAAATAGCTGCGACCCTGACCGGCCACCGGCTGCGCTTGATCCGCCTGTACATCCACTTCCAGATACTCGCGCATGGAGTCCCGCACCTGATCCAGGCGCACACCTCCTTGCCGACCACTGGTGAAGTACACGCCACGCAGCAACAACGGTGCCTCGAAGCGGGACTGACTAAACACCTGCTCCAGAAACTCCTCCAGCACCGGCCCCAGGCGAGCAAACTGTTGTGGCAGCAGATAGGCCTCGGCACGCACGCTTTCATTGGGCTGCTCGGCCATCACGGCCGCCAGGCCACGCTCCAGACGTTGATGCAAGGCTTCGTACTCGCGCCCATAGGTGTGCGACAAGGAAAACCCCGCTTCACGCGAGCTTTCATAAGGCAGGGTGAAGCCCCAGACTTGCTCCAGTTCCTGACGATCACAATGGTCGAAATACTCCTGAAAGCCCTGGAGCAAATCCATTTTGGTGACCAGCACATAGATAGGAAACTGAATCCCCAGGCGTTCACGCAATTCGGCCAAACGCTGGCGCAAGACCTGCGCATGATCGTGACGTTGCGCGGCCGTGCTGGACAATAAATCCGGCACGCTGATGGTCAACAAAGTGCCATTAATCGGCTGCCTGCGGCGATAGCGCTTGAGCAGGCCCAGAAAACCACGCCATTCCTGCTCATCCCCTACCGGATCGCTTTCATGCGTGGTGTAACGGCCTGCCGTATCCAGCAAGACAGCTTCATCGGTAAACCACCAATCACAATTGCGCGTGCCACCCACGCCTCGCAACGACGTTTTTCCGTAGCGCTCCGACAAGGGAAACTGCAAACCGGAATTGACCAGCGCCGTGGTTTTGCCCGCTCCGGGTGCACCGATAAAGACATACCAGGGCAACTGATACACGTACTGACGCGACAGCAAGGAGCGCAAGCGTCCACCCATATGCGAACCAAAGCGAATCCGCTTGAGCAGTTCGATGGCCTCATCAAACTGGCTCTGCAAAGGATGAGGCGTAGCCGTATTGCCCGGTGCTGCCGTCTTCTGTGCCGGGCGGCTTAATTGCCCCAGCAATTGCGCATTCAAACGGCCTTCCCGCCAACTGCGCCACAACAGGCGCAACAACCAGAACACCACCACAACCGCCATCGCAATCCAGCGCGACAGCTCGGTTTCCAGTGGCCGGGTTTGGCCAATTGCCAACAAGGGCCCAAGCAACCAGATCAGCACCAGCAGAATCAGCACACCGACAAAGGTCCAGACGCTGCGGCTGAAGACCAGACTCAAAAGACGTGTCATTGCCCGACCTCCTTGCTCAAGGGCACGATCGTGATCTCCACCCGACGGTTCTGTGCCCGACCTTGAGCGGTGTCGTTGTCAGCCACAGGTGCGGCATCGGCCCGACCTTGGGCACGGACACGTTCAGGCTGGCTCAAGCGCTCCTGCAAGACGGCCTTGACCGAATCGGCACGTGCCTGCGAGAGATGGAAATTGGAAGGAAAGCGCACACTGCGTATGGGAACGTTATCGGTATAGCCATCCACCAGTACCAAGCCCGGTGCAGCTTCAACGGCATCCGCAATACGAGCAATGACAGGGAGCTGCGGCGCACGGATCTGGTCGGCTCCTGAGTCGAACAGACCGTCGCCTCGCAAGATAATGACGCTGCGATCCGCCTGATCTCGCACGGTCAGCAGGCCCTCGGCCACCTCGGGGGCCAACAGCTCTGCCAAGGCCAAAGGTGCAGGCGGCACCACGCTGCTAGTCGGCGGCTGGCCCTGTGTCTGCAAGGCCGGCAGGCGCAAGGCCACGATGTCCTCAAAAGCCTGATCGGACTGTCGGTTCAGCAACAGACTGGCACCCAGATACATCAACAAGCACAGCAGCAAGGCCACGCACACAGCCACCCAGATAGGTACAGGCAAAGGCTTGCCGACTTTCTGCGCCGGGTTGTCGCGCCAGTGCGGGGACAGAGCGGCAGGTACAGCCTGCCCATACTGGCGCAAGCTCATGTACAGACGTTGGCGCACGGTTTCCAGCTGGCTGGCACCCTGCTCATGCACGCGATAGCGACCTTGAAAACCCAGAGCCAGACAAAAGTACATCAGCTCCAGCAACTGCAAATGCGCTGCCGGGCTTTGCATCAATTTATCCAGAAGCTGAAAGAACTTCTCCCCGCCCCAGGTCTCGTTGTGAAAGGTGACCAGCAAGGTGTGCGATGACCAAACTCCGGCCTGCCCCCAAGGGGTGAGCGCAGCCGCCTCATCCAGGGTCGTACACAAGCAGTAGCGCGCCGCCAAAATGGTTTCATTGGCCACGGGCACGGCCTGTGCACGCAATTCAAATTGACGGATTTCAGCCACCAGCTTGGCACGCAAACCCGCCGGGTCCGCATGCCGGGCGCTGCGGCGTATATCGGACACCATCACCAGCAAAGGATTGGCGGCCTCCAGCAAGGGATTGGCCCCTTGCGCAACAAAGCGCGGCGCATCTGCCCGCGATCGGCGCTCGTCCGGGACCGGGCCGTTACTCCAGGAAACTGTCTCGTTCATAGCCATGCTCCGGGTCAGCGGCGTATTGCCCAAAACTCAAGTTGCAGGCCGGGAAAGTCTCCGGCCAAATGCAGGGCCAATGCGCCGTTCTGCTCCAGCTGACGCCACAGTTCGCCGCCTTTTTCCAGCTCGAAGTAGGTAAAACCGGCGTGATACGGCAAGGCACGTGGCGCGACGGACAAGGGCTGCAAACCGATGCCCGGCAATTGCAGATGAACCAGATCACGGATGCGTTCTACCGGCCCCAATTTCACCTGTGCCGCAAAGTGCTGCCGCACCGTTTGGGCGGGCAAATCGGCCTGTACGGCCAGCACAAAACCCGCTTGACGCATGAGTGCACGGTCCGCAATCTGGGCCAGCCGTACGCCCTGCCCTTTGTCCTCCAGAGCAATCGACACGGCTTGCTGTTCCAGGACGACAGACAGAGCACGGCGCAACTCCAGCACCAGCGGCAAAAAGGACTGGGCCAGATCGTCATGCTGATAGGAAGGCCAGATCAGCGGCTGACGCCCGTCCTGGGTGTAGGTGGCCAAGGCGCCATGCAGTTCCATCCAGGTCTGATACAGCTCGCAAGGATGCACGTGTACGCGCTGCTCCATGGCCCACAAGGCAGCCCGGTAACGATTGACCAGCTCCAGCATCATGAAGTCGGCCACATCGCCCTGCCCGCGTCCTCCCGGCCCCAGGCGTTCTGCCAAGGCTTGGGCACGGGCCTGCAATAAAGCCTGCACATCCGCGCTTAAAGCACTAAGGCGTGCATGGGCCTGAATGGACAAGATGGGGGGAATGAAATCCGGGTCCAGCACCAGCGAGCGGTCGGGCCTGCGCTCCAGAATACGGGCCACGGGCATGGCAATGCTGTCTTCATACACCTCGGACTCGGGCAGCAGAACCGGCTGCAAACGCCCCAGTTGCGACAGGCACGGCTCAGGCGACAAACCACTGCTGTCATACAAATCCTGCTCGCTGACCACATAGCGCGAACGACGCGAGCTGTGCCCATCAAACTGAATCTCTGCACGCCCGGCCTGGCGGCGGGGCAGCACCAGCATCAGGCGTTCGGGACGCACCACTTCGGGGGCTGTCCAGGCCACAATCTGCATCGCACCCGGCCGGCAATCAAAGGGCGTGCCATCCGGCAGCAGGCCGCGCGCTTCGCGCAGCACGACACTGCCCATGCTCAGGGCCTGCTCGTCCAGACTCAAGGTTTCAAAGCCCCAGCAAAATGGCTGCGCAGCCCGACGTCCGGCGTGGGCATAGTGCTCCAGATAGCGCTCCATCTGCTGAAAATGCTGGGGTCGTAAAAACAGCCCTTCGGTCCAAATGACTTTATCCATTGAAATAATCCGTTCTACGCCCTGTCAATCAACAACATGAATGGCGTTCTTGCGTAATTGCAGGCTGACCTGGACGGCATCCGGGGCCGACTGCCAGAACTTGTAGATATTGGTGGTGCGCGACTCTGGCAGCGGCAACAGGACACGCCACACGCTGGCATCCAGCTCGCGATAACCCACGACCACGCCAACCGCAGTGGCTTGCAGATCGCCCGGCCGTTTGAAGGTATGGGTCTGGCCGGGGCGCAGCACGATCTGCTCCACATTGAGCAGATCCGCCTGCAAGGCTTGTTGCGGGTCGGACTGCAAGGCAAAGAAGTCCCTGGATTCAAAGGTGCTGCCCGAGCGCAGCTCGAACACAAAAACCTGTACCGGGGAAGGCCGACCCGTGGCATCCGGGTTGAGCTGTTCATCCGCCGTCAGAACAATCTCGTAGGGCACGGCCATGCGACTGGAGGTGGACGCGCACGAGGCCAGCAAACCCAGCATCAGCAGCGAACACAAACGAAGCAATCGGCAAACGGTCACGATGTCTCCTTGAATGGCAATGCGCCCCATCTAAAAGCATGAATGCGACAACTTTGTTAAGGACACGGGGTGTTTCGGTGCTTACCCTTGCGCAACAACTCTTACAAAAGCCTCCGCGTCATGTCATGTGGCTGTCTTTTTCCTTTCCTAGTCTTGATGGCAAGTACAACTTTTCTTTTTTCTGCCATGTATTTACCTGCCCGCCTGATCGTTCCGGCCCTGGCTTTTTTACTGACAGCCTGCGCCCAAACCCAGCACAAACCAGTGGCTGTTTTCAGCCCGGCTGCCGAGGCCGAACTGGAGCAAATACGCTCTGCCTTCAATGAAGGCGACTACAGTGCCGTGATCCGGCAAGTGGGCCGCTCCAACACCCTGCCTGCAGCCGCACCCAATCAATACAGCGAAGCCTTGAAGCTGCAAGCCTTCAGCTTTTGCGTGCGCGAATACACCTTCTTGTGTGAGGAGCGTTTCAAGCAGGCACTGGCCGTAGACCCTGGCTTTACCCTGGCCCAGGCCGAGCGCGGTCACCCCACCTGGGGGCCGGTTTATGAAAAAGTGGCAGGAGCACAGCCATGAACACAGCAGCTTTAGATTGGCGCTTGCAAGCAGAGTCCGGCGGAGCCCCGCGCCCTGTTCCTGAACCCGGTCTGGTCTGCGGTTCCTGGACTCAGGCTGATCTGGTTTTGCCCGATAACAATCAGACGCCGCCCGTGCTGTCTTACCTGCGTCGTCAGCAAGATGTGCTGACAATTCAACGTGCTAGTGCAGACGGCCAGGTCGCCGTAAATGGCATCGAGCTGACACAGGGGCAGGTCAAGACTTTACAGAACGGGGATCGCCTGACCTTGGGGGAAATGCACTACCGGGTTGAATCGGGAGTCAGTCCTGTCAAGCAGGATGAAGTGCCTTTGGCCGCTGCGCCTGCGGCCGATCCTTTCGCGGACCTGCATGTTCCCGGCATGGTCCCGGTGGGTGGTCCCATGCCTGCTCCTTCGGACAAGCATCCCTTCGACACAGCCGCTGAACCGGCCAACTCGCCCAGCACCGACAGCACTATTCGGGCAGCCAGCTGGCTGCCCGAACTGGGGCGCGCACCGGAGTGGGTCAGCACCTTGTCGGACAAGGAAGACGAGTTCGATCTTTTACAGGGAGTGCGGCAGGCCTGAGCCTTAGCTCGGCGGATCTTGCCAATCTGGGCGGCTGTCCAGAAACAGGCACAGATCCGCTCTGTCCTGCGTGCCGGGCTGGCCCAGCCAGGTTTCCTGACCCAAACCCAAGCCTGTCCCCAAGCCCAGATCAGGCTGCTCGTTGGCTTGCAGCACCAGTTGCAACTGAACCGACCACTCCAGCCCCAGATACAGGGCCAGGCAATAGCGCAATTGCCGCCAGGCCGGGCGACCCGGCAAGAAGCGCCCATAGTCCTGCCGACTCAAAGGGCCAATTCGTATCCGTATGGTTTGCTGCACGTCCAGAATACGTGCACCCAGCACGGTGCTTTTCCCAAGCCCCGAACAGCTGCGGCCCAGACAGACCTGGGTTTGATCATCCAGCGGCACCCACACTGGCACGTTCTGCTGAATGCTCACAGGCAATTGGAAATAGCTGGCCAGAAGCGCTTGCAAGGCCGGTGCACTGCGGGATTGAGACGCCAGCGCCGGTGCCTGGAAATGCACGGCATGGTCGCTCATGGGAGCCGATTCGCTCTGTCTTCCTACGCCAGCCAGACTGGCCAGCCAGCGCGTAAAACCGTCCTGATCATGCTCCAGATCACAGACTGCCTGCGCTTGTGCCCAGGCTCTGAAAAACAGCAAAAACAAGCGGTGATGAAACTGGTCCAGAAAGGCCACACCAGCACGGTCACCAAAGTTGCGGCTACGTTGGAAAAAGTACTCTGTCATGTGCAACGGCAAAGGGCCATTAGGCCCCCACAAGCCAAAGCCCTGCACATCCAGATGCAGTTGTTCATCCTCCCAACGAGCGGTTTGCACGCTGGAGGCGGCAAAAGCCAAACTAGGCGGCTGGCCTACCCGCACTTCTTCCTGACGAGGCGTAGGCGCGGTTCCCAAACGGGGCTGGCCTTGGGCGGCCTGCAAGGCATCGACGGCCCGCAAGACTCGAAACAGATCATGACCAAAAGGCCATTGCTGAATGATACGGCCCAGCTCTTCCAGGGAAGCCTGTGGCTTTAACTGCTCCTGCTCGGCCCGGTTCACAGCACCGCCCGCGTACCTGCTTGCGGCCCCCACGCGCCCAGCTCCACCCCTGTCTCGGAACGAAACTGGGTAGAGACAAAACTGTTCAGGCTGACATGACGGGCCAGGTAACGACTGAGCACGGCAGCCAGCACAAAAGGCCGGCCACCAGGGAAACCGCTTTGGTCCAGCGTGACCTCAAAATGCACGCCACGCGCCATCACCAAGGGGCCTGGCCCCGGCATGGCCCGCTGCACAGGCCGCGCCTGCACCGCCACAATGGACGCCAATTGGCGCAAGGCACCGGCATCAGCGCCATCCACATGCGGGGCCAACAAGGCCCGCCAGCGACCAGCGGCCTCCGTGGGGTCCGACTGGGCCACACCCAACTGGGCCAGACTCATCTGCGAAATCAGATCCCAGGCCTGACGGCCGCCTGTTGATGCCGCTCGCGGACGAGTCAAACCACCCAATAAACTGACACCGGCCACAGGTGCCGAGACTTGCAGACTGAAGTCGGACTCGGGCGAGCGCGGCAGCAGCAAGGGCAAATCCCGGTTGCTGCACCAGGCCGTGACACTGATCTGATTCATGCCGAAAAACTCGGACTGCTCATGCTGATTCACCAGCGATAAATACACTTCGCTACCGCCATAACTGCTGCGGCCACCCCAGCGCTTCTGGGTATCGGACACGACACGCGGTTCACGGCGCAAGGTGTAGTAACTGCCATAGCGCCCTGCATCCTGAGCCGTGCTGGCATACAAGGGGCGAAACAGCACATCGTCCGTGCCCTGTCGGCCATGCCCTTGCACCTGCTCCATCAAGCAGACTTCAAAATCCATGGGACGCGTTCTGTCCATGACCACATGATGGTCTGTTGCCTGTGGACGCAAGGCCATGCGCTCACTGCGTCGACGAAACAGATTCACGACAGGCGTGCAATACAAACGCACATGACCAGGGCCAACGCGTGCTGCCAGATCCGGCCAAGCCTGTTTAAGCACAATATGCAGGCTCCAGCGGCGGCTTTTTTGCTCCTGCGCACGTCCTCTGGCGATAGCCGCTTGCAGACCCCGCAGCCGTACAAAGGCAAAGCGGCTAGGCAAGGCGAAATATTCCCGCAGCAAGCGATGGCCGGAGAACTCGTGGGACACCATGGGCAAGATGGCCTGATCATCTTCCAGGCCATCATGAGTCAGACAATCGGACGTTGCCAGAAACTGTGGGGCTTCATCCTCCATTTGGATGAACACCCCCAACGCTTGCCGCAGCAAGGCATCCAGCAACAAGCTGCTGTCAGATTCCGGGCCGTCCAGATGCAGGCTCAGCTCATCCAACGCCAATTCTTCCAGCGTTAAACCGCCCTGCACCGTGAAGTCCAGTTTCAAGGCTGAACGAGCTTGTGCGGCCTGTCGGCTACCCAATGCTGCCAGGGGTAAATCAGCCGCCACATCACCTAAACGCACCTGCGACAGGCTCATGGGCCACAAGTCCACCGCATGGCAGGTAGAAAACTCGCAGGCGGTTTGTTCACCAGCAGGAATACGGGAGCGCAAGGCGGTGTGGCGCGGCATGGTAAAGCCCTTGGCCAGGGCGCCTTCGCTCATGCTGGGGCGAAACTGCACCAGTCCCATGCTGGGTGTGGGCATCAACCAGGAAGGTTGAATCACATCCAGCAATTGCTGGCTGAGACGGGGAAATTCCGCGTCCATCTTCATCTGAATGCGAGCCGTCAGAAAGCTGAAGCCTTCCAGCAAACGCTCGACATACGGGTCAGCCACCGCCGTATCGTGCACGCCCAGACGGGCCGCCACTTTGGGGTAGGCTTGCGCAAACTCGGCACCCAGCTCGCGCAGGTAAGCCAGTTCGCGGTTGTAGTAATGCAGCAGCTCCGGATTCATCCCGACGCGTAACTCTCTTCAAGGTCCAGTTGCCCGCTTTCCAGATCAATACTGGTGCGCAGCAAGAATTCCTGCGGATACGGCTCGCACCAGACATGGCCCTGAATGCGCAGGCTCAAGACGTTATGCAAATCGCGCTGAGCGCTGTGATCCAGACAATGCACCTGCAAGGTATCGGGCAGGATGCGCGGCTCGAAATGCAGGATTGCGGTACGCAACGCTTCTTCCACATCCAGCCACTCCACTTCGCTCATGGTCTTGCCCGCCAGCGGGCTCATGCCATAGTTCAGGCAGGAGCGACGCACATGGACCAAGGCCTGCATCAAGGGAGTGGCCCCCTGATTGGGCGTATTGAGCAAATGGCCCAGATCGCGCAGTACCGCCTGGCGCATCTGGTACTGGCTCATGGGTTGGGGAGGTTCCCAGGTTTGATCGGGCCGCTCGTCGGTCAGCCTGTCCAGCAGACAAGGTTGCAAGCGATCCGCCTGACCGCGCATCAGCGCGGCCCCGCGGCGTCCCGGTAAGCGAAAGCGGTCCATAGCGGCCCTGCCTGAAAACCCAAGCCCTATCAGGCTTCTTTGTTTTGCTTGATGTCCCAGGCCACCAGCGTTTCAGCACCTTTGCTGCCGCGGTCGGACTGTTCCCAGTACTGCTGTTTGACGCGTGCGGCCTGGAAGGAGTAATTGACCATTACGCTTTCCACATCGCGCTCGGCATTGAGCTGAACCGAAGTCACCAGCACTTCTTCCAGGGTGATTTTGGAGTATTCCACCTGCTCGCCACCGGCCTTGCACACCGACAGTTCCACCTTGCCCAGGTGCTTGCCGCTGGCGCAATGCTTCATCACGGCAGGGGCGGCCTTGTCGATGCGGGCGACCACATGCAGATCGTTGAAATTGGCCTTGCCCTGGCCGCCACCGCCGCCCGAGCTCATGCTTCCGGGTTGCGAAGCGCCCCACGAGAAGGACTGGATATCGGTCCAATCCTTGTGGTTGGAATCTTTGGATTCGCCATTGGCGCCTTCAATTTTCATGAACATATCAACAGACACGCTTTTCTCCTTGGAGGTCGAATAAGGCCATCAAAAGGCCAGGGTGGGAATCAGTTCTGCTCGCCTTTCAGTGACGGCAAGCGGGACACCAGGCGCAGGGAAACCGTCAGGCCTTCCAGCTGGTAATGCGGGCGCAAGAAGAATTTGGCGGCGTAATAACCGGGGTTGTCCGGCACTTCCTGCACCGAGACTTCGGCAGCGGCCAATGGCTTGCGCGCCTTGGTTTCCTGCGAGGAGTTGGTCGGGTCGCCGTCCACGTAATTCATGATCCAGCCGTTCAGCCAGCGCTCCATATCGTCGCGCTCGCGGAAGGAACCGATCTTGTCGCGCACAATGCATTTCAGGTAATGCGCGAAACGGCAGCAGGCAAACAGATACGGCAGGCGTGCGGCCAGACGGGCATTGGCGGTGGCGTCTGCGTCGTAATATTCCTGGGGCTTCTGCAAGGACTGGGCGCCGATAAAGGCCGCAAAATCCGAGTTCTTGCGGTGTACCAAAGGCATGAAGCCGTTCTTGGCCAGCTCGGCCTCGCGACGGTCACTGATGGCGATTTCCGTGGGGCATTTGATGTCCACACCGCCATCGTCCGTGGGGAAGGTATGGCAAGGCAGGTTCTCGACCGCACCGCCCGACTCCACACCGCGAATCGCCGTGCACCAGCCAAAATGCTTGAAGGATCGGTTGATATTCACCGCCATGGCATAGGCCGAGTTGGCCCAGGTGTAGCGGTCGTGGCTGGCGCCGTCGGTGTCTTCCTCGAAGTCGAATTCATCCACCGGATTGGTGCGCGCGCCGTAGGGCAAACGTGCCAGAAAACGCGGCATGGCCAGACCCAGATAACGGGCATCATCCGACTCGCGCAGGCTTTGCCAGGCGGCGTACTCGGTATTGGAGAAAATCTTGGTCAGATCACGTGGATTGGCCAGCTCCTGCCAGGACTCCATCTGCATCACGGACGGTGCAGCTCCGGCGATAAAAGGGCTATGCGCGGCAGCGCCGATGCGAGCCAGCTCACCCAGCATTTCCACATCGGGCGGGCTGTGGTCGAAGTGGTAATCCCCCACCAGGCAACCAAAGGGCTCACCACCAAACTGGCCGTATTCCTGTTCGTACACCTTCTTGAACAAGGGGCTTTGATCCCAGGCCACGCCTTTGTAGCGCTTCAGGTTGCGTGCCAGCTCTTTCTTGGTCGCAGGCATCACGCGGATACGCAGCAGCTCATCGGTTTCGGTATTGCTGACCAGATGGTGCAAGCCGCGCCATGCCCCTTCCAGGCGCTGAAATTCGGGGTGATGCAGGATGTGATTGATCTGTTCGGTCATCTTCTGATCGATCTGGGCAATCACCGCCTGAATGGTTTGATAGGCGTCGTCGCTCAAGGTCACGGACTGGTCCAAAGCCTGCTCGGCCAGCGTGGTGACGGCGAACTCAACCGCCTGCTGGGCCTGCTCGGTTTTAGGACGAAATTCCTGCTGCAACAGGCTGGACAGTTCGTCCAGCTGGGCCGTATCGCGAGTTGCGGTCAATGTCTGGGTGGAAGTCATGGGGTGGGCTCCTTATGCTTTGGACTCGCTGTCCTGATCGGGCTGGGACTCGTCCATCGTCAGGGCCTGGGGTGGGCGGCCAGCCAGGGCACGCAAGAGTTCGGGTTGCTGAAGCAGGCGGGACAGCAGTTCTTCCGCCCCGCTTTTGCCGTCCATATAAGTCAGCAAATTCGCCAGTTGAGTCCGGGCTTCCAGCAAGCGGGCCAGGGGTTCTATCTGACGGGCCAGTTCTGCCGGGGAAAAGCTG
This sequence comes from Alcaligenes faecalis, assembly GCF_009497775.1. Lineage (NCBI taxonomy): Bacteria > Pseudomonadati > Pseudomonadota > Betaproteobacteria > Burkholderiales > Alcaligenaceae > Alcaligenes > Alcaligenes faecalis. Next base: position 3,818,033 of record NZ_CP031012.1, read on the forward strand.
TCCATGGAGTCAAAAGACACTTCCACACCCAGCACGCCATCGCCCTTCAGGCTGTTGGGAACCTGCATGTTCAGCTTGGGTGCGATGGACTTCATGCGGTCATCGAAGTTGTCCACGTCGATTTCCATAAACTTGCGCTCGCCCAGCTCCGGCTGGCTCTCCGTGTTGTGTCCGGCCAGATCAGCCAGCACACCCATCACGAATGGCAGTTGCACACGATGCTCGGCGCCGTACAGTTCAACGTCGTACTCAATTTGCACACGCGGAGCCCGATTGCGCCCAAGGAATTTCTGGCCGCTGCCAGAATTGGATTTCACAGACATCAGGTCTTCTCCAGTTGATTTATGGAATTAAGAAGCGGCTGTTGCCACTTCGGATCGAGGCATGAAAACCTGGATCTGATCCCAGGCGCCGGGTGCCAGGTCACGAATCAGCTCGTGAAAACCCATGGGCACCAGTTGCTGGGCGCGACGCAACAGCAAAGGGGCAGGATGGCTGGGCTCGTGCTGCTCGAAATACGCCACCAGCTTGTCCAGCAACAGCACCACCTCTTCGCGGGATGAAACATGCAGGTTCTGCCAGCCTGCCAAGCCCATCACCGGGGCGGCCTGATTGGCAGGCTGCGGCGACACAGGACTGGTGGAATGGCTGGCCTGCACAGGTTCGGGGGCAGAAGGGATAGATAGTGACGTCGCCGCATCCAGCACTGCGCAGGCGGCCTCCACGGTGTCCCAGGCCCCATCCAGACGCACGGACCATTCGGCATCCAGATAGCGGTGCACCAAGGCCTCCAGTTCCTGGCGGAACTGGCGCAAACGACTCAAGGCCACGGTCTGGTTCTGGCCTGCGGCAAAGGCGCGGCGCAGCTCTTCGACCAGTCGATCCCGACCGGGCAAACCGGTGTCTTTCTGGCTGCCATCCAGCACGTAGCCGACTTCACGTAAATTCAGTTGGCGATGCCCCAGGCTGACCACGGGGGCTTCACGCATCAGGCGACCCAGACCATCAATGGCCGACAGCCCGGCCAGCGCATTGACGCGTGGCAAGGGGTCCAGTTCGTCGTCTTCATGCAGACGTGGGTGGACGTGCTCCCAGCCTTGTTGCAAGGCATTTAACAGCCAGTCGCACACCTCCACCAAAGCGGGCAGCCCGCCTGTCTGCAAACGCGCCTGAGCCAGCACCACCAGCAAGCGAATATCCGCCGAGCGATCCAGCAAGTCCTGCACCAGACGGACGATGCGCGTCCAGTCCGGAACCTGGGCCGGAATGATGGTTTGGCCAAACTGCTGCTCACCCTGCACTTGCAGAGCCTGCATCAAAGCCAGAAAGTCCGCTTCGTATTCCAGGTTGTCGCCGTAATGGGCGGTTTCGGGAGCCAAAATCCAGGCTGGCTGCCACTGCTCCTGTATGCCTTCGACCATAGCTGTCGTCTCGGATAACTGATCACGGACCCAGTCTAGGAAGCGAAGGTGACACCTTTTTGACGAAAATTTTTCCTTACTTATTTTGCAAAATAGATGTATTTACGCTCTTTTTGAAGCAAATAAAGCAAAAGCGCCGCCCGCAGGCAGCGCTTTTCAAAAGAAGGAAACAGATCAGCGGGGCTAGTTGTCCAACCCCTGCTCCTGTCGCCAGTGCTGGTAGCGTTGCTCCAGAACCGGGCGCAAGGTTTCATAGCTGTTCCAGTCATCAGGCACGTGGTAAATGGAGGGCAAAACCTCGTCATCCAGCGTATCCACGTAATCGTCCAGATACAGCTCGTCGTAATAAAAGTCGCTGAAGGCCTTGCCCAGCTCGGACATATCTTCGCTGACCAGCACATCATCGCAACACTCTTGCAACAGTTGCGAGCCTTTGATCATGTGATCACGGCACTGGCGCACCTCGTTGGGGTAGCGGTCCATAAAAGCATTGGCCAGCAGACCTTTTTCCACCAGCCAGGCCAGATACATGCCGATGTGCGTGCGGCCACCTTGCGGGCCCAGGTCAGAGGGGTAGTCCCCGCCCACATGCCAGTCCACAGCGTCATATTTAACGGGATCAGTGTGCGTTTTCAATGTCGTACCTCCGTAGGTATGCGTATGTTCTTGGGAAGTGGCTGCTTGGGCGCATTCTTGCCAATCAACTCTGCGCCCTTGCTCTCCATCGCCTTGTCCTTGGCCTTCTGGGTTGCGGAGCGGCGCGCTCCCCCGCTCTTGACTTCGACCGCCCGGATTTTGCCCGTGTTCTTGTCCTTGATCAGTATATCGATCACACGGCGGGTCAATGGTGTTTTTGCAGACACCTGCGTGCCCATTACCTCGTGGCCTTCCTGCTTCAGCTCGGCCTCTACCTCGCGCTCGCGCTGCGCACCCCGACGCCGATTGCGTTTAAGCTGCGCCCGCTTGGCTTCGCGGGCTGCCGCCTTGCGCGCCGCCTCCGGCCCGCTACCCGACACACCCTTGCCGCCTTTACCGGCTCCGCCCCCGGCACCACCGCCACCCAGCAACAGCACTTTGAACTGGCTGGGCACCACCCGCATGCCTACCGTGTTGACGGTATTTTGCATGCTGAGACTGGTCAGGCGAGTCGCCGGAATTCCCTTCCACAGTACATTGGGCACGCAGGAAATGGAGCGCGAGCGCGACATTACGGTTTGCGAGATCAAGCCCAAGGCCACGCCCGGATTGTCACCATTACTCAAGGGTATCGTCGTGAGCAAATTATGGGCAGGGCCGCCCTGCAACAGGATGTTCCAGGCATTGGGAATGCCCATCAGTCCCGTCGCGAAATTCGGGTAAGGAATCGGCAACAGAGCCGGTGGTGTCTTGCAGATGTCGGGAAAGGCAATATCCATGCCGCCCCGTTGGCAGTTGGCAAACATCAGGGCTCCTTATTCAAGATTCATGTAACGCGCCGTCCAGCTTTCAGACTCGTGCAAAGCCGAGTCATTGGGCAGGCAGCCTGCGGCCTGTTCTTGCCCGGCCTTGTCCAGCAGGCAGCGATGAAACTGGGTACGTTCAAAGTGCGCGCCATCCCAGCGGGCACGGCGGCAATCTGCGTAGGAGAAATCGGCATAACGCAGCTGGCTATGCTCGAAACGGGCCTGCTCCAGAACCGCTTGCGCGAAGTAGGCTTGCTGCAAAAAGGAAGCACGAAAATCTGCCTCGGGGGCATGGGCTTGAGCCCACAGGCTTTGGGTCAGATTCGCCTCCCGTATCTGCAGCCCCTGGGCCTGCGCCTGAACGAATAAAGCTTGGTTGGCTTGGACTTTGTTCAGCACGGCCTGATTCAGGATGGCTGACTTGAAATTGGTGCCGCACAGACGGGCGTGGCTTAGATCCGCTTGAGTAAAGTCGGACTCCATCAGGACACTGCCGCTGAAATCCAGCCCGGACAGGTTCATGCCCTGGAAATTACAGGCTTTGGCCGTCACCCTGCCCCAGCGACTACCGGCCAGCACACTGCCCCGCCAATCCATTTCGGTGACCACCACATCTTCCAGACGGGTCGATTGCAAGGACAAGTCCCCTGCACGGCAACCGGTCCAGGTGCAGCGCTGCAAAAGGGCTTGATCGAAGTTTCCCGCCTGCAAAACACATTCCGCCCAGTGGGTGTCGCTCCAGGCTCCACCTTGCCAGATCGCCCCCTGTAAATCACAGTCCTGCCACATCACCTCACTGGCTTGAACGTGCTTGCAAGACAGGCCGGCAAGCAGGCATTCCATGAAGGCGCAGCCATCCAGCACAGTGGCGTCCAGTACCGCCCCGCTCAAGTCACATTGATGGAAACGGCTGCCTGCCAGATTGACGCCCAAGGCCTGCACTCGCGGCAGGCGGCAAGAGATGAACACCGCCCCCGAATAATCACCCGGTGGCAAATACAGATCACTGAAATCCAGCCCCAGCAAAGGCTCGCCTTGCCGAATACGCAAACGCAAAGCATGGGCGTCCATCAGGCTTGCCCCCCGGCAGGGTCGCAGCGTGCCGTGCGCAGATACAGATTGCGGCTACGAGTACGTGCATCCGTTTGCAAGCCCATCAGATCAGCACGAAAGAAGTTCACGGTATCCAGCATCGTGCCCTGAACATTCGCGCCCCCGGCCAGGCTATTGCTCATATCCACCTTGTTCAAGATGGCCTGACTAAAGTCGGTCTCAATCAGGATGCAATCGCTTAGGCGGGCCTGCGTCCACTGCGAGCCCTGAAGATTGGCACCGGATAAATCGCAGCGAATCAGCTGGGCCTGCTCAAAACAGGATTGCGACAGATCCAGCCCACGCAAATTGCTTTCTTCCAGGCGAGCACCACGCCAGTCCGACCCCGGCATGGCCAAACCGGACACCACACTTTGACGCCAGGTGCTGTCACGGCAATCGACCACGCCGTCCAACAGACCTAGCAGCCAGGACGTGTCCTCCAGACTGGAGCCCTTCAAGGACAGCCCCCGCAGATCACAGTCCAGCCAGGCGCATTGCTGCAACTGGCAATCCAGATAAGACAAGTCGGACAAGCGAGAGCGCATCAAATACTGCACACCCTGCAAGTGCGAGGCTTCAAAGGTGCAGCGCAGCAGGTCCACATCCAGCCACTCCTGCTCCTGCAAATGGCACTGCTGAAACAAGACATCCTGCCAACTGGACTCACGCGGCTGCCATCGGGCTGCCTGCACCTGACGAAACTGCACGGATTGCAGCACGGCTGCACTGAAATCCACATCGTCCAGTTGGGATTGATCGAATTGAATCTGCTCCAGTCGCGCCCGCACAAAAGTGGCTCCAGAGCAGTCTGCTCCAGCAAACCTGCCTTGCTGTAGAACCGCATCGTTAAAGCAGGTGCCGACACAGCGCACCCCGGAGAAATCGAAGTCCTGCAAATGCAGACCGCTCAAATCCAGGCCCGACAAATTGCGGGTTCCGGCCAGGATCAATTCCACGCGCCTGCGCAGCCGCTGCTGACGCAGGTCGGAAGCAGCAGGCGGTGCAGGGGCATAGGTTTGCATCGCGCGTCTGGCCTCTTCCATGGGCTTGGATAGCAAGCCGGACACAGGTGCCTGGTCGCTGGTCGTTGCATCCAGCTCGTGCAGCATGCGCTGCGTATCGCGAGCCGTAACACGGGTGCTGGCCTGATCCTGAAAGGGAGATTCACGCTGCAAATCCCGCACTTTCTCCATGCCCTCTTCCATCTGCTGACGCGCATCCCATTGCTGGCGATTGGCTTGGCGCACTTCCTGTACCCAATCCGTCCGGTCCACATCCATAGGCTTGGGAGGCCCAGCCTGCGCCAGGGAAAACAGCTCGTTCTGCCAAGCCGGGTGTTCGTGTGCCGCGTCCTGCGCCCATCGCTCCAGGCGCATCCGCATGGTCAAGGACAAAGGGTCGTCTGAACGGGTCTGAAAATCATCCAAAGGCGCGCAGCAGTCAGCGGGTAGCAAATCCTGGTCGCGCAAGGCAAATAACCCGGCCTGATCGCCTTCACTACGCAAGCGCAGCACTTGCTCGTAATGCCCCCGACCACGTGGCATCCCCAAAGGCTCCAGGGCAGGCATCAGCAAATTCACATCTTGTGCCTGCGCGTCCTGGACCGGCACGCTTCCTTGATACAGCAAGAGCATGTGGCCCAAATCAGGGAAGAACCAGACGGTGGTGTGCCGTAGCTCCAGCTTTTGCAGGCCGGGTAGACGACGATCCTGATACCAGCAGATCGCCTCCCACTGCGGCAAGCTGCCGCTCCACTGTGGCCGTTGGGCGTGTAAATGGTGCAGTTCCCAGGAACTGTCTGCGGGCCAAGAGCTTTGTTCACGCCACCACTGATCCGGTTCGGCAGCATTGAAAAAATGCGGGTCCAGACTGTCCAGCATCATGCCGGGATCGCCTTGCTGCCAGGCGGGATCGTATCGACCCGCCAAACGAAAGCGGCGTGGTCGCAAAGGCGACACAGGCCCCAAACCTGCTGGACGCCCCTGCTGTCCCGAACGATACAGACGCCCTTCCCAAGGCTCTACCTGTGGCAAGCAAAGCGGCTCGCCCGGAATGGCTGCTTCCATTCCCATACCGGCAGGGTTGTCGGGATACTGTGGCCCGCCCCAGCTACGGCTGCCATCCAAAGGCACGCGGGTAAAAGGCTCTGCCTCGCCCGGCCTGCCTTGTCGCCACTGCCGTTGCCCAAATACCGCCAGTTGCTTTTCTATCGGGCCGACGCGCGCTTGTACGGCCAGTTGGGAGAGCGCCTCGCCGCCCGGCGCGCAGGCGTGGCCAGAGACCAGAAACTCTGCACAAGGTTTGGGCAAGGCCAGGTCCAGCACATCGTCGTCCTGTATCAGACCGGATACACTTTGCCACATGCGTGCATCGGTGCTCAAGCCATGCGGGGCATCCATGGAGCACCAAGCCTGTACCGACACGCTTAGCGCGTGTTGTCCGCGCCAGCTCCAGGGGCGCGCCAGAATACCCAAGCGCAAGGGTTTTACGATGCGCATGAAATTTGTCCTTTGGGAGAGCACGAGCAGGACTGGCTTGGAGCAAGAGCCCTGCCTGACTGCACCGGACCAGCGTGTGGGTCATCCCCGATCAACTGCAAAACCAGCGCCACCATCAATCAATCCCCATAGGAGTTGGCGGCGGGCTTCAGTTGCAAGGTCACCTGTTCACGGTTCAGAGCGCACAACTGAGCATTGGCCGGATCGCACAGTACGCTGACCCAATTACCCGGCTTGAATCGCTTGTTCAGTTCGGGCTGCACCAGCACATCAACATGGGTTTTCTGGCCATCCACGTCCAGGCCCAGACGCACTAGCGGATAAGCGGATTTGAAGACTTCTGGCAGCAGTTCATCCTGAGAGACGATCACCGCCTGTTGGGGTACGACTTCGGCACGGTGTAGACGCTGATACAAAAGCTCTTCGGGACGAGCACGCCAATAGCGCATGAAGCCCCTATATCCGGCCACAAAACCACCCACCGCGATCAACATGGGCAAGATGACCAGATAAGGCAGCCAATCTCGCCATTCCAGAGCAATACCAATCGAGATCATGATGGCTCCCAGCACAGCGCTGAAAGCCATCCACATAAACTGTCCCAGCATCGTCGCGGACGTCCTTAAAAAAAGATGTGCAAGCCGGACTTGGCCAAACGCAGCGCGGAACTGCCGACGCGCACCGCCTGCTTGCCCAGGTACACGGCACTGGTCTTGATGGCGGCGTAGGCCTTCTCGTCCTTGAAGGCCGAGTGGTCCATCTTCATGACGGCGGCCTGGAAATTGACCAGATAGCCCTGCGCCCGAATACCCCAGGCATCTAGAGAGGAAATCGTGCCGTTCAGGCGAAAGCCTGTCACCTTCTCCGTATGCGGAATCCACCACTGTTCAATACCCGTGACATTCACCTTCCAACTAGGCGTGGTGATGTTCACGCCCGTTGACGCGGTAATGTCCACGGGGCCGGAAATGCTTTTGGTCAGATTGCCGGTCAGGGTGTCGGTGACATTGCCGGTAGTAGTCAGGTCCACATCACCCGTAACGGTTTCTTTGACATCGCCCGTCACGGTGTAATCCACCGCGCCGGTGATCGTGCGGGTGTAATCGCCGGTTTGAGTGGAGTTGCGGGTGCCGGTGATGGCGTCCGTGACATCCCCCGTGACGGTATGGGTGACATCGCCGGTAATGGTTCGGGTCAGGTCACCTGTCAGCGTGTCGGTGACATTGCCCGTCACGGTGCGCGTCACATCGCCGGTGTGGGTGCGGGTCTGCTCACCTTCTATAGTTTCAACCAGATCCCCGATGACCGTGCGTACGACACCGCTATTGAATGTCTCGGTTTCCAGATCCTGCACTGTTGTCGTGCGGGTTGCCATGACACTCAAGGTGTCGTGGCCTGTGACGACAGTGGTTCGGTTGCCGTCTACGGTATGGGTTTCATCGCCCTCGACTTCTGTGTCCAGATTGCGCTCGGCATGCAGCCAGATACGCTCCTGCCCAGCTCTGTCCTCGAACATGAAGGCATTAGCGTTGCTTGGGTCGCCGTCCTTGGAGCGGCTTAAAAAACCGCTTTGCGTGGCATTGTCTGGTAGGTTCCAGGGCGGCATATTACTGGCGTTATACACGCGGCCAACGGCAATGGGCCGGTCCGGGTCGCCCCCCAGAAAGTCCACAATCACTTCGTCGCCTACACGGGGCAACTGAATGCCACCAAAGCCACCTCCTGCCCATGGACTAGAAACGCGCAGCCAGCAGGAGCTGTTTTCATTGGCCTGCCCATAGCGATCCCACAGGAACTGAACCTTGATGCGGCCATATTGATCGGTCCACAGTTGCTCGCCGCTCTTGCCCACCACCTTGGCGGTTTGCGGGCCGTAGGTACGCGGGATAGGTGTGCGCCGCAAAGGGCGATACGGCTGGCTGGACGGGATCACCAGAAAATCAATGAAGTAATGGCTGGCCATGCCGCTCTCGCCGGTATGGCCTACATCCAGAAAGTCGTAGTCAACCTGAGTCACCAGATAATCGCGGTTGTCCTCGGGGCGCGGATGATTGCGCACGGACAGCAAATAACCCGGAGCAACACCACGCGCATTGGTCTGGGCTTGTGCCTGGCTGCGTACCGCCTGCAAGGCTTCCAACCGTAAGCGGGAGTAATGCTCACCGTGTTGAGGCTCGGTATAACCACCGGCCCATTCGTAGACTTCCAGATCGCCCAAGGCGTGTTCAGCCGGGTTGCTGCGGGTAGCATCCAGGCTGGCTCCTGGCTTGCAATAGTCGTAGTCAGCCGTCGCGTAGCGGCCAGGAGTGACTTGCTCATACGGGTGCCAGGCGTGAATGTGCTCGACATCAGGGTGCGCCACCCGGTCGGGGGACACAAAGGGCAATTCAGACAGCCAGGGCGCAGCGGCATGTTGACCGGCATCGTCGGCCATCACCAGGGTATGCGCACCATTGCGATGCTCAAACCAGTAGTAAATCCCCTCGCGCTCCATCAAGCGGCTGACGAACTGGAAGTCGCTTTCCTGATACTGGACGCAATAGGTTTGACGCGGATAGTCCTGCGTCAGGCGCGACTCCCAGGCAAAAGGGTAACGGCCCAGCACGTCCTGCAGAACCTCGGGCACGGTCTTTTCCTGGAAGATCCGGCTATCCATGTTCTGGCTCAAGAACCAGAGCCAGGGACGCAAGGTCGCCCTGTAGGTGTAGAAGCGGTCGCTGCGGCCGGTTTTACCCATCAGGCGAAACGCGCTGATACGGCCATCCAGAAAACGCGGCACCGCAAAAGGCGTTTTGATTTCCAGGGTAAGGGACTCGCCCAGCAAGCTGCGCAAATCCAGCAAGGGGGTATTGCAGACCACGTCCACTTGCAATTCAAAAGGCTGGGACAAAGCTTCCCGACCTTGCAGGGCCTGAAACAGCAAGACTTCCGGCCCCAGCGGGCTATGCACTTGTACAAGGCGTTCTGTCAGCATGCTTACCCCATATGGATTTGGTCAGCGTCGACTTTGACCAGTTCACGAGCAGTCATCAAAGTATGGCGGGCATGCAAACGCATTTGATGCTGGGCCTGCACATCCATGCGGCCCCCACGCCAACGCTCTTCTTTCTCTGTCAGACGAAATACGTGATTGCACACTTGGGACAGGCGATCCGCCACGGTTTCCTGAACCCGCGACAAGATCCGCAGTGTGCCCGCTGTCAGGCTCATCTCCCGGCCGGATTGGCGTAAATGGCCACCTGCCTGCAAGGTCAGGTCCGCCTCGGACTGGATATGTACACCACCCTGCGCAGCCTGCACATGCAAGCCCTGCTCGGCCACCAAATGCAAGGCCCCACCCTGGGGTCGCTCCAGCACGGCGAACACATAGGCCTGCTCACCATCGGCACCACCTACCCAGACCTTGTCACCCACTTGCGGCTGTACCAGGCAACTGACGGCCTGCGGCACAATCCAGCAATGCTCGCCGCAGTCGACTTCAAACTGCCCCGACTCCAGACGGGCCTTGACCCGTCCCTGCCAGAACAGGGGGGGAACGTGCAGGCTGGACACCATGCGCGAGGGCAATCCCATACATCCTCCGTGTGATCTGTTCAACACAATGAAAAGGACTATGGCGCGAGCCCATGTCTACTCTATGACAACAACAAAACTTTACTTTTTTGACATTTAGCGGGTTTTAAGCAAATTTGCTTACACGTATTGCGCTATTGCCCGCCGATGCAAAGGCAGCCCAATAAAAAAGCCGCCCGAAGGCGGCTTTGTCCAGCAACGATAGAACAGCAGCAGATCAGAAATTATGTGCGCTCGAAAATCCCGGCAGCGCCCATGCCTGTACCGATACACATGGTGAGCATGCCGTATTTCAGCTGACGACGCTGCAAGGCATGAACCACGGTAGCAGCGCGCATGGCACCAGTTGCACCCAGCGGGTGGCCCATGGCAATAGCGCCACCCAGCGGGTTGACGCGCTCGGGGTCCAGGCCCAGATCACGGATCACCGCCAGAGATTGAGCAGCAAAGGCTTCGTTCAGCTCGATCCAGTCCATCTGATCTTGCTTCAGGCCAGCCAAGGCCAGCGCATGAGGCACGGCTTCTTTAGGACCGATGCCCATGATCTGTGGAGGCACACCACGGACCGAGAAGGTCACGAAGCGGGCCAGCGGCGTCAGGTTGTGCTCGCGCAGGGCGCGCTCGGACACAACCAGCAAGGCTCCTGCCCCGTCCGACGTCTGCGAGCTGTTGCCTGCCGTGACCGAGCCACGTGCTGCAAACACGGGACGCAGCTTGCCCAGCACTTCCAGGCTGGTATCAGGACGTGGACCTTCGTCACGATCAACCAATTGGGTTTTTACGGAGATTTCCTGAGTGCTCAGGTTCGGTTGACGACGTGTCACCGTTACAGGCAGAACTTCGCCCGTGAACTCGCCCGATTCCCATGCCTTGACGGCTTTCTGATGCGAAGCCAGGGCAAACGCGTCCTGATCTTCACGGGACACTTTCCACTGACGCGCCACTTCTTCAGCGGTCAGGCCCATGCCGTAGGCAATACCGTAGTTCTCGTCCGAGGCGAAGATCTCGGGGCTGAACGTGGTGTTCACACCCATCACCGGCACTTGGCTCATGGACTCCACGCCCGAAGCCACAATGATATCTGCCTGACCCGTACGGATACGGTCGGCAGCAATCGCAATGGCGCTCAAGCCCGAAGCGCAGAAACGGTTGACGGTCATACCAGCCACGGTGTGCGGCAGGCCTGCCAGCAAGGCAGAGATACGCGCCACGTTAAAGCCTTGTGGGCCTTCAGGCAGAGCGCAACCGGCTACCACTTCTTCAATGGCGGTTGGGTCCAGTTTGGGTACCTCGGCCAGCATGCCGCGAATGGCTTCCGCCAAGAGCTCGTCAGGGCGGTAGGACGAAAACACACCGCGAGGTGCTTTTCCGATAGGCGTACGCTTGGCAGCGACGATATAAGCTTGTTGTACAGTCATGTCTACTCCTTGATCCGCTCTAGTTACGCACTGGCTTGCCAGTGGTCAACATCCCAGTAATACGTTCCTGGGTCTTGGGGGAATTGAGCAGCTCCAGGAAAGCCTGCCGCTCTTGCGCCATCATCCATGCTTCATCCACCAGCGAGCCTGGATCCACATCGCCCCCGCAGATCACGGTTACGACCTTCTCGGCAATATGGAAGTCATATTCCGAGATGAAACCACCTTCTTTCATGTTCACCAGTTGAGCTTTCAGCGTGGCGATGCCATCGCGACCGGCAACCGGGAAGCGACGTGGCAATGGAGCACGCCAACCGGCGCTGGCCAGAGCCTGTGCCTGACGGACGGCCACGTAAACCAGTTCCTGACGGTTCATGACGATGGTGTCGGACTCTTTCAGGAAGCCAAGCTGACGGGCATCCAGAGCGGAGCGCGACACCTGGGCGCTGGCGATAGCCAGAGCAAAACGCTTCAGGTAAGCCAGCAGCGGGGCATCAGGTGCACCCATGGCTTGCAGTTCAGCCGAGCGGCGAGCCGAGTAAGCCAGACCACCTGCGCCTGGAACCAGACCCACACCCACTTCAACCAGACCAATATAGGACTCGAAGTGAGCGACTCGGTGCGCGCAATGCACGGCCAGTTCGCAACCACCACCCAGAGCCAGACCGGCAACAGCAGCCACCACAGGCACCTGGGCGTAACGGATACGCAGAACCATGTCCTGCATGGCGCGTTCTACAGGCTCAACCCCAGCCACGCCTTCTTTCTCGAACACGGGCAAGATGGCTTTCAGGTCAGCGCCAGCGGAGAATGGATCACCGTCCTGGGCCACAACCAGAGCCTGATACGAGGCTTCGGCCAATTCAATTGCCTTGAACATGCCATTGACCACACCAGGGCTCAACGTGTGCATCTTGGTCTTGAAGGACACGATCAGCACATCTTGTGGGTGCGGTGCAGGTAGCGTCCAGCAACGTACCGATTCGTCTTCAAAAACCGTCGTGGTTTCCAGAGACTCAACCTCGCCCACCAGCAAAGGTGTGCCAATGTGACGCAGGTAAACAGGCAGATCGCTACGGCCTTCAAAGCGGCTTTGCGAAGGATTCCAGGAACCGGCAGCGGTATGCACGCCTTGTGCTTCCCACACAGGACCACGAGTCGCCCAGTCTGGCAGCGGCTGGCTACTTAGTGTCTTGCCGTCTTTAATGTCCTGGTTGATCCACTCGGCCACCTGACGCCATCCGGCAGCTTGCCAGATCTCGAACGGGCCTTGCTTGTGACCAAAGCCCCATTTCAAGGCCAGATCCAGCTGACGTGCGTTGTCGGCAATGTCTTGCAGATGAATCGCGCTGTAGTGGAAGGTGTCACGCAGCACAGCCCACACGAATTGAGCCTGAGGCTTGTCGGACTCGCGCAGCTGGCGCAGGCGCTCAGCCGGGTCACGTACGGCCAAAATGGCGGCGACATCGGGGTCGATCTTCTGGTCAGCGGCGACGTAATCGCGCTGTTGAGCGTCAAAGCGCTGAATTTCGCGGCCCTTCTTGCGGAAGAAACCGGCGCCGGTCTTTTGACCCAAAGCGCCTGCATCAATCAGGCCTTGCACTTCTGACGGCAGGCCAAAGTGGGCCTTGAAGCTGTCATCGGGCAACTGATCCTGCATGGTGCGGATCACGTGTGCCAGGGTGTCCAGGCCAACCACGTCGGCGGTACGGTAAGTACCCGATTTGGCACGACCCAGGCGAGTACCCGTCAATTCATCAACCTGCTCGTAAGTCAGGGAGAAACGGCGAGCCTGTTCGAACACGGACAGAATGCCAAAAACACCGATGCGGTTACCGATGAAGTTGGGAGTATCTTTGGCGCGAACCACGCCCTTGCCCAGTTGCGATACCAGGAAGGTTTCCAGAACATCCAGCAGCTCCGGCTGGGTGTACTTGGTGGGGATCAGCTCCACCAGGCTCATGTAGCGTGGTGGGTTGAAAAAGTGCACGCCGCAAAAACGTGGGCGCAGCGCTTCCGGCAAAACGTCTGCCAGGGAAGTGATGGACAGGCCGGACGTGTTGCTGGCGATGATGGCATTAGGGTTCAGTGCTGGCCCGATCTTGCGGTACAGGTCCTGTTTCCAGTCCAGACGCTCGGCAATGGCTTCGATCACCAGATCGCAATCGGCCAGACGGTCCAGATTGTCTTCGTAGTTGGCGGGCTCGATCAGGTCAGCCAGGTCTGGCGTACCCAAGGGAGCGGGATTCATTTTGCGCAGATTGGCAATGGCACGGATGGCGATGCCATTTTTGGGCCCCTCGCGGGCGGGCAGATCAAACAGAACTACTGGTATGCCTGCATTCACGCAATGGGCGGCAATTTGCGCGCCCATGACGCCGGCACCGCACACGGCGACCCGACGCAAGGTACGGGCACTGCCCGTCACTGCACTGGCTGAACTAGATGTCATAGGTTTGTCTCCAGGAAACTGAAACCCCACGCAGCATAAGGTCCCAAACGGACGCTCTACGATGCGAGGCAATCGAATAATCGTACACGCACAACCGGTTTTACGACCATAAAGTCTTTTTTATTTTCAATCAAAGATGGGCATAGATCAAATCCATCTTCATAAAACTGTCCATGTTTGGATCCGTACCGGCCTGCCCAACCGCGTTAACACCCGGCTCTAAATTCAAACGATCGTTTCAATCCCTTTTATTTCAACAGATTGAACCCGTAAAAAGCCCATTACCCCCTTCATTAGTGGCAGGTGACGCCAGCCCTCTCAAGCTGGCATCACACATGGTTTCAAGTTATTTTTTTAATTTTTTTCTTATTTATTTCAATTCATTTTTTATTTAAATTTTGAATCTACTTTAATTAATTTTTTTCTTTAAACATTTCAAACAAATAAGAAGCGCCGGGGGGTAGAAAAAAATTTGAGCCATCCCTGCCTGACAGCCGATTTCCTGCCGATAAAGGCCCCGCAGCACCTCCGACAAGGAGGATCAGGCCCCTGCCCGAGCGCACAAGAGGGCAAAAACGGCTTAATTTGTATGCCAGAATGTTCAAACTTCCACTTTTGACGAGCCCTATCCGCCTTCATTGCCCTATGACCCGGTCTCAAGAAGCTGCCCCTTTATCCTTAAGCGCTCTGTTTCTGATCTTTGCCCGCATTGGCCTGACCAGCTTTGGCGGGGGCTTGAGTGGCTGGTTAATGCGCGAGTTTGTCGTCCAGCGACGCCTGATGAGTCAGGCAGACTTTCTGAGCGGCCTGGCCCTGTCCCAGGCTCTGCCCGGCATCAATGTAGTGAATCTCTCTATATGGATTGGTTACCGTCTGCTGGCCGGGCCTGGGGCTTTGGTTGCCACGCTGGGCATGGTGCTTCCCCCACTGCTCCTGGCCATTTTCATGCTGATTGGTCTGGAACAACTGACGGGCTCTACCCTGGTGCCTCAAGTCATGGCCGGGATTGCCGCCGCAGCCATCGGCCTGTCGCTTGAAATGGGCGTACGCTCGGCGCGCAGCGCAGCCACCGGAGTCGTGCCAATTGCGATCATGTTGGCGGTTTTTGTCGGCATTTTCGTCATGGAATGGAGCCTGATCCCCGTTATTCTGATCTGTGCGCCGCTGTCCGTCTGGTATGCCTGGCTACAACTTGGGGATTCATCGGTGGAGCAATCATGATCACGATTTTGCTCCAGCTCATGCGAGTGTTCGCGCCCTTGTCGTTTCTGACTATAGGTGGCGGGCAAAGCATCATCCCGGAGATTCACCGGCAATCGGTGGAAATCCATGGCTGGCTCAGCAATCAGGAGTTTCTGGATCTGTTCGCCCTGTCGCGCCTGACACCCGGCCCAAAATCCTTGCTGGTCACCCTGGTGGGCTGGAAAGCGGCTGGCTGGGCCGGTGCCCTGGCCGCATCCATCGCCATTTTCCTGCCCTCTGCCCTGCTGATCTATTACCTGGCGACGATATGGAAGCGCTATGAAGGCACGCGCATCATCCGCGCCATTGAGATTGGTCTGCTGCCCATTGCCGCCGGCATGATCCTGGCCGCCAGCGGCACAATCCTGAAAGCGGCCCAAGGTGGCCTGTGGGCCTGGGGCACGGCGCTGGCCTGTACGGCCATTCTGCTACTTAGTCGCATCAACCCTTTATGGTTGCTGGCAGGCGGCGGACTGCTGTTCGCCTTGATACAACCGGCTATCTAAACCAAATTCGACACATAAAAAGGGCAACTTCACCGCCAAAACCGGTTTGAAGTAAGTGGCTGTATCAAGAGCGACAAAATGGGTCATAAAAGCGTCACGATCCCGCGTCCATAAAGCGCAAGACATTGAGCCGTCAGACGCGCAAGCGGTACAATGGCAGGTCCTTTTATCCCCTTGTGCCCGCGACATGGCTGTAAATACTGACCAAGCCGTACTAAATCTGGACTCAGCCTCGCTGGGCTACGGTACCTTTACCGTGCTCGCGGACGTGTCCATGACCGTTCAGAAAGGCCAGGTTGTCGCCATGATGGGGGGGTCAGGTTCCGGAAAAACAACACTTCTACGTGCTGCAACCGGACAAATCCGTGCTCAGAAAGGGACTGTTACGGTTTTTGGCCAGGACCTGGCCAAGCTGGACGGCGAGGCCTTGCGCCAGGCACGTCAACGTATGGGCGTGTTGTTTCAGCAAGGTGCCCTGTTTACCGATCTGAACGTATTTGAAAACGTGGCTTTCCCCCTGCGGGAGCTGACGAACGACTCCGAAGCCGCCATTCAGGACCGTGTGCTGGACAAGCTGGACGCAGTTGGCCTGCGCGCCGCCGCCCATTTGGGGGTGAATGAAATTTCCGGCGGTATGGCTCGCCGGGTGGCTCTGGCCCGCGCCATTGTGCTGGAACCCGAGCTGATTCTGTACGACGAACCCTTTGCCGGTCTGGACCCCATTTCCATGGGCATTACCGCGCAGCTGATTCGCGACCTGACCGACCGCCTAAACTGCGCGTCGGTGCTGATTACGCACGATGTGGCCGAATCCTTTGCGATTGCCGACCAGGTCTATATTGTTGGTCAGGGACGTTTGCTGACCCAAGGTACGCCCACCGAGCTGCGCGCTTCCAAGGATCCTTATGTGCAGCAGTTCCTGCGTGGCGAGCCCGACGGCCCTATCGCCTTTAACTATCCCGTCACCCCGGCTTTTGAAGCCTGGCTCCAGAATCGGACGACGCGCTCATGAATTTCATCACCGCCCCGATTAGCGCGCTAGGCGCTGCGATACGCAACAGCATTTACGGCCTGGGTGCCTTCAGCCGCCTGTTCGTAGCCTTGCTGGCCCGCTCCTCCCTGCTATGGCGTCGCCCCCGCCTGGTTTCCCAGCAAATCCACTTTATTGGCAACTATTCGCTGCTGATCATTGCCGTTTCCGGCCTGTTCGTGGGTTTTGTGCTGGGCTTGCAAGGTTATTACACATTGAACCGCTATGGCTCCGAAGAAGCATTGGGCCTGCTGGTTGCCCTGTCCCTGGTACGCGAACTGGGGCCGGTTGTCACCGCCCTGCTGTTTGCAGGCCGGGCCGGTACTTCGTTAACGGCTGAAATCGGCCTGATGAAGGCCGGTGAACAGATTGCCGCCATGGAAGTCATGGCGGTAGACCCCTTGCGCCGCCTGCTGGTGCCGCGCTTTTGGGGCGGCATTATTGCCATGCCCATTCTGGCCGCCGTGTTCTCCATGGTCGGCATCTTGGGCGGCTATATCGTCGGCGTACAAATGATCGGCATTGATGCGGGCGCCTTCTGGTCGCAAATGCAAAACGGCGTCGATGTGATTGATGACGTACTCAACGGAGTGATCAAAAGCCTGGTATTTGGCCTGATCGTGACCTTGATTGCGTTGTATATGGGCTGGCACGCCAAGGCCACGCCCGAAGGCGTTTCTCGCGCGACCACACGCACGGTCGTCAGCGGCGCTTTGGCGGTATTGGGCACGGACTTCCTGCTCACCGCCCTTATGTTCAGTTAACTATTTAGGAATTGCTCAGCTATGAATCGCGAGAAAACCGATTTCTGGGTTGGCCTGTTTGTTTTGCTGGGGCTGGTCGCACTGGCATTCCTGGCCCTGCGTGCGGGTAACCTCAGTTCTTTTTCCTTTGCCAAAACCTACCAGGTATCGGCCAAGTTCGATAATCTGGGTGGCCTGAAACCACGTGCGCCCATCAAGGCCAGCGGTGTGGTCGTTGGCCGGGTCGGCTCCATTGGTTTTGACAATCAGGACTTCAAGGCCGTGGTCACCCTGGATATGGACGAGCACTACAAGTTTCCTGTCGATACCTCCGCCTCCATCCTGACGTCCGGCCTGCTGGGCGAACAGTACATTGGCCTGACGGCCGGTGGTGACGACAAGGACCTGCAAGGTGGCAGCACCATTACCTATACCCAAAGCGCGGTTGTGCTGGAAGAACTGATCAGCAAGTTCCTCTACAACACGGCCTCCAAGGACGGCGGCTCCAAATCGGAGTAAGCAAGCCCGTTCATGCTCATTACAGACGACACAACCATGAATACAACAACTCGCCGCTCTTACTCCCTGCCTCGTGGAGTCCGTTTGAGCCTGATCGGTGCCAGTGCTGCGCTTGTAGCCGGTTGCGCCAGTGTGCCCAACCCCAATCCCCAGGACCCCTGGGAAGGCATGAACCGCGGCATCTACGCCTTTAATGAAACCGTGGACGGCGCGCTGATCAAACCGATTGCAGAAGGCTATAACGCACTGACCCCGCAGCCTGCACGCACATGTATTAGTAACATTTTCAACAACCTGGGCGATGCCTGGTCGGCCGTCAACAGCTTCCTGCAAGGCGAGCATGTTGACTTCTTCAACACCCTGGGTCGCGTACTGTTCAACTCCACCATGGGCCTGGGTGGTTGTATCGACGTTGCCACCATGAACGGCTCCAAGCGCATCCCCAACGACTTTGGCGTGACGCTGGGCGTATGGGGCATCAAATCTGGCCCTTACGTGGTTCTGCCTTTCTTTGGCCCCAGCACCGTTCGTGACGGTGTGGCACGCGGTACCAGCTTCCTGGAGGGCTTCTCGTCCACTGGCCCGATCATGGCCATCAAGGATGTACCCGTACGCAACAGCATCATGGGCCTGTGGGCTCTGGATGCCCGCGCTGGCGTACTGGATGCAGAAAAACTTGTTAACGACATCGCCCTTGACCGCTACAGCTTCATACGCGACGCTTACCTGCAACGACGTCACGCGATGGTGCAAGCGCGCCGCACCGGTGGCGACACCAGCCAGGATTTGCCTGACTACTCGGACGCAGACGAATAAAAACGCCCTGCCCGCAGAACACTCATCTGGAGTTTTTTTATGATTTCCCGTCCCGCCTTGGGCGGGACTGCTTTGCAGTCCTCTCCCTCTCGCCTGATTTCCTGGATCCTGACCGCCTGTGCAGTGCTGGCCTTGTGTTTGCATGCGGTGGCCGCGCAAGCCCAAGCCGCTGACCCGAAAGGCGAGCCCAACAAATTTGTTGAATCGGTCGGTAATCAGGCATTGCACGTGGTCAAGGAAAGCGACGCCATCCGCAAGGGTGACCGCGCTGCCATCCTGGCTGCCGTGAACGAAAACATCATGCCTTACGTGAACCTGGAAAAGACGACACGTCTGTCCGCGGGCCGCTACTGGCGTCAAGCCAACCCCGAACAGCGTCAGAAACTGGTCGAAGCGTTCAAGGGAACCTTGGTTCGCACCTACAGTGGTGCCTTGTCCCGTGTGGATGACAAGACCCAGCTGACCATTCTGCCTTTCCGTGGCGATGCCAATGCGGACGACGTGGTGGTGCGCTCCTCGCTGACCCAGTCCAACGGTGGCCCGGTTGGCGTGGATTACCGCCTGGAAAAAACACCGGAAGGCTGGAAAATCTACGACTTGAACGTGGAAGGTATCTGGCTGATTCAAAACTACCGCAACCAGTTTGCCCAGCAAATTGAGCAAGGTGGTATTGATGGCCTGATTCAGGCACTGAACAAGCAAAACAGCTAAGACAGGCCGTGGCAAGCACGGGCGCTTTGGTCGGGCTTTCCTAAGCAGACCAGAGTCGTACTCTATAATAAAGAGCCTGATCACCCCCAAACAGGTCTACGCCCATGCGTAGGCCTGTTTAGTTAACAAAGACGCTACAGCGACGACTTCCACCGCCACACCCGCGTCAGGCCAACCCAAATTGCCATGTCCGCCTTCAAACTCGATAACGTCAGCAAACGCTTCGCTCCCCAAAGCCGGGGACTCAAAAGCCTGTTTTCCCCTCCCCGTTCCGATGCCGGTTTTCTGGCCGTCGATCAGGTCAGCCTGACTATCGAACATGGTGAATTTTTTGGCTTGCTCGGCCCCAACGGCGCTGGCAAAACAACCCTGATTTCCATGTTGGCCGGCCTGACCCGCCCCACCAGCGGCCAGGTCAGCGTCTGTGGTTACGATGTGCGCACCCAGTATCAGAAAGCCCGCCAATCGCTGGGCGTGGTGCCACAGGAAATTGTTTACGATCCCTTTTTCACCGTCCGTGAAACCCTGCGTCTGCAATCGGGCTACTTCGGCCTGAAAAACAATGACGACTGGATCGACGAAATTCTGGCCAATCTGGCCTTGAGCGACAAGGCCGATGTGAACATGCGCGCCTTGTCCGGCGGCATGAAGCGCCGCGTTCTGGTCGCCCAGGCGCTGGTGCACCGCCCCCCTGTCATTATTCTGGATGAACCCACTGCCGGTGTGGACGTGGACCTGCGCCGCACGCTGTGGGAATTCATCATTCGCCTGAATCAACAAGGCCACACCATCTTGCTGACCACCCACTATCTGGAAGAAGCCCAGGCCCTCTGTGGTCGCCTGGCCATGCTTAAAAGTGGCAAGATCGTCGCCCTGGATACCACGCAAGCCATTATGGAGCGCGCAGGCGGCCACGATCTGGAGGATGCATTTGTGCGCATCATGCACAACGAAGGAAAAATGGGAGTCGCCCTGTGAACCAGAACAACTCTCCCAAACACTGGGGCGTGCCTCAAAACACGGACGCTCCCGCTGCCAAGATCGGTACTTTAAGCCTGCCCCCGCAGCCCAAGATGGGGTCGGGCTTTCCTACGCTGCTGCGCAAAGAGCTGATGCGTTTCTGGAAAGTGGGCTTTCAGACCATTGCGGCGCCTGTACTGACGGCGCTGATGTATTTGCTGATTTTCGCCCACGTGCTGGAAGGCCGCGTCACGGTATACGACTCCGTGCCCTACACGGCCTTCCTGATTCCGGGCCTGATGATGATGAGCATGTTGCAAAACGCTTTTGCGAACCCGTCTTCATCACTGATTCAAAGCCGCATTACGGGCAATCTGGTCTTTATCCTGCTGCCACCGCTCTCGCACCGCGAAATCTTCGCCGCCTATCTGCTGGCGTCCATCGCCCGCGGCGTCTGTGTGGGCCTCTGTGTCTGGCTGGTGTCCCTGTTCTTCGTGTCCCTGCCTGTGTCCAAGCCTTTGTGGGTATTGGTCTTTGCCATCCTGTCTTGCGGCATCATGGGCACCCTGGGTCTGATCGCCGGACTGTGGTCCGAGAAATTCGACCAGTTGGCCGCGTTCCAGAACTTCCTGATCATGCCCGCGACCTTTCTGTCGGGTGTGTTCTATTCGATTCATAGCCTGCCGCCGTTTTGGCAAACTGTTTCACACTGGAATCCGTTGCTCTATACCATTGACGGGTTCCGCTACGGTTTTTTTGCCGCCTCGGATATTTCTCCCTGGTTCAGCCTGACCGTTGTCGCCAGCGTCTTTGTTGCGCTGTGTCTGATTTCGCTACGCCTGCTTGCCTCAGGCTATAAATTACGGAATTGATTTCATGTTGCCGACCCCCGAACAAGTTCACCAATACATTGCCGACAACCTGCCCTGTGAACACTTGCAAGTGCAAGGCGATGGTTCGCACTTTGAGGCCCTGATCGTCAGCGCCGCCTTTGAAGGCAAACGCCTGATTGCCCGTCACCAACTGGTCTACAAGGCCCTGGGCGACCGGATGAAAGCTGAAATCCACGCCCTGTCCATGCGCACGCTTACCCCCGACGAATACAAGGCCAATCCGAATGGATAAATTACGCATCACGGGCGGACAACGCCTGAATGGCGAGATCACCGTCTCTGGCGCCAAAAACGCCGCCCTGCCCATTCTGTGCGCCAGTCTGCTGACTGCCGACACGGTGTACCTGGACAATGTCCCGCGTCTGCGCGACATCGACACCACCCTGAAGCTCCTGGGTCAGTTGGGTGTTACCCAGGAACGCAATGGCACGTTGGAGCTGAATGCGGGCAATATCACCAATCTGGAAGCGCCTTACGAACTGGTGAAGACCATGCGCGCCTCGATTCTGGTGCTTGGCCCCCTGCTGGCCCGCTTTGGCGAGGCCCGCGTCAGCCTGCCTGGTGGTTGCGCCATTGGCCAACGCCCTGTGGATCAACACATCAAGGGCCTGGCCGCCATGGGTGCAGAAATCCATGTCGAGCACGGCTTTGTGAATGCCCGTGCCAAACGCTTGCGCGGTGCCGTGGTGCGCACGGATATGGTGACGGTTACCGGCACTGAAAACCTGATGATGGCGGCTGTGCTGGCTGAAGGCCAAACCATTCTGGAAAACGCAGCCCGCGAACCGGAAATTATTGATCTGGCTGAACTGCTGATCAAAATGGGTGCCAAGATCCAGGGCCACGGTACTGACCGCATCGTAATTGACGGTGTCGAGCGCCTGCATGGTGCCAAGCACACCATCTGCCCCGACCGTATCGAAGCCGGCACCTTCCTGTGCGCCGTTGCCGCTACGGGTGGCGAACTGACCTTGCGCAATACCGATGCTGACGCCATGGGCGCCACGCTGGACAAGCTGCGCGAAGCCGGTCTGCAGATTGAAACCGGCCCGGACTGGATCAGGGCCAGCATGAATGCTCGCCCCAAGGCGGTCAGCTTCCGTACCAGCGAATACCCCGGTTTCCCCACGGACATGCAGGCTCAACTGATGGCACTGAACACCATTGCCGACGGTACCGCCTCGGTTGTGGAAACCATCTTTGAAAATCGCTACATGCACGTACAGGAACTGAACCGCCTGGGTGCACAGATTGATATCGAAGGCCATATGGCCGTCGTTACCGGCGTTCCCTACCTGACTGGCGCCACTGTCATGGCAACCGACCTGCGTGCGTCGGCCAGCCTGGTCATTGCGGGCCTGGCCGCTCGGGGTGACACCACCGTCGAACGCATCTACCATCTGGACCGTGGCTACGACCGTATGGAAGCCAAGCTTCAAGCCGTAGGCGCCAACATCGAGCGAATCAGCAGCAAGGAAACCTAATGAGTCCCGCCGGTTTAAATCAACCTCTGACGCTGGCCTTGTCCAAAGGCCGGATTTTTGACGAAACCCTGCCTTTGCTGGAAGAGGCAGGCATCAAGGTGCTGGAAAGCCCGGAAACGTCGCGCAAACTGATCCTGCCCACCAATAATCCGGACCTGCGTCTGATTATTGTGCGTGCCACGGACGTGCCGACCTACGTGCAATATGGTGCTGCCCATATCGGGATTGCCGGTAAAGACGTGCTGTACGAGCACATGGAACAGCACCCCGGCGGTCTGTACCAGCCCGTGGACCTGAACATTGCCCGTTGCCGCCTGTGCGTGGCCGTGGCTGAAGGCTTTGACTACCATTCGGCCGTCAAGCAAGGTTCGCGCCTGCGTATCGCCACCAAATACACCCGTGCTGCTCGCGAACACTTCGCCAGCAAGGGCGTGTATGTGGACCTGATCAAGCTGTATGGCTCCATGGAACTGGCTCCGCTGGTCGGTCTGGCCGACGCCATTGTGGACTTGGTCTCCAGCGGCGGCACCCTGCGTGCGAACAAGCTGGTGGAAGTGGAAGACATCACCCCCATCTCCTCGCGTTTGATCGTCAATCAGGCCGCCATGAAAAACCGTGGCGCGCAGCTGCAACCCCTGATCGACGCTTTCTCGCGCGCTTCGGTGGACGAGTAAACCCACCCCTTCTTCCTGCAAGGGGCAAACAGCCTGACAATCCTGCTTAGGCAAAAGGCGCAGACCGCCTTTTGCCTAAGCGAAATGTTATACACTGGCCCTTGAACCTTAGCTTTTTCCTATAGCGACATGTCACTGATCCATCGCCTGAACTCCCAATCCGCCCAGTTCGATGCCGAACTGCGCACGCTACTGGCTTACGAAGCGTCCGAAGACGCGTCTATCGAGCACGCTTGTGCCGAGATTCTGCATCGTATCCAGCATGAGGGAGACACGGCTTTGCTGGATTACACCCAGCGCTTTGACCGACTGGCTGTTGAACAGGCCTCGGCACTGGAAATCTCCAAGGAAGAACTGTTTGCGGCTCTGGACAGCCTGCCTGCCGATCAGCGCAAGGCACTGGAACAGGCCGCCGAGCGCGTGCGCCGTTACCACGAGCACCAGCGCACCGAAACCTGGACCTACACGGAAGCCGACGGCACCGTGCTGGGCCAACAAGTTACCCCCTTGGACCGTGTGGGACTGTATGTTCCCGGTGGCAAGGCCGCTTACCCCTCCTCGGTTCTGATGAACGCCATCCCCGCCAAAGTGGCCGGTGTTCCTGAACTGATCATGGTCACGCCTACACCCGATGGCGTGCGCAACCCCATCGTGCTGGCTGCTGCCGCCCTGGGCGGTGTCGATCGCGTCTTCACCATTGGTGGTGCGCAAGCCGTAGGCGCTTTGGCTTACGGTACGGATACGGTGCCTGCGGTAGACAAGATTGTCGGCCCCGGCAACGCCTATGTGGCCGCTGCCAAGCGCCGCGTCTTTGGCGTGGTTGGCATCGACATGATTGCCGGCCCCTCCGAAATCCTGATCATCAGCGACGGCAGTGCTCCTGCCGACTGGGTGGCCATGGACCTGTTCTCCCAGGCCGAACACGACGAGCTGGCCCAGGCCATCTTGCTGTGCCCGGATGCTGACTTCCTGGATCAGGTTGAAGCCGCTATCGAACGCCTGTTGCCCACCATGCCACGCGCGGACATCATCCGTCGCAGCCTGTCTGGCCGGGGTGCCCTGATCCACGTCCGCGATCTGGACGAGGCCTGTCGGATCAGCAACCATATCGCGCCGGAACACCTGGAAGTCTCTACCCGGAACGCCCAGGACTTGTTGGGCAAAATCCGCCATGCTGGCGCCATTTTCCTGGGCCCCTACAGCTCCGAATCGCTGGGCGATTACTGTGCCGGGCCTAACCATGTCCTGCCGACGGCACGCACTGCGCGTTTCTCGTCACCTTTGGGCGTCTACGATTTCCAGAAACGCAGCAGCATCATTCAGGTTTCAGAATCAGGCGCCCAGACACTGGGACCCATAGCCGCTACGCTGGCTCAAGGCGAGGGGCTGTACGCCCACGCTGCCAGCGCGCAATTCCGATTGAACCAATCCTGATACCGGCCTTGCCGCCGGCTCTGATATGCGTACCGCCGAGATTACCCGCAATACCAATGAAACCCGCATCCGCGTGGCCGTTAACCTGGACGGCACCGGCCGTCACTCGCTCAACAGCGGCGTGCCTTTTCTGGACCACATGCTGGACCAGATTGCCCGCCACGGTCTGATTGACCTGGACGTGCACTGTGAGGGCGATACCCACATCGACGATCACCATACCGTCGAAGATATCGGCATTGCGCTGGGCCAGGCATTTGCCAAGGCTGTGGGCAGCAAAGCCGGCCTGCGCCGTTACGGCCACTCCTACGTGCCGCTGGACGAAGCCCTGTCGCGCGTAGTCGTGGACTTCTCCGGCCGCCCCGGTCTGTTTTATTTTGTGCCCTTTACCCGCGCACGAATCGGCCAGTTCGATGTAGACTTGGCACGCGAGTTTTTCCAGGGTTTTGTGAATCACGCCCTGGTTTCTATGCACATCGATAACCTGCGCGGCGAAAACGCACACCACCAGTGCGAAACCGTGTTCAAAGCCTTTGGCCGAGCATTGCGTATGGCTCTGGAGCTGGACCCACGTAGCGAAGGCGTGGTGCCTTCGACCAAAGGGGTTCTGTAAACGTCCTTCGGACACACATCGTGACCACTATCGCTATTGTCGATTACGGTTCGGGCAACATCTTCTCGGTTGCCCGAGCACTGCATGCCGCCGCACCTGATGCGCGCATCGTTCTTGCTCAAACCCCTCAAGCCATTCTGGATGCGGACCGGGTCGTATTACCCGGCCAGGGTGCCATGCCCGACTGCATGGCCCACCTGGACCAATCCGGTTTGCGCGATGCCTTGCTGACAGCCGCCCGCAACAAGCCCTTATTGGGCATCTGCGTAGGCGAACAAATGCTGTTCGACTCCAGTCAGGAAGGCAATGTCCCCTGTTTAGGTCTGATTCCCGGCCAAGTGCGCCGTTTTGAGGGCCCGAACTACAAAAGCAGCGACCACGCCTCCAGCGCCGGGCTTAAAGTGCCCCATATCGGCTGGAACCGCGTACACCAGACTCAGGATCATCCCTTATGGGCTGGCATTGAAGATGGCGCGTTCTTTTACTTTGTACATAGCTACTTTGTCGATCCGCTGCATATAGATCAAACTTGTGGTTCGACGCACTATGGCCAACGCTTTACCTCTGCGATAGCAAACGCTAATATTTTTGCGTTGCAATGCCATCCTGAGAAAAGTGCAGACAACGGCCTGCAACTGTTCCGGAATTTCGCCAACTGGAAGCCATGATTTTTCAATAAGCCTCCCCAGCGTTTTTCCGACTTTTTCCGACCCAGTATTTCTTACGTTTTTTACGGCTAAAGACCATGCTTTTGATTCCCGCCATCGACCTTAAAGACGGGCGTTGTGTGCGCCTTCGCCAGGGTGACCTGGACGATGCCACTATTTTCTCGGATGATCCGGCCAAAATAGCAACACAATGGCTGGAACAAGGGGCCCGGCGCCTGCATCTGGTGGACCTGAACGGCGCATTTGCCGGCAAGCCCAAGAACAGCGAAGCCATCAAATCCATTATTGCTGCCATCGACGGTGAAATTCCCGTACAGATCGGCGGTGGTATCCGCGATCTGGACACCATCGAGCGCTATCTGGACGCCGGCATGAGCTATGTCATTATTGGCACGGCCGCTGTCAAAAGCCCTGGTTTCCTGCAAGACGCCTGCAGCGCCTTTCCTGGCAGCATCATTGTTGGCCTGGACGCCCGTGATGGCAAAATCGCCACCGACGGCTGGAGCAAGCTGACCCGCCACGACGTACTGGATCTGGCCAAGAAATTTGAAGATTACGGCTGCGAGTCCATTATCTACACCGATATCGGCCGCGACGGCATGCTCACTGGCGTGAACATCGAAGCTACCGTCAAGCTGTCCCAGCACGTGAAGATTCCGGTCATCGCCTCCGGCGGAGTCACCAACCTGAAAGACATCGAAGACCTGTGTGCCGTAGAGCACGAAGGTATTGAAGGTGTGATTTTGGGTCGCAGCATTTACGAAGGCACCCTGAATTTTGCCGAGGCACAAACTTTCGCTGACGAGTACCAGGCATGAGCCAGGACGTCGCCAACGAATTAGCCTGCCGCATCATTCCTTGTCTGGACGTGACCGCTGGCCGTGTGGTCAAAGGGATCAACTTTGTGGATCTGGTCGATGCCGGTGACCCAGTCGAGATCGCCCGCAAGTACAACGACCAGGGCGCCGACGAGCTGACCTTTCTGGACATTACGGCCACGTCGGATAACCGTGATCTGATCCTGCCCATCATCGAACAGGTGGCCAGCCAGATCTTCATCCCCCTGACAGTGGGTGGCGGTGTGCGCGAAGTGGCCGACATCCAGCGCCTGCTCAATGCCGGTGCGGACAAGGTTTCCATTAACAGCGCCGCCATCAGCAACCCGGATCTGGTCCGTGCTGCCAGCGATCACCATGGCAAACAGTGCATGGTCGTCGCCATTGACGCACGCCGTGTCAGTACTGAGAACGAAGCACCACGCTGGGAAGTCTTTACCCACGGCGGTCGTCGTGGCACCGGCCTGGATGTGGTGGAATGGGCAGCCCGCATGGCCGAATACGGCGCAGGCGAACTGCTGCTGACCAGCATGGACCGCGACGGCACCAAATCCGGCTTTGATCTGGAATTGACCCGCGCCGTATCCGAGGCGGTCTCCGTTCCCGTTATCGCCTCTGGCGGTGTGGGCGGCCTGCAAGACCTGGCCGATGGCGTGATCAAGGGCGGCGCCAGCGCCGTACTGGCCGCCAGCATTTTCCACTACGGTCAACACACTATTGCCGAAGCCAAGGATTTCATGGCTGCGCAAGGTATTCAGGTGCGACGCTAATGGCTGACTTACCGGCCTGGCTGGCTGAAATCCGTTTTGATGAACAAGGTCTGATTCCTGCGATTGCGCAGGACCAGGCCACGGGCAAAATCTTGATGGTCGCCTGGATGAACCAGGAGTCCCTGCAAGAGACCGTCAGCACCGGCCGCGCCGTGTACTGGTCGCGTTCCCGCAAGCGCCTGTGGCGCAAGGGCGAGGAATCCGGCCACGTACAGCATGTCAGCGACTTGCGTCTGGACTGTGATGGCGACGTCATTTTGCTCAGCGTGGAGCAGGTTGGCCAGATCGCCTGTCATACGGGTCGTGAAAGCTGCTTTTATCGCCAGCTGCAAGGCCAGAGCGATCAGGCACAATGGGTGGCGGTTGACCCCGTCCTGAAAGACCCGGAGCATATTTACCGATGAGCGAACAACCTACTGTCGAGACCATCCTCGATCATCTTGGCCGCACCCTGAAGTCCCGTCTGCCCGCGCAAGGCGGGGACCCATCCTCCTCCTACTCCGCCAAGCTGCTGGCCAAAGGACCGGATGCATTCCTGAAAAAGATCGGGGAAGAAGCGACCGAGCTGGTCATGGCCGCCAAGGACGAAGAGCGCGAGCGCATTGTCTACGAAACCGCCGACCTGTGGTTTCATAGCCTGGTGGCACTGACTTACTATGGTCTGGAGCCCCGCGATGTGCTGACAGAACTGCTGCGCCGTGAAGGCACATCAGGACTGGAAGAAAAAGCTTCGCGCCCTAAGGATCAGGTGTAATTCTGTCATTTAGACGCGCTACACTGTCCTGATACCTAGATTTTTGGCACTTGCCCAGCAAGTGCTTCGCTACCGAGATTGTTATGAGCGAGAACTGTCTATTTTGTAAAATTGCTGCCGATCAGATTCCGTCCAAGAAAGTGTACGAGGACGAGGACTTTCTGGCATTTCACGACATCAACCCAGCTGCACCTATCCATATCCTGGTAATCCCCAAGAAACACGTCGTCTCCATGCAGGACGTATCGGGCCAGGATAGCGAATGGTTGGGTAAAATGATGGCTTTGGCACCTTCCCTGGCCGCAAAGGCTGGTTGTCGCCCCGGCCCTGAAGGCGGTTTCCGCATTGTCATCAACAACGGTTTGGATGGCGGGCAGGAAATCAACCATTTACACATGCACATCTTGGGCGGTGAGCGCCCATGGCAACAACGCGCAGCCATGGCTGCTTAAGGGAGATACATTATGGGTAGCTTTAGCATTTGGCACTGGCTGATCGTTCTGGTCATCGTTGCCCTGGTTTTCGGCACCAAGAAACTGCGTAACATCGGCTCGGATCTGGGCGGTGCAGTCAAAGGTTTTAAAGAAGGCATGAAGGACGTGGGTGAAGAAGAAAAAACACCCGAAACCGTCAGCCAGCGCGCTGCCGATCCTCAAACGATCGACGTGCAGGCCAAGGAAAAATCCGATCGCGCCTGATCCCCTTCTTGTGTGAGTCTGAATGTTTGATGTCAGCTTTAGCGAACTGCTCCTGATTGGAGTGGTTGCCCTGATCGTCATCGGTCCCGAACGTCTTCCCAAAGTAGCGCGCACTGTCGGCCATTTGCTTGGCCGCGCGCAGCGCTACGTGAACGAGGTCAAAACCGATATCCAACGCGAAATCAATCTGGATGAGGTGAACAAGCTCAAAGACCAGATGGAGGACGCCGCGCGCTCGGTGCGCAGTTCGGTCGAGGACACGGGCAAAAGCATCAGCCAGCCTCTGACAGAAGCCCGCGACACCCTGCAAAATGCGTCGGAGTCCGCGCGCAAGGCCTTCTCGGACAAACCCGATAGTGCCACTGCAACGCCCGACGCCGCTACTACAGAACCGGCTGCCAGCCAGCCGAGCACGGATGCAGCCGCCCCGCCAGCGCCCAGCGCGCCGGCCAGTGACGACGCTCCCCGTCCTACGGATGCTCCCGCCCACCCCGCTAAAGGACCTACGGCATGAGCACCGACGCGCCTCAAGAAGATACCTTCATCTCCCACCTGGTCGAGCTGCGCACACGCTTGCTGCGCGCAGTCATTGCCGTGGTCGGGATTTTTATCGTCCTGTTCACGTATCCGGGCGCTTCAGCCATTTATGATGTGCTGGCCCAGCCCATGATGAGCTCGCTGCCCGAGGGCACGCGCATGATCGCTACCGGGGTGATTACGCCCTTCATGGTGCCGGTCAAAGTGACGCTGATGGCAGCCTTCGTGCTGGCCTTGCCCATCGTGCTTTACCAGGCATGGGCCTTTATCGCTCCTGGCCTGTACAACCACGAAAAGAAACTGGCTTTGCCGCTGATCATGACCAGCACCCTGCTGTTCATCGCGGGCATGGCGTTTTGTTATTTTGTGGTGTTCCGCACCGTGTTCCACTTCATCGCCTCGTTTGCGCCGCAATCGATTACGCCAGCACCGGACATCGAAGCCTATCTGGGCTTTGTCATGACCATGTTCCTGGCTTTTGGCATTACTTTTGAAGTGCCTATCGCGGTGATTTTGCTGGTGAAAACAGGCGTTGTGACCGTCGCCAAACTGCGTGAAATCCGTGGCTATGTGATTGTGGGCGCTTTTGTGATCGCCGCTATCGTGACGCCACCCGATGTGGTCAGCCAGATTCTCCTGGCCGCCCCGCTCTGCCTGCTTTATGAATTAGGGATTCTGGCTGCCAGCCTGATCAAGAAACGGGAAGCGGAAAGCAGTGAAGGTCGCGAACTGGACCTGTAAGCAATAAAAGCATCACCAGTGTCTGTAAACGCTACGCTGCGTACAGACACAAAAATGGCTCTCTGGACTGCTCCTTTCGGGGCAAGACAAGAGAGCCATTTTTTTTAGATACCTTGCAAAGCCTTTGCGCCACTACGATCTGCAAAACAGCGTAGCCAAATGCAAGTCGCCGGGCCGCAGCAACATCAACACACTGACCGAAAACCTATACGGCCTGCAAGGCCCTGAGCGCTTCCCTACGCCCTTCGATGAATTCCAACGGGAAAGGGGAAGCTACCGACCTTACTTGCGCACCTGAGGCCGCATACCGACCTTAACGGGGACATCCAGTTCCTTGCCATCACGCAATACGCTCAGCGTTATGGTCTGCCCGGGCTGCACCGGACCAATCTGATTGAGCAGGCCAATTGAATCGGCCACTTGCTGACCATTCAAGCGCAACACAATATCGCCCACCAGCAAATGCGCCTCGGCAGCCGGGCCGTGGCGCTGCACACTGGCAATAATCACACCCGCGTCGCTCTTGAGCTTGAAGGACTTGATCAGGTCCGGCGTAATATCCTGCGGCTCCAGCCCCAGCCAACCGCGCGTCACCTCACCATTACGGATAATCTCGTTCATGATGGCCAGCGCCGTAGAAGCGGGAATGGCAAAACCTATACCCAGCGAACCACCTGTTTCGGAATAAATAGCGGTATTGATGCCCACCAAACGGCCAATTGCATCCACCAGAGCACCACCCGAGTTGCCGGGATTAATGGCGGCATCGGTCTGAATGAAGTTCTCGTAAATATTGATGCCCAGGCGATTGCGCCCCAAACCCGACACAATGCCCATCGTCGTGGTTTGACCCACTCCAAAGGGATTGCCGATGGCCAGCACCACATCGCCCACCTGCAATTGATCCTGTTCCTGGGTCTGAATCACGGCCAGCTTGGGCAGATCCACTTTCAGCACGGCCAGATCGCTTTCAGGGTCCGAACCAATCAGGCGCGCCTTGGCCTGACGCCCATCGGACAAGGCCACCTCGATGGCATCGGCCGCTTCAATCACGTGGTAATTGGTCAGGATATAACCCTGTTCATGTACGATCACGCCCGAACCCAGATTGATTGTGGAGCGACGCCCCATCAAATCAGGCAGCTCGCGAAACAGGCGCTGCAGATCGGGATCTTCCAGCAAGGGAGAATTGCCTTCCAAATGCTTGCTGGTGTACACATTAACGACAGCAGGCGCAGCACTGGTGACAGCCGAGGCATAAGACAGCGGGCCTTCCTGCGCGACAGGCGCAAGCAAAGAAGGAACCGGCGCAGGCAAGACCACCGTATTAGTCGTGCGGGCGGGTGCCTGGGGTGCTCCCACCCACTGCGGTCGCAATGTCACCACAATAAAAAAGCCCGCCAGACAGATCGTCACCGCTTGAGCAAACACTAGCCACAATCGACGCATAGCACTCTTTCAGATAAGGATTTCCATGACTCAGGTTTCAACGGCCGAACTGGCCAGCTGGCTCAATAGCACCTTGGATATCGCCCGTTTCAAGGACTACTGTCCCAATGGGCTCCAGGTCGAAGGCAAGCCATACATTGGCAAACTCGTCACCGGCGTGACGGCCTCGCTGGCACTGATTGATGCCGCTATTGCCCGCCAGGCGGACGCAATTTTGGTGCACCACGGCTGGTTCTGGAAGAACGAAAACCCGTGCATTGTTGGCACCCGAAAAACTCGTATCGAACGCGTCCTGTCGCATCAGCTTAACCTCTTGGGCTATCACCTGCCCCTGGATGCGCATCCCGAGTTTGGCAACAACGCTCAATTGGCTCGGCAGTTAGGCATTGAGGTGCTGCGTGACGAAAACGGCGTAGCACAAACCTGTGGTCCGGATGGACTGGTCTGGCTGGGCGAATTGCCAAGCCCCGTTTCCCTGGAAACATTCGGCCTGACAGTTTGCAATAATTTACAACGCAAACCGCTGATTGTTGGCGATTTACAACGGAAAATCCGCCGAATAGCCTGGTGCACAGGAGGGGCACAGGGCTTTATCGATAGCGCCATTGCAGCGCAAGCCGATCTTTACATCAGCGGCGAGGCGTCCGAACAGACTTTCCACAGTGCGCAGGAAAACGATATTGCCTTCATGGCAGCCGGTCACCACGCAACCGAGCGCTACGGTGCCAAGGCCTTGGGCGAAGAAATTGCGCGCCAGTTCGGCATTGAGGTGGAGTTCATCGATCTGGACAACCCGATCTGATTACGCCAAAAACCCGCACATATGACCTTGAACAAGCTTTAAAGCGCCACAGGCTAGACAAGCCCAGGCCATGAAAGGCTAAAATCAGGCATCCGGCGCGGGCGAACTTGACTCCGCCGGAAGGTTTACATAAACAAAAAGGTGCCGAAAGGCACCTTAAAGCTTTGATAAGTTTGGGCTTTTATTTTTTCAGCGAATCCCTGATCTCACGCAGCAAGATCACGTCTTCAGGGGTTGGTTCGGGTACGGCTTCAGCGGCCTCGGCCTTGGCCACAGTGGCGCGCATACGGTTAATCATCTTGACCATGCAAAACACCACGAAGGCCAGCAAGATGAAGTTGATCAAAATGGTCAGGAAGTTACCCCACGACAAAACAACAGCACCGGCCGCATTCAGAGCTTCCAGGGTTTCTGGGCCGGTAAAGCCCTCTGGTGTACGCAAGACCGTGAACTGATTGGTAAAATCCACCTCGCCGCCAAGGATGAAACTGATGACGGGCATGACGATGTCTTTTACCAGCGAGTCGATAATCTTGCCGAAAGCAGCGCCAATAATGACACCGACCGCAAGGTCCATCATGTTGCCCTTAACTGCGAACTCCCGGAATTCGTTAAGGAAACCTCGAGCCTTGTTCATATGTTCACCTTTGATCAAGTTATGCTGCGCTGGGTAAAGCGTATAATGTGCGGTTGAATAATATACCCAGGCCCAAATCCGTAAATTGTGGTATTGCCCGAGTCGGGCAGGAATAAGGATACTAGAATGAGTCAGAATACGACACAGCCCGATGCCATAGGCGCGGTTGATTTCAACCTTCCGCCCGATCCTTCGCGCCGCACCTGGGTCGCCACCGCCTGTGCATTAGGTGGTGTCGCTGGTGTGGCGACAGCTGTTCCCTTTGTCAGCTCCTTTGCCCCTTCCGAGAAGGCAAAAGCGGCCGGCGCTCCCGTAGAGGTTGATATCTCTGGTATCGCCCCCGGTCAGATGCGCACCGTGGAATGGCGCGGGAAACCTGTCTGGATTCTGCACCGCACCAAAGAGCAGCTGGACGCACTGCCCAAGCTGGACAGCCAGCTGGCCGACCCTGAATCGGATCGCCCTGGTTACACCCCTGCGTACGCCAAGAACGAATACCGTTCGCGTCGCCCTGAAATCTTTATCTGTATCGGTATTTGCACCCACCTGGGTTGCTCCCCTACCCCGCATCTGGCCGCTGGCGCTGGCGCCGGTCTGCCCGGTGGTTGGGAAGGCGGCTTTCTGTGCCCCTGCCACGGCTCCACGTTTGACCTGGCCGGCCGCGTCTACAGCAACAAGCCTGCTCCAGACAATCTGGAAATCCCGCCCTACGAGTTCTCGGCTGACGGCACGATGGTTACCATCGGCGTAGACGAAAACAACAAGGCCTAAGGCGGCTGTAACCCAATACGTACTATTTAAAAAGATAAAGGAGCCGTTTCATGGCTGGCGAGAAAACCGTCGAAACGACAGGACTCTTGGGATGGATTGACAGGCGTTTCCCCCTGACATCCATGTACAAAGAGCACATGTCAGAATATTACGCGCCGAAGAACTTCAACTTCTGGTACTTCTTTGGCTCTCTGGCACTGCTGGTGCTGGTTATCCAGATCGTGACAGGTATTTTCCTGGTCATGAACTACAAGCCTGATGCCAAGCTGGCCTTCGAGTCGGTTGAATACATCATGCGTGAAGTGCCCGGTGGCTGGATCATCCGCTACATGCACTCCACCGGCGCTTCCATGTTCTTCGTGGTGGTGTACCTGCACATGCTGCGCGGCCTGTTCTACGGTTCTTACCGCAAGCCACGTGAACTGGTCTGGATCTTTGGCGTTGCCATTTTCCTCTGTCTGATGGCTGAAGCCTTCATGGGCTACCTGCTGCCATGGGGCCAGATGTCCTACTGGGGTGCCCAGGTGATTGTTAACCTGTTCTCGGCCATTCCTTTCATTGGTCCTGACCTGGCTATTTTCATCCGTGGTGACTACGTGGTGTCCGACGCCACCCTGAACCGCTTCTTTGCCCTGCACGTGATTGCTGTGCCTCTGGTCCTGCTGGGTCTGGTTGTGGCTCACCTGATCGCTCTGCACGAAGTGGGTTCCAACAACCCCGACGGTATCGAAATCAAAGAAGGCCCCAAAGACGCCAAAGGCCGTCCTTTGGATGGTATTCCCTTCCACCCCTACTACTCGGTGCACGACATCCTGGGTGTGGCTGGCTTCCTGATTGTGTTTGCAGCGATTGTGTTCTTTGCCCCTGAAATGGGCGGCTACTTCCTGGAGTTCAACAACTTCAGCCCAGCCGATGCACTGAAGACTCCTCCGCACATTGCACCTGTCTGGTACTTCACGCCTTTCTACTCCATGCTGCGTGCCACGACCGCCGACTTTACCTGGGTTCTGGCCGGTGCTTCCGTGCTGGGTGCTCTGGTGCTGTTCGTCAAAGGCAAGTTGCCCGGTATCTGGCGTCTGGCCGTCCCCGCTATCCTGATCGGTGTTGCCGTGCTGCTGCGCGTTATTGACGCCAAGTTCTGGGGTGTGGTGGCCATGGGTGGTACGGTCGTGATCCTGTTCTTCCTGCCTTGGCTGGACAAATCGCCTGTGAAGTCGATCCGTTACCGTCCAAGCTGGCACAAAGTGCTGTACGCGATTTTCCTGGTCAACTTCCTGATCCTGGGTTACCTGGGCACGCAAGCTCCAAACGACTTGTTTAACTTGCTGAGCCAGATCGGTACGGTGATCTACCTGGCCTTCTTCCTGCTGATGCCGGTATGGAGCCGCATGGGTACGTTCAAACCCGAACCCGATCGCGTGACTTTCCGCCCTCACTAGGCCCCCAACAAGAAACGGAATGACCATGATTAAGAAACTGCTTGGCGCTCTGGCCTTGTCCCTTACCTGCACGGTGGCTGGTGCCGCCGGAGGTGGCTATGCCCTGGAGCGCGCGCCCGACCGCATGAATGACATGGCGGCGTTGCAAAATGGCGCAAAACTGTTTGTGAACTACTGTCTGAACTGTCATAGCGCCAACTCCATGCGCTACAACAAGCTGACAGACATCGGCCTGACCGAAGAAGACATCAAGAAAAACTTGCTGTTCTCCTCGGACAAGGTGGGTGATCTGATGAAGATCGCCATGACCCCGGAAATGGGCAAGAAGTGGTTTGGTGCTGCTCCTCCTGACCTGTCCGTAATTGCACGTGCCAAGTCCACCAACCTGGGCCCTAGCGGCGCAGACTACATCTACACCTACTTGCGTACGTTCTACCGTGACGCATCCCGCCCAACCGGCTGGGATAACCTGGTTTTCCCAAGCGTGGGTATGCCTCACGCCATGTGGGAGCGCCAGGGTGGCGTTACCTTGAACCGCACGACCGTGGCTGAAACCGCCAAGGACGACGGCACCAAGGAATGGGTCAAGACCACGGCCAGCTACGATCCAACCGGCTTTTCCTCCGTCAAGACCGAAGTTCTGGCCAACTACACCGGCCACGCAACTGACTCGGTCAAGCTGGAGCCTGTCAATGCCAAGATGGCTGCCAAGTACGACAGCGATGTCGCTGACCTGGCCAACTTCATGGACTGGATGGCAGAGCCTGTGCAGCTGGAGCGCAAGAAAATCGGCGTGGGCGTGATCCTGTTCCTGCTCTTGTTCTTTGCCGTTGCATGGCGCCTGAACAGCGTTTTCTGGAAAGACATCAAGTAAAACGCTATGCTAGACGGGCAGGCCTAACTAGCCTGCCCGGCTTTTTATTGTTAAAACCCCTTGCAGGGTTTTAAATTCTGAGCCGTGAGGCTCTTGTTTTTATTTCTACGACTGGAATCTCCTACCATGATGGTGCTCTACTCTGGAACAACTTGCCCATTCTCACAGCGCTGCCGTTTCGTGTTGTTTGAAAAAGGCATGGATTTCGAGATCCGCGACATCGACTTGTACAACAAGCCTGAAGATATCGCCGTCATGAACCCCTACGGACAGGTGCCAATCCTGGTAGAACGTGACCTGATCTTGTACGAATCGAACATCATCAATGAGTACATTGATGAGCGTTTCCCGCATCCTCAGCTGATGCCAGCGGACCCCACCATGCGCGCCCGCACACGCCTGTTCCTGTACAACTTCGAAAAGGAACTGTTTGTGCACGTGGCCGCCCTGGAAGACCGCCGCAACGCGGATGCCAAGGCACAAGAACTGGCCCGTCAACAAATCCGCAACCACTTGTCGCAGCTGGCTCCGATCCTGCTCAAGAACAAGTACATGCTGGGTGAAGAGTTCTCCATGCTGGACGTGGCGATCGCTCCCCTGCTCTGGCGCCTGGACCACTACGGTATCGAACTGCCCAAGAGCGCCGCTCCTGTGCAAAAGTACGCCGAGCGCGTATTCTCGCGTCCTGCTTACATTGAAGCACTGACTCCTTCCGAAAAAGTCATGCGTCGCTAATCCATCATGCAAGAGACCTCGACCAAGCCTTACCTGCTGCGCGCTCTACACGAATGGTGTTCCGACCACGGATACACCCCACACATTGTGGTTACAGTAGACGCCAACACCGTTGTTCCACGCGGCCATATTCAGGATGGACAAATCACCCTGAATATCGGACATCTGGCCACCAATGGCCTGATCCTGGGCAACGACTACATTGAATTCCAGGCCCGCTTTGGCGGTGTTACGGAAGACATTTTCGTGCCCGTGGCGGCTGTATCGGCCATCTACGCACGCGAAACAGGCGCTGGTATGGGTTTTGAAGTGATGGAGTCCGAGCCTTACGCTGAAGACGAGGCGCAAGATGCAGCTCCTGAAGCGGCACCGGAAGCGCCCGCTGCCAAGAAAGACGCTGACAAGGTCTCGCACCTGAAGATCGTCAAATAAGGCGCGTTCGACGCAGACAAAAATAGAGCCCCGCATGGGGCTCTATTTTTTTGGGTCTACTTGGCAGCAAGCATCCGAACGCTGGCTTTGGCAGATCAGTATCAGCTACTTAAAGCCAGTCCAGGGAATATTCAGTCATCTACAAGCACTGGAAATATTACCCAAACATCCAGCCCGCCCTTTACCCTTGCACCGCCTCAGCCTGATTACGGCGACGGCCAGCCGCCACACGCCACTCCAGCAGGCTCTTGAGCATCACCGACACAATCGCGAATACCGCCAGCAGTGCAGCCGCTGTAAAAGCCGCAGCCGCCTTGTTATCGTTATTCAGCTGATCCACCAGCAGAGACAAGGTCAAAGTCTGATTCATGATGGTGCCCGACACCACGGACACAGCACCAAACTCGCCAATCGCGCGAGCATTGGTCAGCACCACGCCATAGAGCAAGGCCCATTTGATATCCGGCAGCGTCACGTGCCAGAAGATCTGCCAACCATTGGCGCCCAGACTTAACGCTGCCGCCTGAGCATCCGAACCCTGAGCCTGCATGATGGGAATCAGGATACGAGCCACATAAGGCGTCGTCACAAAGATAGTGACCATCAGGATACCCGGCCAGGCAAACATCAATTGAATATCATGCGCGCTTAGCCACTGCCCCAGGGAAGACTCCACACCGTAGACCACCAGATAGCACAGGCCCGCTACCACAGGCGACACAGCATAAGGCAAGTCCACCAAGGTACTTAGCAAACGACGGCCACGGAACTGGTAATGCGTCAGACACCAGGCCAGCAAGATGCCAAAGACCATGTTCAAGGGCACAGTCAGCACCGCCACGAACAGGGTCAGCCCGATGGCGTGAAGCATATAGTCCTCTTGCAGATTGCTCCACAAGGCAGGCAAGCCATCACCCAAGGCTTTGGAGAAAATCAGCAGCAAGGGGACCACCAGCAGACCCAGTACCAACACAATACCCAAGGCCAGAATCAGGCGGTCGGCCGTGCTTTTAGGTGTTTTTCTCATGGTGCCCTCCGCTGCCAGCCCAATAGACGATTTTGCACCAGTTGCAAAGTGAACAAGAGCAGCAAGGAGGCGATCAGGATTACCGAGGCAATCGCAGCGGCAGCCGGGTAATTGAACTCTTGCAGGCGCACAAAAATCATCAGGGACGATACTTCGGTTTTGAAGGGGATATTGCCCGCAATCATGATGACTGCGCCAAACTCACCCAGGCTACGAATAAAAGCCTGAGAGGATCCAGTCACCAAAGCAGGAATCAGCGGCGGGAACACCACTTTGCTGAAAGTCTGCCAACCACTGGCACCCAGCGTGTGAGCAACCTCTTCATATTCGGCACCCAGCTCTTCAATCACGGGCTGCACAATACGCACCACAAAGGGCAAGCTGGTGAAGGTCATGGCCAGAACAATACCGGGGTATTGATAAGCGACCTTCCAGCCCTCCGGCAGAAACTGACCAAACCAGCCACCGGGTACAAACAGCGTCGCCAGGGTCAAACCCGCTACCGACGTTGGCAAAGCAAACGGTAGGTCTACCAAAGCATCAATCAGACGACGCCCCGGAAACTCAAAACGCGTAATGATCCAGGCGATGATAAAACCCACCACACTGGCAATCACGGTGGAATAAAAGGCAGCACTGATCGTGACCTGATAACTGCTGACAACGCGTTTATCAGTCACCGCACGCCAATAATCGGCCAGGCTCATGTCACTGACGTACATGAACAAGGCCGACAAAGGCAGTAGCACAATAATGGACAGGTACAGGACGCTAAAGCCAAAGCTCAGTCCAAAACCCGGCATGACGGGGCGGCGCAGAAAGAAGATGGGCTTTAGCGCAGTCTTCGCCCCGGAATCCTGCGCCTCGCCCACAAGAGTACGGCTCATGAATTACTTGGCCAGCAACTGGTCCAACACTCCGTTTGCAGCAAAGTGACGGCTTTGAATGTCAGTCCAGGAACCCAGAACGTCGGTAGGATTGATCAGCTTGACCGGCGCGTACTTGGACTCGAATTCCTTGGCCACGGCAGGATCCGTCACACGGTAGTTGAAGCCAGCCAGCAGACGTTGAATCTCGGGGGTGTACTGGAACTTCAGGTATTCGGTTGCTTCCTTGCGAGTGCCTTTCTGGTCAACCACACGGTCCACCACGGCGACAGGGAATTCGGCCAATACGCTGACAGGTGGCACCACCACTTCCAGCTCGCTGCCCTTGAACTCGTCGCTGGCAGCAATATTGATCACTTCGGATTCAAAGGTCAGCAACACATCGCCCTGACCGTTCTGGGCAAAAGCCACGGTCGCGCCACGGCCACCTGTGGGGAAGCTCTCTACATTACCCAACACCTTGCCCACAAACTCCTTGATCTTGGCTTCATCACCGCCAAAAGCCTCGTTGGCATACAACCAGGAAGCCAGGTAGGTGTAGCGGGCATTGCCCGAGGTTTTAGGGTTCGGGAACACCAGTTTCACATCGTCGCGCACCAGATCATCCCAGGACTTGATGTTCTTGGGATTGCCCTTGCGCACCAGGAAAGCAATGGTGCTGTAGTAAGGCGAACTGTTGTTCGGGAATTTAGTGGCCCAATCCTTGGCAACTGCACCGCGCTCGGCCAGGAACTCAATATCGGTGACCTGGTTGAAGGTGACGGTATCGACTTTCTTGCCCTGAATAATGTCCTGGGCCTGACGGGAAGTACCGGCAAAAGACTGGTCAATCTTGATGTCTTCACCCGTGGTGGCTTTCCAGTGCTCGATAAACTTGGGGTTGATCGCCGCAAAGGTCTCGCGCGCTACATCAAACGAGGCGTTCAGCAAAGAAACCTGGGCACTGGCTGTGCCCCCCAGCAAAGACGCCAACAACAAGGCAGAGCCAACAACAGACTTCAATTTCATGGTGTTCCCCAGAGTTCCCGGACGCGGCCTTCGGAGCCCGTCACTGATGTTCAATCGCGTGCTATCTATATAAGCGCAGCTTGGATAGATCAGATTATGGGTAGGGGAAAAGGCATTTAAAACGACATTTTCATCATGCTCTTATAACCAGAACCTATCTATTGGCTGGGCTGGCGCGGCGTGGGCCACAGCAATATTTTTCTGGTGATTGCTTCTTTACAAAAAACCCGGCTATAATCGTCAATTCGCCGGCTTAGCTCAGTTGGTAGAGCAGCGCACTTGTAATGCGAAGGTCGAGGGTTCAACTCCTTTAGCCGGCACCACGAATACCGCGGGTAACCGCACAAAAGGGTCATCAGAAATGATGGCCCTTTTCGTTTTTGGCTTCACCCATAACATTCTGCGGGATCGCAAAAGATCCCCTTGGTACAGCACACAGCTGTTCATTACCCAGTCGGTTTGGACCTGAGCCGACCCGCAACTTTCTTGCCGATACCGGCAGACTCACACCTGCACAATCCTGGCTTAGAGGCCAGGGCATCATCAAATAATTAAAACAGCAGGCTGTTGAAAGCGATGTAGCAACAAGCTTGTGCAGCCCACTGCCATTGCAAGCAATCACAATTGTCCGAGCAGAGCACAAACCGCTTCGTCTTTCTCCGTGAAAGAAAACGAAGGAATTTCTTTAGCCCTCAACAAAAATTAATAGTTAATTAAAAAACCATAATTTTCAGAAAAGAAAATATCTGAAGATTCATTTTTATTATTTCTGATAATTTATTTAAAAATTTGTTTATTTAAAATAAAAACAAAGATATATCTTACGATATAAATCAATTGATTTTTAACCAAAAATTATTAATAACGACCACTTATATAGAAAACACTTCTATTGGTTTTTAATTAGCCAGCAAAGGGCTTATGCAATATCCAAGGTTGTGGAGTATCATGCAATTTAGTAAAAAATCATGATCTCTCTTGTTTTTTTGTAACACTACTGCTGTATTAAGCAGCCGCCTTCGTTAACTTGTTTCATGTTTACTCTTAGACAATGATTCCCTCTACACAGAAGCCGTAGGGCCAACCCTGGCAACAAATAAATCAAGAATATTGAAATTTAAACCATGTGCAGGTTTTTCTGATTTAGCACCTTCTTTTCCCTATTTAGGCAGCTAAGACGGAAATGCTTTGTAGCCAAAAAACTGGCTCTCGCAGATGGATTGAAGCTCGGAACTTCGAACAGCCAAGCAAGCGATTCAAGATGGGACACAGTAGCCTGAATCACCCCCTCCTTCTGGGCCCAGGCCTACTCCGGTAACAGCTAAAGCTATCTGCTGAGATAGCGTGTAACCGCACTTCGTAGTTCGACATTAGGCATGCCGCCACATGGCTCCAAGGCAGCCCTGCTTCTCTCGTTAAACAGTTTAGGATTGCTCTCTAATGTCAGAATTTCAACTACGTAGCGCAGCGCAAGATAGCGATATCGATTTAGTGCAACTTGTTCAGAAGCTCTGGGAAGGACGCATTATCTTGTTGGGGTTTTTGCTCGCAGGCTTGGTGCTTTCAGCAGTCTATGCCTTGACGGCCAAGGAGCAATGGACATCTGTCGCCTATGTCAGCGCTCCCCGAGTGGAACAAATTAGCGCCTACCTTGATCAACGCCGCGCAATGGCACGAGTCACTGGCAATCAGTCAATTGATACCAGCGCGCTGAGTGCCTTGCTGTTCCACACCTTCGTTGCACAAGCGGCAATCTCAAGAAATC
Organism: Alcaligenes faecalis; assembly: GCF_009497775.1. NCBI lineage: Bacteria > Pseudomonadati > Pseudomonadota > Betaproteobacteria > Burkholderiales > Alcaligenaceae > Alcaligenes > Alcaligenes faecalis. The sequence continues at coordinate 3,860,387 of NZ_CP031012.1, forward strand.
AATGGGCTTACCTCAGCGAAACTGAGTACTACAACCGCCAAAAGACGGCAGACACAAAAGCTGACCACATACTGTTGCTAGACCTGGTCGACCAGCTGAAAATCAAAACCCCTAGCGATGATGAGATCGCGCCGCATTACAAATTCTCCTTTAGCGCTGACACAGCGGAGCAAGCCCAGGAGGTACTAACGGGTTATCTCAATTGGATCAACAAGCTTTCATTCGACCAAGTTGACAAGGAGTTCAACGATCAACTGAATGCGCAGATACTCTCTCGGCAAACCGATCTCAACAACATCGAATTCAAGCTCTCAACAGACCGACAGCACAGCATCGACAATCTCAAGACGGCCCTGCATACCGCCAAACTTGCCGGTATTACGGACTACGTCGTAGCACGCCAGACAGGCGGCTCCACGATTATTGAGCTCAGCGATAGCAGACGCCTTTTTATGCTGGGTGAAAAGTATCTGAGCGCCGAGCTCGAAACCTGGGAAAACACCCCGATTATTTACCCACCCAACTACTACGAAATAAAGCACGAGCTTACACAGCTTGAGCCACTGCGAAACTACAAAATAGATGCTATCTCTTACTTCACTCAACGGGCTCCCACAGCACCGTTAAAACGCGACAAACCTCAGCGCCTACTCGTCGTAATTCTGGGAAGCCTGTTCGGTGGAATGATGGGGATCTTATGGATACTTTGTCGAGAGGCATTTCGACAAAAAACACCAGGAATGACTACGAAAAAAAAGCTGCTTAAAACCAGCCAGATCGAGCAGGCGAAAATTACCAAAACAGCCTGACCCGCAATCAGAGAAATAGCTTTAGGTAATTAATAATATAAACCTAAAAATTAAAGGTGGTGAGTCATTAAAACCGTGCGTTTGCATGATTAAAAAACTTGATTTTGTTTATCCAAACATCGACCCAAGCTAACTCAATAAGCTCGCGTGGTGAAGCGAGCTTAAAACTCAGTGCTTAGCTACGTCGAGATACGACATTCGGATAACTCATCAAGGCGACTCGCACCCAACAAAATCATCGTCCGCTCCAGCTCCTGAGCGATCAAGCCAAGCACTTGTGCAACGCCCTGCTCGCCGCCTTGCGCTAAACCATAAGCAACGGCGCGGCCCAAGAATGCGCCGCTTGCCCCACAGGCGATGGCTTTGGCGACATCCGAACCCCGCCGAAAGCCGCTATCGATAAATACCGGTATCTGCGTTTTGACGATATCCATGATCTGCGGGAGCACACTGATTGTTGAAGGTGCGCAGTCCAGTTGTCGGCCACCGTGATTGGAAACAATCAGCCCATCTACGCCGTAGCGCAGCGCCTGACCTGCGTCTTCAGGATGCAGCACGCCTTTGATCAACAAGGGGCCCTCCCATTTGGAGCGCAGCCAGGAGACATCGTCCCACACCAGACGGCGGTCCATGCTCCGCGCCAGCAGTGCCGCCTGTGCCTGTGCAGAGCTGGCGCCCTCTGTGGGCATCAAATTGACGAACTGGGGCTGCCCGGCCAAAGCCTGCCGCCACAGCCAACGGGGCTGCGACGCCATATCCAGCAACAAACGAGGACCTGGACGAAACGGCAACTTGAAACCGTGGCGTATGTCTTTTTCTCTATAGCCCCCTACGGGCACATCTACGGTCAAAACCAAAGCCTCAAAGCCGGCTTGACGAGCACGATCCAGAATGGAATTGGCCATACCTCTGTCTTGCATCACATACAGCTGCATCCAGCATGGGCCTTCGCAGGCTTCACGCACTTCTTCCAAAGGACTATTGGAGGCGGTAGACAGGATGTATGGCAAGCCAGCCTTGCCCGCTGCACGAGCAGCGAGCAGATCCCCACGAGGGCGCACAACGTCGATCAGGCCAACGGGGGCCACGCCAAAAGGCGCTGACCATCGGCGTCCAAAAACCTCTATCTCTGTTGAAAGCGCCGAGGTATCACGCAGACTGCGTGGCGCTAAAGTCCGTGCCTGCAAATCCGCTTGGTTACGGGCCAGGCAACGTTCATCCTCCGCCCCGCCTGCCACATAGTCATAGACAAAGCGTGGCAAGCTGCTTTGAGCCGCTAACTGAAAATCCTGAATGTTGAGCCGCATGATGCAAGCTGTCTCCCACCTGATGCCGGGCGTTCAAGACCCGATTCAATTTAATTATTTAAGCATCAAGTATATGACTGAAAACGCTGCGCCATGCAAAGAAAACAAGCCTGTCTCTGCTCAGCCAGAGGGGAAGGTTTTGCCAAAATCAGGCGATACACACGATCGATTGCTCATAAAAAAGCAGCGGTTCAAACCTGAAGCTTGAAACCGCTGTTTTTCTACGCCAACCCTTACAGGTTCACCGGTGTCACAAGCCCCCCTTCCGTGACGAAGCGCTCGACATTCCTCAGCACCAGTTCACACATGGCGGCTCGGGTTTCGCGGGTTGCGCTGCCTACATGGGGCAACACTACGACTCGCTCGTTGCTCAGCAACTCGTCGGGCACTTCGGGTTCGTTCTCGAACACATCCAGCCCGGCGCCGCCCAATTGGCCGTTTTCAAGCGCGGCGACCAATGCTTTTTCATCCACGACAGAGCCGCGGGCGACGTTGATGAGATAACCGTTGGGCCCAAGCGCTTTCAAGACCTCGGCAGACACCAGATGGTAGGTTTCCGGGCTGCCGGGGCAAGCCACGATGAGGAAATCGCACCACTGCGCCAAAGCCAGCAGCGAAGGCTCGTGCTGCCAAGGCAGCTCGGGTTTCGCGCTACGTGTGTGATAGCGGATCTCCATATCAAAGCCGATCGCACGACGTGCAATGACCTGGCCGACCCGACCCATACCCAGCATACCCAGGCGCTTGCCACTGACCCGAGTGCTTGGCATGGTAGGGCCGACACGCGGCCAGTCACCACGCCTAACATGGCGGTCGGAAGCAGAGATGCCCCGCACCGTATCTATCAGCAGACCCATGGCCAAGTCGGCCACACAGTCATTCAGAACGTCCGGAGTATTGCTCAGCATCACCCCACGCGCACGAACTGCATCCAGGTCGATAGCATCGTAGCCAACGCCCAGACTACAAATCGCTTTCAGGTTTGGCAGTGCATCAATCAACGCCTTGTCTGCACCCTGCGTTCCTGTGGTGATCAGCACCGTGAATTCAGCCCCGTGTTCACGCAAGAACGCTGCTTGGTCAGGCGCATCACTCAGGGTTTCGACGTGACACAAGGCAGGCAGTTTGCCCGCCAGCGGTGGCGGCAAGGGGCAGGCTTGGAGAATCTTCTGGTTCATGGTCATTATTCGCTCGTAAAGACGTCGAAATCGACTTGTTTCAGCAGTGCATTGCTCTGGCGTATGACATGGCCGGCAGCAGAGGCTTTGCGGCGGTAGGCCAACCAGCGAGGGTCAGCTTCCAGCGCGTTACGACGGGCTTCTCGGTCGGCCATATCTTCGTATGCCCACAGATGGACCACCTGATTCAGCTCGCCCACTTCCGTGGTGTAGTAGCCGTGGCAAGCGCCCAGATGCTCGATCTGTACGGCACGCCCTTCCGTCGCATACAGGGACAGGAAATCGCGCAGCAGGCCGGTGGGGATGGTATAGGTTCTTTGGTCGATAATCATGTTGCGAATCCGTTTTTATCCAAGGTATTTGGGCAAGAGCAGCGAGATGACCGGGAAGGCCAAAAGCACGGCCAGGCGGAAAACGTCGGCTACCACGAAGGGAATCACACCCCGATACAGCGTGCTCATCTTCACGTCGGGCAGCAGGCTTTTCAGAACCATCACGTTCATGCCCACGGGCGGAGTGATGAAGCTGATTTCAGTGACCACCACCACAATGATGCCGAACCAGATCAGGTCAAAGCCCAGGTGCTGCACCAGCGGGTAGAAAATGGGCACGGTCAGCAAGACCATGGACATGCTTTCCAGCACACTGCCCAGTACGATGTAAATCGCGCAAATCAGCAGGATCACCACGATCGGGCTCATGTCGAACTGCTGCACCCAATCCTGCAAGTCGCCAGGCATGGAGGTGAAGTTGATGAAGCTGGAAAACAGCAAGGCACCAATCAGCACCATGAACAGCATACCCGTGGTACGAGCCGACTCAACCAACACGTTGGAGAGGATTTGCCAGTTCAGCCGCCCACGCAGCAACGCGAACAGGAAGGCACCACAAGCACCAATCCCAGCGGCCTCGGTGGAACTGAAGATCCCGCCGTAAATACCGCCCATGACGATGATGAACAGCACCAACACACCCCAGACATCACGCAATGCGCGCAAACGCTCTTTCCAGCTCATGCGCTCGCCGGGAGGGCCCGCATTGGGGTCGCGCCAGATCGTCCAGCGCACCGCCAGAAGGTAGAAAACAATAGCCAGCAAGCCCGGTAAAATACCGGCGGCAAACATCTTGCCTATGCTTTGTTCGGTCAGGATGGCATAGACCACCATGACAATAGAAGGCGGAATCAGAATGCCCAGCGTGCCACCGGCAGCGATGGAACCGGAAGCCAGCGCACGGCTATAGCCCAGTCTGCGCATTTCCGGATACGCCACCTTGGACATGGTGGCCGCTGTTGCCAGACTGGAGCCACATACCGCACCAAAACCACCACAGGCCACCACTGTAGACATGGCCAAGCCACCTTTACGATGCCCCAGGAAGGCATACGCAGCGGCATAGAGTTCTTTGGACAACTTGGCTTGCGTAATGAAGTTACCCATCAAAATGAACAGCGGCAGCACAGACAGCAAATACTGAAAACCACTTTCACGTACCACTGCGCCGGTCATGGCGTAGGCAGAAGGCCAATTGCGCATGATGCCCACGCCAATAAAGCCCACCAGGGCCATGGAAAACGCCACCGGCACCCGCAGGAAGATCAAGAGGAGCATGGCTGCAAAGCCAATCAGTGCTTCAGTCATTCTGTGCCTCTTCTTCCAGATGGGCCGTGTCTGCGTTCAGGTCTCGACGAAGCTGAGCCAGCTCCACGATAGTGTTGACGAACAGCATGATGCTCATGAAATAAACAACCGGGGCCAGTGGCAGCCCCAGCAAGGTGGTCTGATCAGCGTACTCGGCCGCCGACTCGGCTTGTGTCCAGCTGACCATCGCCAGCAAGGCGCTGATTCCGGCGGCCAGCAAATGGCTGGCAACATGGACCACACGGGTGCCCTTCTCCCCTCCCGGAATGGGCACCAGATCCACCACCACGTGTTCGCGTTCCATCGTGGCAAACACGATGCCGCAGAAAATCACACCCACCATCAGTACTTCGGTCAGCTCTACCGCCCCCATGACCGATACGTTGAAAATGTAGCGCCCTAATACATCAGCCAAAGTCAGCAAGGCCAGCGCGACCATGCATAACTCAGTCAGACGTCGAAGACCCGCTCTTAATAAAGAGAGAATGGAGTTCATGCTTTGTAGCTCCGGGACTGCTGGCGCACGAGGCGCACAGCAGGTTCAAGACAGTCTGCGTGTGCTGATCAGTTGGCGCTTTCCCGCTGCTTCAGGTCGGCACGGAACTCGGCCAGCACAGCAGGCCCGTCTATGCCCTTGGCCTTGGCGGCATCCAGCCATGCCTGCTCGAAGGACGCTGTGCGCTCTTTGACGGCGGCAATCAGCTCATCGCTGGCAGGATGAAATTGCACCTTGTGCTCTTCCAGAATCTTCATGGCGGCTACGTCCGCGTCACCCCAGGCCTTGCCGCCCATGCGGGCAATATGCTCACCGGACAGGCTCATCAGGATCTCGCGGTCCTTTTCAGACAGCCGGTCAAAGGCGCTCGGGTTCATGATGATGCCGTGCAGATCGGCATAGAGGCCACCGGGGAAAACCGTGGCGTGCTTGACCACTGTATCCAGGCGGAAGGAAGCAACGGACTCGGGCGGGAACAGCACGCCATCCACCACGCCGGTGCTCAACAGCTCGTACGATTCGGAAGCCGGTTTCACAACCGCGTTCACCTTCAGCGCCTTGGACAGATCAGCCTGCATGCCACCACCAATGCGCAGCTTCAGGCCCTCGAAGTCGGCAATGTTCTGCACTTGCTTCTCGGTTGTGTAGACACTGCCTGGGCCGTGGCCATACAAGCCAAGCAATTTGATGCCGCGATGCTCTTTGGCATCTTGCAGGTACTTGCTGTAGATGTCCCAGGCCGCCAGCGAGGTGGACTCGGCGCTATTGCCCGAGAACGGCAGCATGGCAAATTTCATCAAATCGAAATTGCCGGGGTAATAGGAGTAGGAAATAAAGGCCAGATCCACAATGCCATTGCGCACCGCATCCAGGTGCCCAACCGGGTTGGTCACGGCCTTGGTCAGGAAGTTGATCTTGACGCGCCCTTCAGTGGCCTGCTCCACCTCTTTGGCCCAGGGCTTCATGAAGTTCGCCACCAGAACATGCGTTTGCGGAATCCAGGCAGAAAAAGTCAGCTCCACAGGCTTGTCCGCTTTTGCGGGACCAGCGGCCACTGCCAGGCTGGTTAAGGCCATACCCAACAGGCGAGAAATCCATCGGTTCTTCATGGGGAAATCCTTTTTGGTGGTAGATCGTTATAGGTATAGTTAGCCAGGCCCGTCAGGAGACAAGGGCCTGCTCAATCAAGGTTTTGGCATCGCCGTCATGATGCATGCCCAGCTGCGTGGCGATTGCCGTTGTCAAAGGCGGCCACTGGGCAAACTGCTGGTCAAACTGAGGGTTGGACTGAAAGCTCAATCCCGCATCGGCCCCCCGGCCATAGCGGGTTTTGGCAGCCTGTACCAGCTCTGCCACCTGAAGACGCTGGGCGGGAAGATTCCACACCCGACCAGCAGGCAAGCGAGCCGCTTCCAGGCTCGCTGTTGTCAGAAGGTGCCGCACACAGGCGGGCAAGGAAAGCAGCCAGATCCACCCTTGCGGGCCGATGGGGCACTCGTAGGTGCTGCCCGCAGCCAAGGCATGGATCAAAGAACTGGCAAAGGAAGACAGCGCCGTTTCGGCGGTCATGGGTCTGGCGACCACGGTAGGCAAGCGAACCGAGCGGCCATCCAGAAAACCCCGGCGGCTGTAATCGGCCAGCAGCAGTTCCACCATCCGCTTCTGCGTTCCATAACTTAAAGTAGGTGCGACGGGCGTGTCGTCGTCCACCTGCTGGGGTAGGGGCGTCCCAAAGACGCCGATACTGCTGGCATACACCACAACGGGGCACTGTCCTTGCTGTCGCAGATGCTCAAACAAGCCTATGGTGCCGTCTATATTGACGCGCAAACCCAGTGCGAAATTCTCCTCAGCCAGCCGACTGGTCACCGATGCCAGATGAAAAACCGTATCGGGTGCTGGCGACAACACTGCTTCCAGCACGGTTTTATCGGCCAGGTCACCACTAATGCAGCGCAGGCCAGGCACGTGGTGATGGCTTTGCTCTTCAAAGGCCAGATCAGTCAGCGTCAGGCTTTGAATCTCGTTGGCTTCAAGCAGTTTGGCCACCGCACGGGCAAGCGCTTGGCCGATGTAGCCGTTGGCGCCGGTAATCAAGACATGCTTCATGGCTTATCTCCCAGCAGCCTGCGTGCAAGCAGCATCACGGCGACGTGGCGCAGCCAGCACACCGCGATCCCGCAAAGGCTGACACCAGGCCAAACCTTCTGATGGCAGTCCGCGAGGCTGATACTCGCAGCCCAGCCAGCTGTCGTAAGCCAGGGCGGGCAAGGCCGCCACGCCTGCCAGCAAATCATGTTGTGCAAGATCCGGCTCGTAGCGCCCATCGGCACCCGCGATCTGCACATAGCCGATCCACGGCGCACAGGCCGCCACACTGGAAGGGACGTCCAGGCTTTCTTTGACGCAGTGGTAGTAGTCAAACTGCAGACGCAGGCGCGGGGAATTGAAGTGCTGGAGCACCTCAATCACCTGCTCGGGCAGATAGTAGAAATACCCGGCCATATCGCTGCGGTTGAGCGCTTCCAGCGTCAGCACCAGGTCATCCGCTTCAGCCAAGGCCAAAGCCTGTTCCAGATTGCCGAGCAGTGCGGCCCGACAGTCTTCCTGCGCGAAGGGGCTGACATCCCCCGCCATCACATGGATACGGCGGCAGCCGGTAACCTGTGCCACAGCACGGGCGCGATCAAAAGCTTCCTGGAACTGGGCCTGTGCGCCGGGAATGGCCGCCCAGCCCAATCTGCCCTGCCCCTCGCCTATAGGTGTATTGATCAGCGTCAGCTCCAGCTTGGCGGCTTGCAGCTGACTGGCATACCAGGCGGGAGAATAGTCATAGGGCAGCAAAATCTCGACGCCCTGAAAGCCATCGGCCGCCGCAGCCTCAAAGCGTTCGCTCCAGTCCATATGCCGATACAACCAGCTGAGATTAGCGGATAGTTGCATGGGGCCGCCTGTCTTACGCGTTGATCTGACGAAGGAAGGCGTCACGCTGCTCGGGCAAAACAACGCTGACCAAAGCAGACACTTCGGCCTGACCCAGACCCATGGCGCTTGCCACGCGCAACATTTGCTGCACGCTGGCCGCAACCGGCATAGGCGCACCGCTTTGTTGAGCATTGGCAATCAAGGTGTCGATATCCTTGAGCATGGTCGAGAGCGCACCAATGCTTTTTGCCTGGGCCTCTATCATGCGCGGGGCGAAGATCTGCAAGGGCTTGGAGTCCGCCCATCCACCCGCCAGCGCAGGCGCCAGCTTGTCCACATTGATGTTATTGCGCTGGGCAAAGCCAATGGCTTCAGCCAATGCCGCAATTGAGGTTGCCACGATGGCCTGGTTGCACAGCTTGGTTGCCTGCCCGGTCCCGGAAGGCCCCATATGGGTGATATTGCCGGCGTAGGCGCGCATGGCGGCCTCGGCTTCGGGCATATGGGTTTCGCTACCGCCTGTCATGATGGCCAGCGTACCGGCCTCCACGCCGGGAATGCCGCCGGACACCGGAGCGTCAATCCAGTCAGCGCCGCAGCTTTCCGCCAAACGAGCGGCCAGCTTGCGTGTGGCCTCGGGGTCGATACTGGAGTGATCCACCAGCCATTTGAGGCCCGCTGCCTGAGCAATACCGTCCGCGCCAAATACCACGGCCTCGGCAGCCTTGGCATCAAACAGGCATAACAAAACGCCGTCAGCGCCTTCAGCCGCTTCGCGTGGAGTGCTTACGACCTGCGCACCCAGCGCCGCCAGCGGCTCGGCCTTTTCTCTGGAACGGTTCCAGACTTTGACCTCGTGACCCGCTTTCAGCAGGCGCTGCACCATGGCAGCCCCCATCAATCCCAAACCGCAAAAACCGAGTTTCATCTTATACGTCCTCAAGCTGTTCTTGCGGCCACTCGGCAGCACCCGAATGGGTCACAGCCCCTTCATTGGTCGGTCCAACCAGGCGTGCGTATTTCTCCAACGCACCAGCCAAACGGTCTCGTATGTAGGGTTTCCATTGCGCCCGGCGTACGGCCAGTTCCTCATCGGACACATGCAGCTGCATGCTGCTTTGGGTAGCGTCGATGGTGATACGGTCGCCATCGCGCACCAAACCGATGTTCCCACCGGCAGCGGCTTCAGGGCTGGCATAACCGATACACATGCCACGTGTCGCACCGGAGAAACGGCCATCGGTGAGCAGTGCCACTTTTTCGCCATTGCCATGACCATAAATGGCGGCAGTGACACTTAGCATCTCGCGCATACCGGGTCCGCCTTTAGGGCCTTCGTTACGGATAATCAGTACGTCGCCAGCCTCATAGGCCTGCTTGGATACCACCGCCATACAGTCTTCTTCGGTTTCAAAAACGCGTGCGCGCCCGTCAAATACCAGAGACTTCAAGCCAGCAATTTTCAGCAAGGCGCCATCAGGGCACAGATTGCCCTTGAGTACGACCAGACCACCCGATGCATGAATAGGCTGATCGCTGCTGCGCACGATACGACCATCCACATCGGGGAAGCGCTCCAGAGCCTCGGCCAAGGTTTCGCCGGTAATAGTCAGCACATCGCCATGCAGGTGGCCGCTTTTCAAGAGGGCCTTAAGCACGACGGGCACCCCGCCGATCACGTCCAGGTCACGTGCCAGATAACGGCCACCGGGCTGCAAGTCGGCAATCAATGGCGTGCGGTTGAATACCTCGGCCATATCGTCCGTGGTGAAACGAATACCGACTTCGTGCGCAATGGCGGGAATATGCAAGGCCACGTTGGTCGATCCGCCAGTCGCGGCGACAGCAGCAGTGGCATTCTCCAGGCTCTTGCGAGTGATGAGATCACGCGGCAAAGGACCACCGTTTTCCAGAATCTCCATCACACGGCGACCGGCGCGACGAGCCAGCGCGTGTCGTTGGCTGTAGACCGCCGGAGTGGTCGAGGAACCCAGAAAAGACAGGCCCAGGGCCTCTGCCACCATACCCATGGTGTTGGCCGTGAACTGACCCGGACAGGAGCCCACGGTCATGGCACAGGTGCGCTCAATGCCGTGCAGTTGCTCCAGAGAAATCGAGCCAGTCTGGTAGCGGCCCACCCCTTCAATAGCAGTCAGCACCGTGTTTTCAGTGCCATCGGGCGAGTAGCCCGGCAACATGGAACCACCGTAAATGAAAACCGAAGGGACGTTGAGTCGCGCCATGGCCATCAAGGTGCCGGGCAGTGTCTTGTCGCAGCCGCCCAAACCGACCAGAGCGTCATAGGCATGACCACGCACGGCTATTTCCATGCTGTCGGCAATCATCTCGCGCGAGACCAGGCTCATGCGCATGCCAGCGTGGTTCATGGAGGTGCCATCGGACACGGAAATCGTGTTCATCATGACGGGTACGCCACCACCCTGGGCGACACCCAGGCGCACGCTGTCTGCCTGCGGGCCCAGCGATTTGGAACAGGGCGTGTTGTCTCCGGCGGTTCCAATGATGGCGACCATCGAGCGGTCCAGATCATCATCGTCCAGGCCTGTTGCACGCAGAAAGGCTCGGTGTGGGGTGCGAGTCACGCCCTCGGTCACTGCTTTTGATCTATGTTTTTTTAGCATGGTCTTTGGTGGTGATGAGTAGTTGAAAGATCGATTTAATCGGCCAGATCCAGGCGGTCGAATATCCAGGAAACATCTTCCTGAATGTATTGGCGCGCCTCGGCAAACTTGCCCGCGCGCAGCGCTTTGACGGTGGATTCGTGCAGTTGATCGGCGGAGTCTTCGTTGTGCAGTTGCTCACGGGTTTCACGCAAATACGCGCCCGACTGCAGCCACAGGCTCTCGATCATGGCGAGCATGACGGGAGACTGCGCGGCTCCGTAAATCGTGAAATGAAAGATCCGGTTTTTTTCCAGGCTGCTGGCCACGCCTTTGGGCGTGCGGCGCTCTTGTGTAATTTCTTGCGCCAGTTGTTCCAGCTGATCCAGCACGGACGAAGTAAGGAGAGGGCCTGCCCACTCGGTGACGGTGCCTTCGATCAACACGCGGGCGCGGCGAATATCGCTAAGGCAGGCTTTGGTGATCAAGGGAACACGGGTGGTGCCGTTAGGCAAAGGCTCCAGCCCTTGCTGCGCCACCAGACGGCGCAGTGCTTCGCGCACTGGCATGGTGCTGGTGCCCAGCGCATCGGCCAGGTACTGAATGCCAAGCACTTGGCCGGCACGGTACTCACCGTGCATCAGCTTGTTGCGTAGGGCTTGATAGACCGCTTCGTTGACGGATTGCCGAACGATGGGTTGAAAAGCTTCGAGCGGAGCGCTTGTGCTTGCAGCATCTGAATGTTTCATTAAATTCCGTCACAAAGTGAATTCGAGCAAAGATTTGTGATTTTTGATCAATTCTAAGGACGGACTTCTACGACAACAAATCAGAGCTAACCCTTAGCCACCTAATTCGTGATGAAAAACGCGGCTGGCCTTGTGAGCGAGCCACGTCTCCGGTTTTGCAAGGCAGTCAATCAGCCCACAGGGGCCGCCATTGCTGGGATCGGCAGCTCGTTAAGGCCCTTAAATTCCTGCAATGAAAAGCTGGTTTGCGCTTGCCGAACCCCTGGCAAACGATGCAATTTTCTTTGCAACAATTCCGAATAGCTGTCCAGATCCTTGGCCACGACCATCAGCAAAAAGTCGGCCGGACCGGCAATACCGTGGCACATCACCACCTCCGGAATATCGCGCACGGCCTCCACAAACTGCACCGAACGCTCTTCATTTTGGAAGTCCACACTGATGCTGACGAAGGCCACCACGCCATAGCCCAGGCCGCGCCGATCCAGCCGGGCGTGGTAGCCTGAAATAAGCCCGGCTTCTTCCATGCGTCGAATCCGGCGCCAGCAGGGCGACTGCGATATGCCCACTTTTTGCGCCAGCTCGCTCGTTGTCAGCCGGGCGTTTCGTTGCAGCTCGGCCAGCAAACTGCAGTCCACCTCATCCAGTTCTATTTGCATAAAAAAACCCGTTTTTTAAGTTTTTCAGAAAAAGTTATGCTTCTATAAAAAACAGCTTGGCGCAAGACCCTTAAATCCATAAGATCAACGCATAAATTTAAGTGGGATGAAATAATGAAACCACAGACAAATTTCAGCTTTACCCCTATGCCCGCCTACTCGGGTGACCGCATCCTGCCGCTGATGGAGACCTTCGGGCACGATGCACTGCAAGCTCCCCTCGGCGCGCAACGCGACTTTGGTTTTCTATCGACCCACGCGACCTGTTCCACACGTCGCACAGGTCATTATTAACGTACCGGGAACAGAACAAATGAATGCTTCCAAAGCATCGGCTGACAAGGGAATCGGCGAGACAGAGCGCATTGTTTCGGAAGAAAAAGCGCAGTTGGATTTCAGCCAATCCATGAGCTATGGCGACTACTTGCACCTGGACGAGGTGCTGGGCGCTCAACACCCGCTCTCGCCTGCCCACGACGAAATGCTGTTCATCATCCAGCACCAGACCAGCGAACTCTGGATGAAACTGATGCTGCACGAACTGAACGCGGCCACCGCCTCGGTCGCCGCCGACCGCTATGCCGACAGCTTCAAGATGCTGGCGCGTGTCTCGCGCATCATGGAGCAACTGGTCAGTGCCTGGACTGTGCTGTCGACCATGACCCCGCCGGAATACACCGCCATGCGGCCTTATCTGGCCAGCTCCAGCGGCTTTCAAAGCGCGCAGTATCGCTGCATTGAATTTGCTCTGGGCAACAAGAACGCCGCCATGCTCAAGCCACATGCGCACCGCCCTGACCTGCTCCGCCAGGTGGAAGCGGCCTACCGTGCACCTTCGCTGTACGACGAATCGCTGCGCCTGTTGGCCCGCCAGGGTTTCCACATTCCTGCCGAATATCTGGACCGTGACTGGACGCAGCCCTACGTGGCCAGCCCCGAGGTCGAAGCCGCCTGGCTGCAGGTTTACCGTGACCCGTATGCGCACTGGGATCTGTACCAGCTGGGCGAGAAACTGACCGACATTGAGGACGCCTTCCGTCTTTGGCGATTCCGTCATGTCACGACTGTGGAACGCGTTATCGGCTTCAAGCGCGGCACCGGTGGCACAGGCGGCGTCAGCTACCTGCGCAAGATGTTGGATGTTGTGCTGTTCCCCGAGATCTGGACTGTTCGGACCGCGCTGTAATGCAGGCTCCACACGACTTACTCTCCGCGCAGGAGCGCGAGCGCGAATATTCGCCCAGCTCCTGTATAGGCGGGAACTACGCGCCCTACATCGAGGACTACGCCACGCTTAGCGCAGCGGCTCTGCAAAGTGGATCGCGCCATGCCGAGCTTGCCTACGGCAGTGCCGCCGCGCATAAGCTGGACCTCTTTTTGCCTGCGCCGCAGGACTCGGAATCCCTCCCGCCGCTGCTGCTGTTTATTCATGGCGGCTACTGGCAGGAGCTGTCCAAGGCCTCCTCCTTGTTCTCGGCCCCGGATTGCACGGACGCGGGTATTGCCTTTGCCGCCATTGATTACACCCTGGCACCGCAAGCCTCTGTCCACGACATGGTGCTGGAGTGCCGCAAGGCACTGCGCTGGCTGCATCAACACGGTGAAGAACTGGGCTTTGACCCGCAACGCATCATCGTTTCCGGCAGTTCTGCCGGGGCGCATCTGGCGGCCATGTGCTGCTTGCGTGGGTGGAAGGATGATGCCGATTTGCCGGTAGGCGCGCCTGCAGCAGCAGTGCTGGTTTCCGGCATTTATGACTTGCAACCCCTGATTGGCACCAGCATCAATGAGGCACTGTCCCTGGATGTAGCAAGCGCACAAGCGATCAGCCCGCAACTGCTTGATCTGACGGGCTTTCCGCCCACCATCATCAGCTGGGGAGAAATTGAAACTTCGGAGTTCAAGCGCCAGAGCCAGACTTTTGCTGATGCGCTGAACGCACTCGGTGCCCAGTATCTGCCCCCCATCGAAATGCCAGCACGCAACCACTTCGATGTCATTCTTGACCAGGCTCGTCCCAACACCCGCTTGGGCGATGCCACGCACGCGCTCTTTGCGTCGCTGCCGGTCACCTCTACTCGGAGCAAGTGATGAAACAAGTTGTCGACGTCGGACTTCCGCCCCTGAAGCAAGCGTTTTCCTGGGCCGTCAAAGCCAAAGGGGAAATGCTGTTCATGGTGAACGGGCCTGTGCGGCCGGACGGCAGCATCGATACGGGAAGCATTGAGCAGCAAGCTCGCCTGACCTTTGCGAATATGCAGCGGGCCACGCAAGCGGCGGGTGGCAGCCTGGAAAATGTCACCCAAGTGCTGATCTACATGACCGATGTTGCCGACATGGACATCATCGACAAGGTGTACCGGGAGTTTTTCTCCGCGCCCTTCCCCAACCGCGCCAGCGTAGGCGTTGCGGCCTTGGTGGAGCCGGGCATGAAGCTGGAGGTGGTGGCTTACGCCATGATTCCTTGAAGCTGAAAAAGGCGGGCACGCTGCGGTCAAAACCTGGCAGCACCCGCCTGATTACAGCGAGTCGAATGGGTCCTGCGTGCTTGGCAAACCTGTGTCATCCCCCAGCACAAAGCGCGGGATGAATTGCAGCACATACTGCCGCATGGCTTCGACCAGACGTTGCGCATCAGGACGCAGTTCGCGGGATCGCAAGGACACCACGCCGACCATATAAGGCACGTGGATATCAATCGGGCGCAGCACGACGTTAGGCAGTGGCAGGCCGTGGGCGGTGAAAGGGTCAATCAAGGACACGCCTACCCCTTGGCTGGCCAGAACCAGGCCTTCCAGAGACGAGGCAACCTCGATATGACGGATATCTTCCGGGGCTTCCGGACTGGCACGTAGCAAGGCGGTTGCCAGGGTATGGCGCAAACGGTGGCGGTTCTGGATGGAAATCAGGGGTGTGCCCTGAATGTCACTAAGACGTACCAGTTCCTGTTTGGCCAGAGGATGGTTCACGGCCATGCCCAGCAGGCACGGGCTTTGCCCCGACCAATGCAAGGTGCAGCCATCAATGTCCAGCGGCAGACTGGTCACTGCCAGATCTGCTCGCCCTTCGTCGATGGCTTGCACCACTTCTTCCGGTTTCACCGTATCAATAATCAGCTTTTGCTTGAAGGCCGGATCGTGCTGCTCCATGATGCCCAGCGCTTGCGGCACCAGGCCAATCGCCAAGGCGTGAGTGGTCACGATACGCAGGGGCCGCAGGCCCCCACGGGCGATTTCCAGAGCACGGCTTTGCAGCACCTCCAGATTCATCAGTACAGGCCGGGCTTCCAGATAGAACTCGCGCCCTTGCTCGGTCAGGGTGACCTGCGGACGGGTGCGGGTAAAGAGCCTGAAGCCCAATTCCTGTTCCAGCTCCTGGATCTGGCGGCTAACCACGGGCTGGGAGCGGTCCAGCAGTCGGCCGGCAGCGGTAACACTGCCAGCAGACATCACCGCTGCAAAAGCTTCTAATTGGCGAATTTCCATGTCGTTCTATGTGAATGCCGCATTTATCAACACGGAATATTCTAATGCGGAATAGTTAGCCGGACTAGCGTTTCACACCGAAACATTGATCCAGCGTGGGGAAAGAACCATCACGCACTTCAGCCGCGTATTGACCGGCTGCCTGGGAGATCAAAGCGCCCACATCCGCGTAGGGTTTGGCGAATTTGGGGATCTTGCCATTGGTCAGACCCAGAATGTCTTCCGTCACCAGAACCTGGCCATCACATGCGGGGGAAGCCCCGATACCGATGGTTGGAATGGCGATGGTTTCAGTAATACGGCGACCCAGGCCTTCTGCCACGCCTTCCAGCACCACACCCCAGGCACCCGCCTGTGCGTGAGCCACGGCATCTTCCAGCACGCGCTGGGCAGCGGCATCTGTCATGCCTTGGGCTTTATAGCCACCCATGGTGTTGACGTACTGAGGCATCAAACCCACGTGAGCCAGCACGGGCACGCCGCGCTCGACCAGGAAGCGTGTGGTTTCAGCCATGGCCTGGCCACCTTCCAGCTTCACCGATTGGGCACCGCTGATGGCGAGCATACGCGATGCATTGGCAAATGCCTGCTGGGGTGATTCCTGATAGCTGCCAAACGGCATATCCACGACAATACAAGCATGTTGAGTCGCACGCACCACGGCAGCAGCATGGGCCGCCATCATATCGACCGTAATGCTTAGGGTGTCGGGCATTGCATAGCCCACCATAGCGGTCGAATCGCCCACCAGAATCATATCCAGGTGCTCGTCCAGCATACGTGCGATAGGCGCGATGTAGGCTGTTAACGAAGCAATTTTTTGTTTGCCCTTGCAGGCGATCAGGGCGGGAACGCTAACGCGAACCTGCGTGGTATGTACGCTCATACTTACTCCATCTGGAATCCCATAGAGCTAACGCTTATATGGGATTATGAATGATGCAGATTGCATCATCTTGAGAAAATATCCAGTCGGCGCCTCTATAATCGCCGCAGGACAAAAAACAATAAGCTAATTTCCTGCCTACGTACAAGCTTCACGTGTCCATCCCATGCGGATTCAGGTCCTTTTAAGGACATTTTCTTTGACACTGCCTGTACGCTAGAGCCCGATCGTTCCCAATGCGCGGTGGTTTCAGCAGCCATGTCCTGGCTGTTTTGCCGTGCACTCAACCGAGGAGAGACCTATGTCGACTACCCCCCCAACAATCACCTTCCACGACGATAACCGTGCGCCGCAACTGGGCATGGGCGTCTGGCAGGTACCTGCCGAGCAAACGGCCGATGTGGTGTGCAGTGGCATCGAAGCAGGCTACCGCCTGATCGATACCGCCGCCATCTACGGCAACGAAGCCGAGGTCGGCCAAGGGATTCGTCAGTCCAAGGTGCCACGCGAAGAGCTGTTTGTGACCACCAAGCTGTGGAATGACATGCATGGCCACGACAATACCCGTGCGGGCTTTGAAGAAAGCATGGACAAGCTGCAGCTGGATTATGTGGATCTGTACCTGATTCACTGGCCCGTGCCCAAGAACCGCCAGTACATCCAGACCTGGGAGACACTGATCAATCTGCGCAATGAAGGCCGCGTGAAGTCGATTGGTGTGTGCAACTTCCTGCCCCAGCACCTGCAAACCTTGCTGGACAAGACGGGCGTGTTGCCCGTGCTGAACCAGATCGAGCTGCACCCCGGTTTTCAGCAGGCCGAATCACGTCACTACCATGAAGACCACGCCATCCAGACACAAGCCTGGAGCCCGCTGGGATTGGGCACGCTGTGGGACAACCCGGTGTTGAACAAGATTGCCAAGGAACATGGCCGTTCCGTGGCGCAAATCATGCTGCGCTGGCAGATTCAGCTGGGCAATATGGTGATTACCAAGTCCAACTCCCCCGAGCGCCAGCGCGACAATATGGACATTTTCAGCTTCGAGCTAAGCGAAGCCGATATGGCAGCGATTGCCAGCCTGGACCAGGCCGAAGGCCGTCTTGGCCCGGATCCAGAACTGTTCCGCCTGCCCAAAAGCACCGTCCAAGGCTAGGCCTTGGGGCGCACCCGACGCGCAGGCCCGGACAAGAAGGCTGCAAGAAGGGGCGCCAGGGCAAACAGCCACAGCAGAGCCTGCGCCGACTGGCGTGCGCCCTGCACCCCACCGGGGTCCACAAAGCCCGAGGCTGTCGTGATGATCCCCGCCAAAGCCGCGCCCAATGCCATCGTGAACAACTGCAAGGTGGTAATGGCGGCCGAGGCAATATTCTCCTGCCCCTTGGGTGCGGAATGAAACACCCGCGTCAGCAGATGCGGCCAGGCCAGACCAATTCCGACACCCACTCCCAGCAAGGCCAGATACAGGGCCCAGGAATAGTCCGCGCCTTCGCTCAAGCCCACCCACGGGATGAAAACGCCCAAGGCGGCAAGCGACAAGCCTGATAACACCGGCCCGGCAATAATCAGCCTGTCCCCGGTTTTCAGCCCACGGCTGGAACTGGCAATAGAACCCAAGGTCCAGCCACCGGACATCAAGGCTGTCAGATAGCCTGCTTTCAGCGGACTCATGTGGTGGATGATCTGCAGGAAATACGGAATGAAGATTTCCGTTGCCACCGCCACGCTGACCAGACCAATACCGGCGTACAGACTACCCAAGGCCGTGCTGATGGAATAGGTGCCCTGCGGAAACAGGCGGCTGGTGGATTTGCTGTCGGCACGCGCCATCAAATACACCAACACAGCGCCGCCCACGACTCCGGCCAGATTAATCATCCAGGATGTAGACAGACTCCCCGCCGACATGACCAGCACAGAGGCGGTCAGCAGCAATACCTTGCCCAGGGTGGAGCCGGATTTACGAGTCTCAGGCGCACGCGCATCGCGCAATTGCGTCCAGACCAGAATAGCCAGCAAAGCGGCACACGGCAGGACACTCCAGAAGGCCAGACGCCACTGCCCCATCTGGGCAAACACCCCGCCAATCGCCGGGCCCGACAAGGTTGCCACGCCCCACATGCTGGACACCAGCGCCATGACGCGCGGCCAAAGTCGCTCTTCAAACACCAGCCGGATCGAGGAATAGCTCAGACCCAGCAGCAAGCCGCCGCCCAAGCCTTGAATCGTGCGGGCAAAGAGCAGGAAAGGCATGGAAGGTGCTGCCGCGCACAAGGTCGTGCCAATGGCAAAGAACAGCAAGGACAGCAAAAAGCTGTGTCGCAGACCCAGTTTTTCCAGGACTTGTGGCGACAGGGCCGAACCCAGAATCGAGGCCACCACGAACAAGGTCGTGTTCCAGGCGTAGTACTCCAGCCCGCCAATATCCTCCACCACCGAGGGCAGAATCGTGGTCGCCACGTAGACGTTGATCGCATGGACAGCCACGCCCCCGGCCAGGGCCAGCGAGCGCAAGCCATTACGGCCAGACAGTAATTCAGACCAAGACGCTTCTTGGGTATTTGCCATTTTTCTTTATCCAAACAAAGAGCCGGCAACAGTGCCGGCCCTTCCAACACACAAGTGCGCCAGTTGCACAGAGCACAACTGACGCACTGTTTGGCGTGCTTGCACACGCCCTGGCCTGCTGCCGGGCTTACGCTTTCAACAAGCCCCGCAAAACGTACTGCATGATACCGCCGTGACGGTAGTAATGCGCTTCGCTAGGCGTATCAATTCGGACCAGGGCCTCGAATTCGATATCGCCCGCACGCACTTTGACCTTCTCGGGGATCTTGTCCTGATTCAGGGCGCTAATGCCTTCGATATCAAAGACTTCATCGCCCGTCAGGCCCAGGGTTTCGGCATTTTGACCGGCCGGGAACTGCAAAGGCATTACGCCCATACCCAGCAAGTTGCTGCGGTGAATACGCTCGTAAGACTCGGCAATCACGGCACGTACACCCAAGAGCACCGTGCCTTTGGCAGCCCAGTCACGCGAGGAACCCGAACCGTATTCCTTGCCGGCCAGAATCACCAGCGGGATAGCGGCATTCAAGTAGTTGCGCGAGGCATCGTAAATCGTTGCCACCGGTGCACCATCTTGCGTGAAGTCGCGTGTGTAGCCACCTTCCGTGCCCGGAGCCAGCTGGTTACGCAGACGCACGTTGGCAAAAGTGCCGCGAATCATGACTTCATGGTTACCGCGACGCGAGCCGTAGGAGTTGAAATCCTGCGGTTTGACATCGTGATCCATCAAGTACGTAGCCGCTGGCGAAGTACGGGCAATCGAACCGGCTGGGCTGATGTGGTCAGTGGTCACCGAATCACCCAGCTTGGCCAGCACGCGCGCACCGCGAATATCCGAGACAGGGCTTGGATCGCGCTTCAAGTCAATGAAGTAAGGCGGTTTGCGCACGTAGGTGGAATCATCCTGCCATTCGAAACGATCCCCTTTGGGGGTAGGCAGAGAGCGCCAGCGCTCGTCACCGGCGAACACATCGGCATAACCATCACGGTACATATCCGAGGCAATCGCCTTGCTGATCACGTCCTGCACTTCAGAAGCGGAAGGCCAGATGTCTTTCAGGTACACGTCCTTGCCATCGCTGCCCTGCCCCAAAGGCTCCTGGAACAGGTCGATATCCATGGTGCCTGCCAAGGCGTAGGCAACCACCAGCGGCGGCGACATCAGGTAGTTCATCTTCACTTCGGGGTGAATACGGCCCTCGAAGTTACGGTTACCGGACAGCGTGGACACCACGGCCAGATCGTTCTGGTTAATGGCCTGGCTGACTTCTGGAATCAAGGGACCGGAGTTACCGATACACGTGGTGCAACCGTAGCCGACCAGATCAAAGCCCAGCTTGTCCAGGTAGGAGGTCAGGCCGGCACGCTGGTAGTAGTCCGTGACCACGCGCGATCCCGGAGCCAGACTGGTTTTCACCCAAGGCTTGCGGCTCAGGCCTTTTTCCACGGCTTTCTTGGCCAGCAGACCGGCGGCCATCATGACGCTGGGGTTGGACGTATTGGTACACGAGGTAATAGCGGCAATCACCACCGAACCGTGATCCAGCTCGCACTGGCTACCGTCAGCCAAGGTGAACTTCACAGCAGCTTTACGCGGTGCGGGTGGTTTGTGCGAAGGCACGTCCGACGCGGGGAAGCTTTCTTCCACAGCCTCGTCATAGGTGGCCACATCGTCGCCCAGCAGGTCACGCACCGAGGTGCGGAAGGCGGATTTGGACGAAGACAGCGCAATGCGGTCCTGTGGACGCTTGGGACCGGCAATCGAAGGCACAACGGTGGACAGATCCAGCTCCAGGCGCTCGGAATAGCGAGGCTCGTGCTGCGGATCGTGCCACAGGCCCTGAGCCTTGGCGTAAGCGCGTACCAGCTCGATCTGCTCTTTGCTGCGGCCGGTCAGTTCCATATAACGCAGGGTTTCCTCGTCAATCGGGAACATGGAGATGGTGGAGCCGTATTCGGGGCTCATATTGCCGATGGTGGCGCGGTTGGCCAAAGGCACCGCGCTGACGCCGGGGCCGTAGAACTCCACAAACTTGCCGACCACGCCGTGCTTGCGCAGCATATCGGTAATCGTCAACACCAGGTCGGTGGCGGTGGTGCCTTCAGGCATTTGACCTGTCAGCTTGAAACCCACCACACGGGGAATCAGCATGGAAATGGGCTGGCCCAGCATGGCGGCTTCGGCCTCGATACCACCTACGCCCCAGGCGACCACGCCCAGACCGTTCACCATAGGCGTGTGCGAGTCCGTGCCCACACAGGTATCGGGATACGCCAGCTGACGGCCTTGTTCGTCACGCGTAAAGACCACACGGGCCAAGTGTTCCAGGTTCACCTGGTGAACAATACCCGTGCCTGGAGGCACGACCTTGAAGTTATCGAAAGCACTTTGGCCCCAGCGCAGGAACTGGTAGCGCTCCATATTGCGCTCGTACTCGATCTGCACGTTGCGCTCGAAGGAACTGGGCTTGCCGAAGTCGTCCACGATCACCGAGTGGTCAATAACCAGCTCTACCGGTGCCAGGGGGTTAATTTTTTGCGGATCACCGCCCAAGGCCTGCATGGCTTCACGCATGGCGGCCAGATCCACAACGGCGGGCACACCCGTAAAGTCCTGCAGCACAACGCGTGCGGGAGTAAAGGCGATTTCACGATCGGGCTCGGCGGCAGGGTCCCAGGCGGCCAGGGCGCGAATATCATCGGCCGTTACATCGCCACCATCCTCGGTGCGCAGCAAGTTTTCCAGCAGGATCTTCAAACCATAGGGCAGGCTGGCAACATCCAGGCCATCTCCACGAACCGCATCCAACCGATAGTAGTCGTAGGACTGCCCGCCGACATCCAACTGGTGCAAAGCCTTAAAACTATCTACGCTTTTCATATCGGGATCTCCATGGAAAAGTGCCGGCCGATACCATCCAATTTACCCAGCCAGCGAAACACATGTGGTAATTGTCTATTGGTCTAGACCATTTCACATCTTACACTCTGACGAAATCCCCTGCCCCGCGCGGCGTCCCTCCTGTGGCCTTACGTCACACCTACATAAACTCCGAAACATTCTTTACGTATAATCATTTAGGTGCCTTCCACCCGTCTTTTGGCCTCATCGCCCCCTTTTCTTCGAGCACTCGCCCACCTCATGTTTTTTGTTGATCTGCGCCGGCTGATTCTCTTGCTGGCTACCGCCAGCAGTCTGCTGACCATGGGCTACACCCTGTATGGGGCCTATTCGGCTGAACGCTCCTTGCTGATCGAGCAAGCACTGGAGAAAAACCGTGCGTACGCCCTGAAACTGGCCAGCAGCACCGATGCTTTCATTGCCAACTTGCAGCAGCAACTCAGTTACAGCGCCAGCGTGCTCTCCCGCTCTCTATACCAGGGCGAGCTTTTGCTGGGTGATGAGGTCAGGCGCCTGAAGGAACAAAACAACAGTTTTAATTCAGTCCTGATCCTGAATGCCGAGGGCCGGGTTCTGGCCAATGCGCCCCAACAGCTCAGCCTGGTGGGCACGACACTGCGGGGAGAAGGCACGCAACTGGCCTTGAAAACCCAAAAACCCGTGGTCAGCCCGCCCTATCTGTCCGCAACCGGGCGCTTGCTGATCTTCTTGTCACACCCGATTTTTGATGCGGAAGGCAATTACAAAGGCCTGGTAGGCGGTTCCATCTACCTGCACGAGCCCAATAGCCTGAACGCCTTGCTGGGCGAGCATTTTTACCGCGATGGTTCCTACATTTATGTCGTCGACCAGCACAAACGGCTGATTTTCCACCGTGATGTGGCCCGGATTGGCGAAGTCATCCACGGCAACCCGGCCATTGACGCAGTCAGCCAGGGCGAGAGCGACGCGCTATCCCTGCGCAACGTGAAAGGCGTGGACATGCTGGCCGGTTTCGCACCCAGCAGCGATGTGAAATGGGGTGTAGTGGTGCAAAGCCCCACCAAAGTGGTGCTGGATGAGTTAACCGTCCTGCTGGGCAAGGTGCTGCGCAACTCCATCCCCTTTTTCCTGGCCGTGCAAATCCTGATCTGGATGCTGGCCATGCTGATCGCCAAACCCTTGCGACAACTGGCTCGCCAGGCGCCGCATCTGGACTCCGCCAAGGCCAGTTCGCGCATCGAGCAAGTTCACGCCTGGTATTTCGAGTCCCGCCAGATCAAGCTGGCCATGTTGCTGGGCTTGAAACGCGTGAATCGCAAAATGGGCGTCATGGATGTGGAACGCAATACCGACCCGCTGACCGGCCTGAATAACCGCCGTGGCATGGCTGTTGTGCTGCAGCAATGGAAAGAAACGGACACGCCCTTTTCCGTGCTGACAGTGGATATTGACCACTTCAAGCGCGTGAATGACACCTACGGGCACGATGTGGGTGATCTGGTGCTAAGCTTTCTGGCCGACACCATGCGGGCCTGCACCCGTGATACAGACCTGATCTGTCGGGTCGGGGGTGAAGAATTCTGTATTTTCCTGCCCGATCAGGATATAGACCAGGCCGTGCAACTGGCCGAGCGCCTGCGCATTCTGATCAGCGAAACCAATAGCCCAGCTGGCTCGCCCATTACGATTTCTATTGGGCTGGCGCACTGGCCCTTGCATGCCCGCGAACACAGCACAGTGTTGAAACTGGCGGATGAAGCGCTGTACAAGGCCAAGCGCAATGGTCGCAACCGGGTTGAACTGTGCGACCCCATTGCCAGCGACACGGACGTCAACCGCGCTTAAAGACGGCGCAGGACCTTGATACGCACATCCACCTGAAGATCCAGGCTCGTCAATTGACGAGCCTGTTCCCGCCCTTGTGCGCTGGCTCGGAACAAATGCGGCGTCATCAGGAGCAGATCGGCAATTTGCTCCTGTGAATCAAGGCTGATCTGACAACGAACGCGCTCGGTGGCTTCCAGACTGAAACCGGCTGGCGGTTCCTGGTCCTCGTCCTTATCGGCCTTCAAGGTCGGATAAATAATGCGGCGCAATTCCAGCAAATGCTCGGTGCCCGCTTCCACTTGCACCCAGATACCGCCCGGTTTCAGCGCCCGCAAAAACTCCTCGGGTACGGCAAAGCCAAACATGCACAGCAAGGCATCCAAAGCGCCATCTGGCACGGGCAACTGCGCATTACTACCCACCAGCCAACGAATGTCCGAGGAACTGCGCGCCGCCGCCATGACAGCCCATTTGGAGATATCCAGACCAATCAGGGCCAACTGCCCATCCTGATCCTGCTGACGTAGATAACGCGGGTAATAGCCTTCGCCACAGCCCGCATCCAGACAGGCATAAGGTGCCTCCCCTTCCAGGCCATCCATCAAGGCACGCCACACACCGGCAGCGATGGGCTCGTACACCCCCGACTCCAGATAACGGCGACGCGCCGCCACCATTTCCTTGCTGTCGCCCGGATCACGTGAACGCTTGTTCTGTACAGGAAGCAGATTGATATAGCCCTGGCTGGCCGTATCGAAACAATGGCCCGAGGGGCAGCGCCAGCTGGGAGCCTCAAACGAGAGCGGCAAGCCGTCCAGGGGACAGCACAATTTCTCGAACAGGGGCGGGGAAAGGTCAGACATGAATGAATCGCTCTACGGCCACCGTGGCCAAGGCGATAGTGTAGCGCCCCGGCCTGTCTGTGCCGGGGCTCAGGATGAATTTACGACTCGGTCGCGAAGGCCAGCGCGTCGCGCAGCAAGGCCTCGATCAGGGGCTGAATGTTGCGGGCGGCCTCTTCTTTGTAATCAAAGGGCCACTGCTCTTCCATGTAGCAGCACTGCGCCATTTCCAGCTGCACAGCATGGATGTTCTGCTCGGGACGTCCGTAGTGGCGCGTAATGTAGCCACCTTTGAAACGGCCATTCAAGACGCTGCTGTAGTCCTTGTTGGCCGAGGCCGTTTTCATCAGGCGTTCGCTCAAGGCAGGATCACAGCTCTCGCCATTGGCAGTCCCGAAATTCAGATCCGGCAGGCGGCCTTCAAAAAAGCGCGGCACCACCGAACGAATCGAATGCGCATCCCACAGGACCACACGGCCATGCAGAGCCAGCAGACGCGTCAACTCTTCTTCCAGCTTCTGGTGATACGGCAGCCAGATAGTCTCACGACGCTGGGCAATTTCACGCTCGTCCGGCTCCTGGCCGGGCTGGTAAATAGGCTCGTCGCCAAAGGTGTCCAAAGGACAGAGACTGGTCACGCTTTGACCGGGATACAGGCTGGCATTGTCTGGCGGACGGTTCTGGTCCACCACAAAACGCGAATGCGTCGCTACCAGCACGGACGCACCCAGTTTCTGGGCACATTCATACAAGCGGGGAATATGCCAATCCGTATCCGGCACCTGACGCGCTGACTCCGTAAAACGCGCCAGCAAGTCCGAGGGCACGTAGGTGCCCGAATGGGGCATGGAAATCAACAAGGGGGCCGTGCCCGGATAAAACTCAAAGGCAGCAGGAATGGTCATGGCAGACTCCAGTCTGTTTCAGCACACAATCAAGAAGGAATAGGATACAGATCACCCCGGCGGTGCTGCCAGGCCGGAAGTGACTCACGCATGCGCTGCACGCGAACGGGGTCCAGATCGGCGCAGATATAGCCTGGATGATCAGGCATACAGGCCACAACCGTGCCCCAAGGATCAATAATCATGCTGCGGCCCAGGCAAGGCATGGCAGGACCGGGACCACCGATCTGCGCTGCCGCCAGCACGTAGCACTGGTTTTCAATGGCGCGGGCGCGCAACAGCACTTCCCAGTGATCACGGCCGGTATGCACATTAAAGGCAGCTGGCACCACCAGCACATTCGCACCACGGGCACGCAAGGTACGGAACAGCTCGGCAAAGCGCATGTCGTAGCAAATGCTCAGGCCCAGATTCAGATCCCCGACCTGCACATTTTGCAGATGCTGGCCGTGGCAGAAATCATCAGACTCGCGGTATTCCAGACCGTTCACCACCGCATCGTACAAATGCACTTTGCGGTATTGCGCCACGATCTCGCCCTCTGGCGAAAACGTCACGCTCGTGTTGCCCAGGCGATGATCATCAGGACGGCGCTCGTGCATGGAACCCAGATGAATCCAGGCACCGGTATGGCGCGCCAGACTGGACATGTGATCCGTCACCAGACCCGGAATGGGCGTGGCGTTTTGCTGCAACCACTCCGTATCACCACGTACATCGCTGTACTCGGGGGTCACAATCAGTTGTGCCCCATCTTTGGCGGCGGCCAGCACCCAATGTTCTAGCTGGTCCAGATTGGTTTGGCGGTCGCGGCCGCTATCCAGTTGAACCAGGGCAACACGTGTCGTAGACATACTTTTATCCTTTCGGACCGGCTCAGTACTGCAGGGCGCGGGCCGTTTCCAAGGCCAGGCGGGACAGGACACCCGCCCCCTGGCCACCGTATAGAGAGGTGCTGGTGCGGCCATCGGTAAAGCCATCAGCCATCACGGCCAGCACCACACTGCGTTCGCCCATCGTCAGAATACCGGCGTCATGACGCAAGCCGGGCAAGGAGCCGGTCTTGTGAGCCAGTCGAGCGACAGAAGGCAAAATTGCCGCAAAGTGACCTCGCTCGCGCTGATCGGCCAGCATGTCCAGCCCCTGCTGACGCAGGTTTTCCGGCAAGGCAGGCGAATGCAGCAGGTACAACAAGGTCGAGCAGGCATCCTGAACGGTCGTCCAGTTGTCTTTACCAGCCTCGCGCGCCTTCATGTCCATCATGTGACGCTGCAAATCCGTATGCTGCAAACCGGCCTGGGCGCTCCAGGCGTTGATGTTATCCATGCCCAGCAAGTCGATCAGGGCATTGGTGGCGACGTTATCGCTCAGGATAATCATCAGCAGGGCCAGCTCGCGCAGGCTCAGGCTGGGCACGCCAGGCAACTGGCTCAAAATGCCGGTGCCGGGGGTACGGTCACCCTCGGGCAGAGGGTAAACCGTATCCAGTGACAGCTTGCCCTGGGCCACCTGTTCCAGCAGGCACAGGAGCATGGGCGTTTTGATCAGGCTGGCCGACGGCATGACGCGCTGCGCATGCCAGTCGAACAAGGAGGTACCGTCGGTAGCGTAGACCGCCATGGAAATACGGGCGGACTCCTGACTCAGCAAAGGCTCAAGACGTTCTTGCAAGCGCTGACGAACAAGCGGCGCATCCAACAACTCGCTTCCTAAGGTAAACATACAAACACTCCTTCAATACTTAGACCAGAATCAGGAACAGGCCGGCGAACATCAGTAAGTTGACCGCCATGACCGCCCAGCCGTTATACAACATGTACTTGAGCTGAGTGGAACGCGCCAGGCCCATCTGGCCGAACATATCTGAAGAAGGGAAAGGACCAAACCAGTCAATCTGCGAGCTGCCCAGAATCACGGCGGCAGTCGCTGCAGGACCCACACCAGCAGCCGCCAGCACAGGACCAAAAATCTTCGCGGTAAAAGTCATCTGCGCCACGGCAGCACCGGGAATGTGACCGACCACGTTAAAGGCCACAATCAACATGCACAGCACCGCGCCACTGATACCGATCAGGTACGGTTGTACCGAATCCAGCAAGGCGTGATAGGCGTTCAGTTGATCCACCAGTACCAGCACCGGGTTGAACAGCCAGAACAGGAAGAAAATCCAGATCAGCTTGCCCGCACCGGCATACATAGCCTGCAGAATTTCGCGCGGATTCATGCCACCGGCCAGACCAGTGGTGGCGCCCAGGGACACCATCACGATAATGGCGTAGGCAAAACCGGCTTTGGAGGCGATACCCACAGCAGCCAGACCCACGATAGTGATGCAGAAAGCCCAGGCAGCGCGCACAGCCTTGGGCGATGCCTTGGCATTCACGTCAAAAGCAGCCTGACCTTGCGAGGCTTCTTCGTACTGGAACTGATCCTTGGTCATCTTCTGGATACGACCGGACATGAACCAGCCCGTCAGCAAGGTGGCAGCGGCCATAGGCAGACCGGCAACCAGCAGGTAGTCGGTGTAGCTCAGACCTGTCAGACCCGTTACCGTCACCACGTTAGGGGTGAATGGGCCCAGTACCAGACCGGCGGAACCGGCACTTTGGAACAAGGCAGCCACAGCAGGGGGGGACAGACGCACGGCAGCAGCAATAGGAATCACCACCGCAGCAATAATGGCGTTACCGCCAGCCAGGGTACCCAAAGCGCCACAGATCAGGGTGGAAGCCACCATGATGCCCAGACGCACACGTACCGGATTGGACAAACCAATACGCTTCACAATGGCTCGCACCAATTGCTCGGCAGCACCTGTACGGGCGGCCACTTCACCCACCCCGGCGCCCAGCACAATAATCAAACCTACAACTGCAATGAACGAGCCCAGGGACTCGGCCAGCAGTTTACCCATGGCAATGGGCGTCGTGCTGGTCATGATGGCGCCCAATACAATCGCACCAATCGTGGCCAGAACAATGTCCACACCCAACAGGGCGATAAGCGCAAACACCACTACCGGCGTCAAGCCCCACAGGGAGCTTTCACCCGGCATGTAAAAGTGGGTGTACAAGGCAATCGCCATGCCAATTAAAAACACCACCATGGCAGCATTGCGCTTGCCCGTTGGCATTTGTTGCTGAATGACACTCATGTCGTCTCCTTAACGATCCTTCCTGGCCGGTTTTCAACAACCGGCCTGCATGTGATGCAATCGCCCCGCCCTGGTTGACCGCCCCAGATCACAGCGACTGTTTTCTTGTCCGACGCGCCGCTTATAGCGGGATAATCGGCGCATCCAGGCTTTGTGCCTGAGCGGCAAAGGCGCGATTAAGCACCTGGCCGGGCCGCTGCTCCGGGGCGACAGGGTGAACCTGCACGCCATTCACAAACACGGTCTGCACACCTTGAGACGGTAAGGTGGGCTCTTCCCAGGTGGCGCAATCTTGCACCGTTTCGGGATTAAACACCACCAGATCCGCCCAGGCGCCGACTTGCAACACGCCGCGGTTTTCCAGCCCGAAGACCGAGGCAGGCATGGCTGTCATTTTGGCGACTGCCTGCTCCAGGGACATCAGGCCATCTTCGCGTACGTACCGCCCTAGAATGCGCGTAAAACTGCCCCACAAACGAGGGTGGGGGTGCGCATCCGCAGGCAATCCGTCCGAGCCCACCATGCAACATGGGTGGCTGAAAATGCGCTGAACTTCTTTCTCGTCCATCGCAAAGTAAATCGCGCCAGCAGGCAGCAAACGCCGTGCGGCAGTTTCCCGGTCGCAGCCCCACTGCTCGGCAATCTCGGCCAGATACAGGCCATTGCACTCGGGGTGGGGCTCGGACCAGGTAATACGAATCTGGTCTATGGTGTGGGCGCGCTCGGGGATCAGGATCGTGGAGCTGCCCGAATAGGGATAAATATCCAGGGTGGCCTGCACGCCATCGGCGCGGGCCCGATCAATATTGGCCAAGGTATGGCTGCTGCGGCCCCAGTTGGCCGGCATCATGCACTTGTGGTGCGACACCAGGGTGGCGCACTGCGTCTGGCGGCCTACCGCCAGCACTTCTTCTACCGACTCCTGCACCGTGTCGCCTTCATTGCGAATATGGCTGGTGTGCAAGGAACCTTTGGAAGCGGCAACACGGGCCAGACCTTCCAGTTCGGCCGGTTCGGCCATGCAGCCGGGCTCGTAAGCCAGGCCGGTACTAAAGCCCACCGCACCTTCTTGCAGTGCCTGGGCCAACAAGGCTTCCATGGCCTGTTGCTCATCAGCATTGGGCTGGGACAAGGGGTCCTGCATCACGGCCATGCGCAAATTCGCGTGACCCACCAAAGCCGCCACGTTGATCATGGGCTTGAGGTTTCGCACGGCTTGCACGTACTGCGCCATGTCTTCAAACAAGGGAGAATCACCCAGCAAGGCCAAAGCCGCTGCCGAGTTGCCGGGCAAAGGAGCCGGGAAAGCGCTGACACCACAATTGCCAACCACAACCGTCGTAATGCCCTGGCTGGTTTTCCAGTCCAGAACAGGTCGTTCGATGAACATCAAATCATCATGGCCGTGTGTATCAATAAAACCGGGAGCCACTACATGGCCGCTGGCGTCTACCGATTGATCGGCGTGCCAGGCGCTCAGGTCGCCCACGGCGACAATCCGTCCCTCTCGAATACCCACATCACCACGCCAACGCGGGGTGGCCAAGCCATCAATAATCCAGCCATTGCTGATCTTGACGTCCAGCCTGCGGTCGTCTGTCTGCATCTACGTCTCCACTAACCCTCCCACAAAAAGGGGAGTTGACCGCATTATCCAAAGGTATTATTAATATGAAAAATTGTTTAAGTTAATTGATTAATCAGAAAATGATATGGACAGACTTCCCAAGCACATCACGCTCAAGCACTTGAACGCGTTTGTCGCCGTGGCCCAGGAGGCCAGTTTTACCCATGCCGCGCGTCGCCTTTTTCAAACACAATCCTCGGTCACGGGCCTGATCCAGCAGCTGGAAGTTGCCCTGAACACCACCTTGTTCAATCGCACCAGCCGCCGCGTGTCCCTGACGCCTATTGGCCTGGAGTTTCTGCCGCGCATCACCCGCCTGCTGGCGGACTTTGATGGCGCCATCAGCGATGTCATGCGTTATGGGGAATTGAAAAGCGGACGTGTCAGTGTGGCCGCTGCGCCCTCGGCCATTACGGACCTGATTGCACCGGCTGCCGCCAATTTCTCGCAGCAGCATCCGGCAGTGCGCCTGTATTTACGCGATGACAACTCGGGACGCATTCAGCGCCAGATCGTGGCGGGGGAAATCGACTTTGGTCTGACCAGTCCCTGGGCGGATGTCCAAGGACTAGACAGTCAGCCCTTGCTGGAAGACCAGTTTGGTGTGCTCTATCGCAGCGACGACAAGCTGATCAAACCGGATGCCAACAACACCGTCAGCTGGTCTGCCCTGCATGAGCGCAAACTGGTGGGCGTAGTAGACGAAACCGGCATCATGG
This sequence comes from Alcaligenes faecalis, assembly GCF_009497775.1. Lineage (NCBI taxonomy): Bacteria > Pseudomonadati > Pseudomonadota > Betaproteobacteria > Burkholderiales > Alcaligenaceae > Alcaligenes > Alcaligenes faecalis. Next base: position 3,891,668 of record NZ_CP031012.1, read on the forward strand.
CCGTGCTGCAATCGCGCCCGGATCTGCCTATCGAAGCGTCGGCCCCGTTTTACGAAGCCTCCAGTACCACCTCGCAAGCCGCGCTGGTGCAAAGTGGTCTGGCCATTGCTCTGCTGCCAGCCCTGGCCGCACAGCGTGTCCTGATGCCCGGTCTGACGTTTTCCTTGCTGCAGGCCCCCACACTGGTCCGTACCCTGTGCCTGATGTTCCATCAGGAGCATGATCTGACACCGGCCGCCGCCGCCCTGGTGGAAGAAGTACGAACCTACGTGAAAAAAGCCCCTTTGCCGCCGGGATGCCGCGCTCTGTAAGCATGTGCAAATATCGTGGGAGACGGCCTGCGGCTCGGTAACAATGAGGACGACAAGTCGCGTCCCGTTTTTTCGCGACTTGGCTCTGCCTGCTCGACCCTTTCAATGGATAGACGAACAGCAAAGCCGGACGTAGAATCGCCACCAAGCCTCGCCTGATCAGAATGCCGTCATGCCAGTGCTCCTTTTCTGGTATCGATCGCACACAGGGCGAGCCTGCAGCTCATCGTCCTGCTTACCAGGAGAAGCCATATGACGCAGTCCCCCGCGGCCGCCAAGCCGCTCCATATTGACGACATTACCGTCGTAGACAACAGCAAACTCAAAAAAGCCGTGACGGCCGCTGCCCTGGGCAACGCCATGGAATGGTTTGACTTTGGTGTTTACGGCTTTGTGGCCGCCACCTTGGGTAAGGTCTTTTTCCCCGACGCATCACCCGCCGTACAAACCATTGCCGCGCTGGGGACCTTCTCGGTGCCCTTTTTGGTGCGGCCTTTGGGCGGCGTGTTCTTCGGGCTGATGGGGGACAAGTTCGGTCGTCAGAAAGTGCTGTCCCTGACCATCATCATCATGGCGATCAGCACCTTCCTGATCGGTCTGATTCCCTCCTATCTATCCATCGGCCTTTGGGCTCCCATCTTGCTGCTGCTATGCAAGCTGGCCCAGGGCTTTTCCGTAGGCGGTGAATACACCGGCGCTGCAGTCTTTGTGGCCGAATACGCCCCCGACCGGCAACGCGGATTCCTGGGTAGCTGGCTGGACTTTGGCTCCATCGCCGGCTTTGTTCTGGGCGCCGGTCTGGTCGTGCTGCTGCAAACCTCTCTGACCGAAGAAACCTTCCAGGATTGGGGCTGGCGCATTCCCTTCCTGATTGCCGGTCCACTGGGTATTTTGGGCTTGTACCTGCGCCATGCGGCTGAAGAAACCCCTGCCTTTACCGAGCAGCTGGAAAAGATGGAAAAAGAGGACCGCGCCGCCCTGACAGAGCGCCCCACGGTTTCCTTTGGCGAGATCTTCTCCAAGTACCGCAAAGCCCTGCTGATTTGTATTGGCATGGTGCTGGTCACCAACATCACCTACTACATGTTGCTGACCTATATGCCTACCTATCTGTCCAGCAGCCTGGGCTACGCCGAAGAGCATGGCGTCTTCATTATTGTGGTGGTGATGATAGGGATGCTGTTCGTGCAGCCGGTGGTGGGTTTTGTCAGCGACAAGATAGGCCGCAAACCCTTTCTGATGGCTGGTAGTCTGGGCCTGCTTATCTTTGCGATTCCAGCCTTTCACTTTATTGGCAGTGACAGCAATGTACAGATCTTCCTGGGGCTGCTGATTCTGGCCGTTTTGCTGAATTGCCTGACCGGGGTCATGGCCTCTACCCTGCCCGCTCTGTTCCCGACCCGGCTACGTTACAGCGCCTTGGCCGCTTCCTTTAACATCGCCATCATTGTGGCGGGCCTGACACCTACCGTTGCGGCCTGGCTGGTGGAGCAAACCAACAACTTGCTGGTGCCTGCCTACTACCTGATGTTTGCCAGCGTCATCGGTTTGATCACCGCCTTGTTCCTGCCTGAAACGGCGAACCGCCCCTTGCGCGGCGATACGCCTACCGCCTCCAACCGCAAGGAAGCCAAGGAACTGCTGCAAGAAGCTTATGACCACATTGAGCAAAGCGTGCAGGATGTGGAAGAAGCCATCGCCAAGGCCGAGGAAGAGCTGGAAGCCTTGAAACAAAAACGCCAGCGTCTGGTGGACCGCCACCCTGAGCTGGATTAAAGGGAAGTCTGAACGCAGGCAGTGTGCGATCTACTCAATCCATAATGCCAACCGTTCACCTTCCCATCCTTTAACTCTCCACCTAAATACAAGCACATTAAAAACGGGCCTGAGCAAAGCGCTCAGACCCGTTTTTTTGTCGCCGGGCCGCCCCAAGGCAAAAACTCCCCCTCGAGGGGGCAGCAAGCCGAAGGCGTAGCGTGGAGGTTTTTTTGTAGCCAGTATCCATCACTACTAAATAGAAGCTGCCAACTAAAGGCTACGAACGATTCAATCCATGTCTACGCGGCATTAAACCGTCAAACCACCCGACACTTCCAGCGTCGTGCCATTGATAAAGCTGGCTTCATCCGAGGCCAAAAACGCATATACATTGGCGATTTCTTCAGGCTTGCCCATGCGGCGCAGCCAGCAATGGTCACGAAAGCCTTGCAGCACTTTTTCCGGGATGGTTTTCAGAATGTCTGTCTCGATAAAACCAGGACAGACGGCATTGACGCGAATCCCTTTGGGACCCAATTCCCTGGCCCAGGTTTTGGTAAAACCAATTACCCCGAACTTGCTGGCTGCGTAATTGGTTTGGCCATAATTGCCGTACAAACCCACCACGCTGGAAGCGTTCAGAATAGAGCCGCTTTCCTGCTCCAGCATCACCGCGGCCACGGCCTGGGTGAAGTTGAAAACCGCTTTCAGGTTTACATCAATCACATCGTCAAATTGCTGCTCGGTCATGCGGACCAGCTTGGCGTCTTTGGTGATCCCGGCATTGTTCACCAGCACATCAATGCGGCCAAACTTTTGCTTCACATCCGCCACCATGGCATCAATCTGCGTACGGTCCGTCACGTCCACGGTGTAGCCCACAGCGGTAACGCCATTGCCACTTAAAGACTGCGCTGCTTGATTGACGGCATCCGCATTACGATCGCACAACACCACAATCGCCCCTTCCTGGGCAAACTTCCTGGCCGTTGCCAAACCAATACCCGCTGCCGATCCGGTAACAACCGCCACTTTATCTTTCAATCGCATTCCAGCTACCTTTTAAAAATCGCTCAACGCTGTCGTGCAAACACAAGTTTTTACAGCACCCAAACAGGCCATGGCCTGCAAGCTCGTTCACACCAGCACACTGTTTTGTACTCCGATCACTGGCAGACCGCCAGTCAAGGTAGGCAAATTTCGTCCAAAAACAATGGCCCCCAAAGGGGCCATTCAGGCAGAGCATCAGGAGCACAATCAAGGTGCACAGCGGCCTTGCAGACCGCTCAATAGAATCAGGCGGTTTCCCAAGGCAAATCAGGGGCCTGCAAAGGATCGCCGTCATAGCCCTGCACCACACCAAAACGCTCATGGGCTGCACGCCAGTCGCGTTGTGCCTGAGTGATGACCTCCTTGTTTTGACCAACAAAGTTCCACCACAGGACCAGCTCATCGGTATAAGGCTCGCCGCCCAGGACGATGACTCGGCTGCCCGCGCTTAACTCCAGCGACAGCTGCGTCAAGCCACGACCTACATAAGCCAGTTCATTGGTCTGAAACTGCTCGGTGCCGATACCCACGGTGCCTTGCACCACCAGAAATCCATACTCGAACTCTGGCTGCAGGTTCAAGGTAATCTGCCCGGCCTTCACACTATTCAAATCCATGCCCATCAGAGGCGAATACAGCTTGCTGGGTGCCTGACGCCCCTCGTAACTACCGGCCAGCAAAGTGAAGTCGCACTCGCCTTCACGCCAACACGGCAAATCGGGGTGATGATCAAAGGCCGGTTCACAGGCGGCATCCTTGAAGGGCAAGGCAATCCACAACTGAACCGCATGCAGCTTGTCCTCGCCGGGCAAGGACTCTTCGGTATGGCTGATGCCCCGGCCTGCCGTCATCAAATTCACCTGACCGGGCTTGATCACTTGCACATGGCCCAAACTATCGCGGTGCAACACCTCGCCCTGAATCATCCAGGTGAAGGTCTGCAAACCAATATGCGGATGCGGCCCAACACGCAGACCGGGACCGGAAGTGAACACGGCGGGTCCAGCGTGATCCAGAAAACACCAGGCTCCCACCATACGCCGCTGCGAGGACGGCAAGATACGGCCAACAGTAATGCCCCCGCCCACTTGTGCACTGCGTGCAGGCACGCGCTGGATCTGCTTGTCGCCATTTTGGTCTTCAGGGCAATCAAAGGATACGGAGACTTCGGAACTGAGGGTACTCATGGGTCAAACTCCAAAAATGCGTGTGCAGGGGCCAGTCCTCAAACCAGCAAAAAACGCTGCCCACCAAAGTGGGCAGCGCTGCGCCAAGGCGCTTACTTGCCGGATGTGAACTTGGTGTGGCTGTTGATCAGGTTGCGGTAGTCAGGGATGTGGTTGGAGAACAAGGCACCCAGACCTTCCACGTCGTTACGCCAGTCGCGGTGCAGTTCGCACGCCACGCCAAACCAGGTCATCAGCTGAGCACCGGCAGCCGACATGCGATCCCATGCAGAATGACGAGTCAGTTCGTTAAAGGTGCCCGACGCATCGGTAACCACGAACACATCAAAGCCTTCTTCCAGAGCCGACAGGGCCGGGAACGCCACACACACTTCGGTTACCACACCAGCAATAATCAGCTGTTTCTTGCCAGTTGCCTTGATGGCTTTAACGAAGTCTTCGTTATCCCAGGCGTTGATCTGACCAGGACGAGCGATGTAAGGCGCGTCCGGGAAGGTTTCTTTCAGCTCGGGAACCAAAGGACCGTTAGGGCCTTCTTCAAAGCTGGTGGTCAGGATGGTGGGCAAGTTGAAGTACTTGGCCAGATCAGCCAGGGCCAGCACATTGTTCTTGAACTTGTCGGGATCAATATCACGAACCAGAGACAGCAGCCCGGTTTGGTGATCTACCAGTAGTACAGCGGCTTGGTCTTTATCCAGTCGTTTGTAAGGCGTAGTCATCTCAGTTTTCCTTAACGGTGATTGAAGGGGGTGGGTGCAGGAACTGCACCCGGCACTGCCACAGCGCTAGGGGTAATCGCGCTGCAAATCAAATCGGTGAAACCTGCCAGCGGGAGCGGTGAAGGCGGACCAGGCCGCCCTCACCCACTTGCTTTACGATGCCGCCGTAGGTGCCATGGCACCGAAGCGACCGCTATTGAAGTCATCCATCGCCTGCAGGATTTCCTGCTTGCTATTCATGACAAAAGGACCATGTCCCACAATGGGCTCATCAATGGGCTGACCGCTGATCATCAAGACCACGGCGTCGTTATTGGCCTCGATGCTGAACTGGCTACCTGCCCGATCCAGCACCACCAGTTGCCCTTCACGTGCCACGCTTTGACCATTGACCAGCACCGTGCCTTGCAGAACCACCAGGGCAGCCGTCCAGCCTTCTGGGTTTTCCAGCTCGGCAATCCCGCCCTGATTCAGACGCAGATCCCATACATTCATGGGGGTAAAGGTCTTGGCAGGGCCTGCGGCACCGTCCTTTTCTCCAGCAATCACACGCACCATGCCAGCGGCATCAGGCAGTGCGACCACAGGAATCTGCTGATCGGTAATGGCCTGATAGCCAGCGGGAGCGCTCTTGTCTTTGGCAGGCAGGTTCACCCACAGCTGCACCATTTCCAAAGTGCCACCCGAGCGGGCAAAGGCGTCGGAGTGATACTCCTCGTGCAAGATGCCCGAACCGGCTGTCATCCACTGCACATCGCCGGGGCCAATGGTGCCGCCCTTGCCGGTGGAGTCGTGATGCGACACTTCGCCCTTGTAGACGATGGTGACGGTTTCAAACCCCCGGTGCGGATGCTGTCCAACGCCACGCTTGTGATTGCTGGGTGCAAACTCGGCAGGACCGGCGTAGTCCAGCAGCAGGAAAGGGCTCAACTGTTTTGCGTGTGTGTGGTACGAAAACAGGGAGCGAACGGGGAAGCCGTCGCCCACCCAGTGAGGACGGGGAGCGCTGTAGATACCAAGAATTTTCTTCATGTCCATCTCCTTGTTTCAACATAAGAGACAGAATAAACTCGGGACAACGAAGCCAGTAGCCCCCGAAATCGGCCATCTATGTTCCATTTATGGAACGATAAAACTGCCATGCAAGATTTAAACGACTTGTACTTCTACGTTCAGATTGTGGATCACGGCGGCTTTGCCCCAGCCGGTCGCGCACTGGGTTTGCCCAAGTCCACGCTTAGCCGCAGGCTGGCCGCCTTGGAAGAACGCCTGGGGGTGCGGCTGATCCAGCGTTCCACCCGCCGCTTCACCGTGACCGAGATCGGCCAGACCTATTACGAGCACTGCAAGGCCATGCTGGTCGAGGCCGAGGCCGCACAGGCAGCAATTGAGCTGACACGTGCCGAGCCGCGCGGTGTAGTACGCATCAGTTGCCCCATCACCTTACTGAACGCCCATGTCAGTAATATGTTGGCCGACTTCATGGTCAGCTACCCGCATGTGTCCGTGCAATTGGATGCCACCAACCGGCGTGTGGACCTGATCGGGGAAGCGCTGGATATTGCGATTCGTGTGCGTCCCCCGCCGCTGCAAGACAGCGATCTGGTGATGCGCGTGCTGTCCGACCGTAGCCAATGTCTGATAGCCAGCCCAGAGCTGATTGCCCGTCATGGCATACCCAATTCGCCTGCTGATCTGGCGGACTATCCCAGCCTGGCCTTGGGTCTGCCGCAACAAAGCCATACCTGGACCTTGTATGGCCCCGATGGTGCACAAGCCGTGCTGCATCACACACCCCGTCTGATTACCACTGATATGACGGCCCTGCGCTGCGCCGCCTTGAAAGGCGTGGGTGTGGTGCAGTTGCCCACCCTGGTGGTCTGCGATCAATTGGCCGACGGTTCTTTGGTGAAACTGATTCCGGACTGGGCTCCACGGCGCGAGATCATTCATGCGGTGTTTTCGTCCCGCCGGGGACAGATGCCAGCCGTGCGAGCACTGCTGGATTACCTGGTCGAGCGTTATCAGGAGATGGATGAGGATTGAGGCTGATTTTGCGAAAGTGCCAATGAGCTTCATGGACAAGCCACACGAATGCACTTTCCCCGTACCGCCCTGCCGTACAAACAAAAACGCCCTGCATATGCAGGGCGTTTTGTATGCCTGGGCAATCAAGCCTGGGGATCAGGCGCCGCCATTAAAGTCGCGGACTTGCTTTTCAGCTTCTTCACGCGCAATGCCATAGCGTTCCTGAATTTTCCCGACCAGATATTCAGTATTGCCTTCCGCAACATCAATATCATCGTTAGTCAGTTTTCCCCATTTGGCTTGAATCTTGCCAGACAGCTGTTTCCATTTACCTTTGATCGTATCTTCATTCATAGTCGCTCTCCTGTTTTAACGGGAATTCACAATTAGGATTGATGACGGAACTTTTATTCCGGTTTTACTTTCAATCCCGACGAATCGACTTTCACAACGCCTTTCACACTTTCCGTTGCAGCAACGGCTTTTTTGTGCTCAATTTCGCTGGGCACGGTACCGGTCAATGTTGCGACACCATTATTGGTTTCAACAGAGATATCCGTGCTCTTCAAATCCTTGGTGCTGGCCAGATCAGCCTTGATCTTGGTGGTGATCCAGGTATCGCTGACAGCTTCACCGGTGGTTGCCGAATGATCCTGATTCACGGCTGGCTCATTAGCCATTGCGCCGCTTTGCAGACCAAAACTCAAGGCAGTAGCCATTAGTACGCTGGATAGGATGGCGGATTTTTTCATATATGCTCTCCAATATCAGAAAGGGAATTTTCAATTTCAAAAACCCTTGCCCCTGCTATTAAAAGAAGTCCAGTTCAATCAACAAAAATTTCGTTGTTTGCAATGGATGGTTCCACCGTAACATTCCCGACCAGGCTGAAAACTACGAAATGCTACAAGCGATTTCCTTATAAGAATTTTTCCTGCTTTCCATGAAACTCTATTCGCCCTGCTTATGACAGGCTGCTTGGTTTCGTCAGATTCTGGGCTGCATGCTGGCCAAGTTCAATCAACTCCCACCTACAACACGACTGGTTTTCACACGTTTTCAACGAAGATCCCATGCCCCCTTGAGACTGGCAATCCTGAGTGAGAACAGAGCAGTAAAGCAGGGCGTCGCTCTCTGCATAGGGTTCGTCCGGGCCAGATACATCAGGTAAAAAATTTAGCAAAACTTCTAACAAAACAAGCGCCCTGGCCACGGTGCTTGCAGTGCAGATACGCCTGCTGCAGCCGGTAAACACAAAAAAAACCAGATCATCAAATTGATAATCTGGCCAAAATCAGAACAAGGTGCAGACCCACACACCTCCACTCGAACAACAAGGACTCTACCCATCAACGCAGATGGTGCACCTCCTGCATCCCGTAAACCTGCACTGGCAAGCCTGCCTGACGCGCCTTGAGCTGCAAGGCCAGGTACTGGGAGTAATGACGCGACTGGTGCAAATTGCCGCCGTGGAACCACAGATTCGGCTGCTGGGTGGGCTTCCACATATTGCGCTGCTCGCCCTCCCACGGCCCTGGGTCTTTGGTGGTTTCCGAACCCAGACCCCAGCACTTGCCCACTCGGTCCGCCATTTCCTGGCCGGCCAGATCCGCCACCCAGCCATTCATGGAACCGTAACCCGTGGCATACACCACCAGGTCCGCAGGCAATTCCGTGCCGTCTGTCAGCACCACAGCGTTCTCGGTCAAATGGCTGATGTCGGTTCGGGATTTCAGCTTGATACTGCCATCGATAATCAGCTCGCAAGCACCCACATCGATGTAGTAGCCCGAGGCGCGGCGCAGGTATTTCATGAACAAGCCAGAACCATCGTCACCCCAATCCAGCATGAAGCCTGCTGCCTCCAGCTTCTGGTAGAACCCCGCATCGCGCTCGCGAATCTTGTCGTACACAGGAATCTGGAAGTCCGCCATGATGCGGTACGGCAGGGAGGCAAACAGCAAATCTGCCTTGCGCGTGGTGACTCCCGAAGCCAGTGCCCGTTCGGAATACAGATCTCCCAAACCGATCTCCATCAAGGAGTCGGATCGCACAATGTGGGTGGACGAACGCTGCACCATGGTGACGTCCGCGCCCGCCTCCCACAGTGCGGCGCAAATATCGTGCGCCGAGTTATTGGCCCCGATCACTACTACTTTCTTGCCCGCATACGCTTCCGGTCCGGGGTGCTGCGAAGAGTGCTGCTGCTCGCCCTTGAACACATCCTGCCCCTTCATGCTGGGCACGTTCGCCTTGCCGGACATACCCGTGGCAAAGACCAACTGCTGTGGCCGTAGGGTCATGGGCTTGCCATCACGCTCGATCTCCACTTCCCAGGTCTGGCTGGACTCGTCGTAGCGCACCTTCTTGCATACGGTGCTGCTCCAGTAATTCAGCTCCATCACCTTGACGTACATTTCCAGCCAGTCACCAATCTTGTCCTTGGGCGCAAAGACAGGCCAGTTGTCGGGGAAAGGCATGTAAGGCAGATGGTCGTACCAGACGGGGTCGTGCAGGCACAGCGACTTGTAGCGCTTGCGCCAGCTATCGCCAGGGCGGGCATGTTGATCAATGATGAGCGCAGGCACATTCAACTGCCGCAGACGCGCCCCCAGCGCAATACCACCCTGCCCGCCACCAATCACCAGCACATAAGGCTGCTCGGTCGTGCCCAGCTCGGCCTGCTCCTGCTGACGACGCTCCTGCCAGGTCTGGCGTCCACGTCGAATGCCATGCTCGGCCCCCATGGGGCGACGCACGCCCAACGGTTCCTCGTGCCCTTTCAGTTCCGACATGGTGGTCAGAAAGGTCCAGATCTTGCCGTTCTTGACGCGGATATGGCCGTAGCCACGCGCCACATCAGTTTCCACACGGAACCAGCCTTCCACCAGACCTTGACCATCGTCACTAACCGGCTCGGCACTATCGCGTTCAAACCTGGCTGACACGGCACCTTGTTGCTGCTGCGTCAGCATGTCGCGGATCTGATCGCACCCTTCCATGGTTCGGATATTCCAGGTGAACATGACCAGATCACGCCAAAAGCACTCTTCGGCAAACAGGGCTGCCGCATCGTCCGGTGCATTGCTGGCAAGCGCATGGGTCAACTGTTCAAGAACCGTGTCCAACTGTCGCGCAGACGGCTGCAGTTGCTGCTGTGTTTGCATGATTTGTCTCCATATCGTTTTAATGTTGCGCCGAGCTTTTGCTGCCCAGCTATGGAGTACATAGCAAACACCGTGCCAAACCGGGAACGGCTTGTTTTAAAGGGGTCTCGCTTGTTTCAAGACGGTGAAACTGTGCCAGCTGTGGCACAGGTGGTGCATCAGGTGTCGCAGCCTGTGTCAGGGGCCGAGTCTTGCTGAGCCACACCTGCCCGCTTGATATAACGATGCAAGGTGGACCGGCTGATACCCAGCTGCCGAGCCGCCGCGCTCACGTTATCGCCACAGGCTTGCAAAACCTGCTGCCAGGACGATTCCCCGGCAGAGAGAACGGCCGTCGGGCTGCCTGTTGATATGGCCAGACGCCGCTCGCGCAAAGCCTCCGGCAAATCCTGCACTTCAATGCAGGAACCTTCCGCCAAGGCCAGTGCCAGCACCAGCGCATTGTCCAGCTCGCGCAAATTGCCCGGCCACTCGTAAGCTTGCAGCGCTTGCCAGGCCTCGGGAGATAAACCCGGCACATCGCCCTTGTTACGCCGATGCAATATCTGCTGCACCAGCCATTCCAGATCACTGCGCTGACGCAAGGCAGGCAAGGTCAACACAGCCGCATTCAAGCGATACAGCAAATCCGCACGGAAGCGGCCTTGCTCTACCAGGGCACTTAAATCATGGTGGCTGGCTGAAATCACACGCAGGTCCACACGCTTGCCGCTGCGTGCACCCAATGGCATCACCTCGGACTCGGCCAGCACACGCAACAACCGGCTTTGCAGAGCCAGCGGCATATCGCCAATCTCATCCAGGAACAGGGTGCCGCCATCAGCCGCCTCGATCAAACCCGCACGGCCCCGTGCAGCGCCGCCGGTATAGGTGCCAGCCAGATAACCAAACAATTCGCTTTCAATCAGGCTCTCGGGCAGAGCGGCACAATTGACGGCCACAAAATTCCCGCGACGACCGCTAGCCGTGTGAATCGCACGGGCCAGATATTCTTTGCCCGAACCCGTCTCACCCTGCAACAGCACCGGCATTTCCCGCGTAGCCAAACGCGCGGCCTTCAACAGCATGGATTGCATGGCTGCATCCGTGCCTGCCAAGCCTCGCAATGCCTGCGGCAAGGCGGCATCCACAGCAGCCCCATCCATCCCCACAGACCGATTGTTCAACACCCGTCGGGGTTCAATGGCATGGGCAAACAGCACACTGCCATCACGCGCCATGACGACTCGCTCCTGTGTGGGGCGATAGCGCATCAAAGTCGGTAACTGATCCACTTCCAGATGCAGAAAGCGCATCAAACCCTGCCCCAGCAAACCCGCAGGATTGCGCCAGTCCACCCCCGCTGCCCGCGCCAGAATGCGAGCACCCGTATGGGTCATGCCTTTGATACGACCAGAGCCATCAATCGCAATAGCCGCTTCCGGATCAATATCCAGAAACTCCGGCGACTGCGACAAACATAGAATCCACTCCTGACGGTGGCAGGCCATCAAATTGGCCAGCTCAATACGACGGGTCGCCGCATTGGCAAGGTGCAGAGCCAAGCCCTGGCTGGCCTTGGCCTCCGGAGACTGCAACAAGGACAAATCCAGCACTGCGGCCAGCTCGCCGTCATAGTGATAAATAGGCGCCGCCGTGCAGGACAGGGGCGCATGCATATGATCGAAATGATCGTTTTGATGAATGGTCAGAGCCTCGCCCGTGTGCAGGCAAGTGCCCACCGCGCAGGTCCCCGCGCGCTCTTCAGACCATTCCGAGCCCATATACAGACCGGCCTGCCGCAAGGCATCGCGCTGGCCATCCGAACCCAGAAAATCCACCGTGACGCCCTTGTTATCGGACAGCAGCAGCACGTAATTCAGCCCGGAAACCTGCTGATAAAGACGCTCCAGCCCGGAGCGCGCAATATTGATCAGGGCTTCGGACTGCTGACGGTGCTCACGCAACTGGGAATCGGGCACGATATAGGCCTCACAAGCCTGCGCCGGGTCCAGCCTGTGATGCTCGATGCATCGCCGCCAGCTATGGACCACAGCCTGATCGCGCCGGGACAGGCTGCCCTGCCAAACAGCCGTGATCTCTTGGACGTGTGCCACATGTGAAGACTGCATCAGACCTCATCCCGAAAACAGGCCAGACCCCGGACGGGCGTGGCCTATTTTCCAGTGTGCCGCCTTGCTTAGCTGCCGTACATGGAGGTTTTCCTTGAGATGCGGTGCAGCAAAAAAGTGCATTCACGACTACTATGATTTTTATCATCAGGAATCTTATGCATCGATGAGCCATGGTCACCGCTAAATCAAGAACAATTCAAACCAAGCCATGAACAGCCAAAAAGACTGGACGAAAATTTCCCAGGCAAGTTCAAAGATAGAAAGAATGGAGGCGTTCTTTTCTGGCTATGGATTTTCGCCCCATCGACATGACACCTACGCTTTAGGCATCACCCTCAATGGTGTCCATCACTTCAATTACCAGAAATCAATGCGGCGCAGCCTGCCAGGCAATGCCGTAATCATCCACCCGGATGAACTGCACGATGGTGAGGCCGGAACCGAGGCGGGCTTTCACTACAAAATTCTTTATCTCCAGCCTGAAACGATCCAACAAATACTGGGCGGCAAACCCTTACCATTTATCCCCGGGGGGATCTCCTCAGACCAAAGACTGGTGTCTGCGATTGCCAATCTGCTCTCCAACCTTGACCTCCAGCTGGATAGTCTTGAGGAGGACGATGGAATTTATGACATTGCCCAAGCGCTTCATGGCGCATCCCAGCCCCATAAACAACGGAAAAAATTGAATTATCAAGCCGCTGAGCGGGCTCGACAATTCATGCTGGATACCTCCAACCAAGTAGTGACAATGGAGCACTTGGAGCAAGTCTCGGGTACAGATCGATGGAGTCTATCGAGAGATTTTCGTGCTTTATTTGGCACGAGCCCATACCGCTACCTGAGTCTGCGGCGCCTTGAAAAAGCCAAAAAGATGATCATCACTGGCAACGCATTAGCCGATGTTGCCGCTGCCTGTGGCTTCACTGACCAAAGTCATATGACACACCACTTCTCCAAAGTGTATGGGCTACCACCTGGCCGCTGGTCCAAACTGATGCTGCGCGCCTAGCAACCAACTTGCACGATCGTACAAGACCCTTTTCCGCCTCAGTAACTAGCATCTCTCTGGACTACTCAAGCATGTTTAGAACAGGGCAAGATCATGGCGAGCCGCAACACCACTACCGATGGCCTCCAAACACACAGCATCAGGCAAACTTTTATCAGAGTGCTCCCATCCGCACTGGCCATGATTCCCGTGAGCATGCTGTTCGGCGTTTTAGCGTATCGAGCCGACTGGAGCGTTCTTGAAATCCTGGCCGCTGGTTTGCTGGGATTTACGGGTAGCGGGCAGTTTGCTGTACTGCCGCTGGCTGAGTCCAACACCAGTTTTCTGACAATACTGATTATTTGCGCATCCATTAACTGCCGCTACTTTCCTATTGCCCTCACAACAGGCAAGCGGCTGCCCAAGCCCTTTGTCTCTCGGGTTCTGGTGTCGCACATGCTGGGGGACGAGGCGTATGCCACGGAAAGAAATAACGATACGGTGGCAGAGACCCTCTGCATACGACTCACCATATTCACATTCTGGGTAGTTTCAGGAGTGTTGGGAGCAGTCATTGCCAAGTCCATTCCCCCTGCCTGGCTAAGCACCAATATTCATCTTGGTTTTCCCGCCAGTGTGGTGCTCGTCTATCTGTCTGTCCTGCAACTGAAGGCAAGGATCATCGGCATTTACCGCAAGCAGATTGTGTTGATTGCTCTGTGCATGGCCTTGGCAATCGCGTTCTACTCCCTGTTTGGAGCGACTTATTTTTGGCTCCCTAGCGTAATGATCAGCGCCCTACTTTTAGATAAATGGAAAGCTCGTGAATGAAGGTATCAGTAGCTCCATCGCTGCACTCTTTTTGACCAGCCTGCTCGTTCGAGTCTTACCCGTGGCTTTCAATTTTCAGTTTCCTGATAGGTTTGCCAAATGGATGGAGACGATCTTACCTTCAGCTGTTTTTCTAAATTTCCTTGTTTATATGTTCATGCAGGAGATACAAATTGCAGCCATACCTGCTCTGCTTGCTCTCAGCGTCACCGCCCTTCTGGCTTACTGGAGTCGCGGCGGGCTGTTCCTTGGCGTGCTGGGCGGCTGCAGCTCGTACTATTTGTTGAGCACTGTGCTTATTTGATAGAAAGCCCTGGTCCAGCATGACGCCGAACCAGGGCTTCGCAAGTACCTCAAATCAACGCTTTGAGGCATTTCCCGGGCACGTCCGAGTCACTACACAATGCGCATGCGCCGCAGTCCTTCAGACAACCGCTCCTGCATCAGCGATTCCAGACGAGGTCCAAGCAGGAGGCGCACCTGATCAAATTGCCCTTCTATCCTGGCCAGCAGCCCGTCAAGCATCTCCGCCGCCTCTTCATCGCCTGACAAGCCAAAGGCTTTGGCATCATGTAACGCATTGGCTCGGCTGATCTGACGGCTTCCATGACTCAACTCCATCGCCAGATACTGAGGCGTGAAATCTGTATTAGGAACGACATCAAAAGCGGGCGTCAAACGCCATCGGCCCTGATCATGAAGATAATGGATTGCATGGTTGCGGGGATGATCATCGTCATTGCCAATAACTGCATTGAAAATCATGCGACAGAACAATTCAATGGCATCCTCCTGAGGGGCGCCTATCATCGTCAACGTTCTGGCCAAGTTGGGATAACTCCAGGCCGATGAGCCTGAATGACCGGGATACTCCGTCTGCAGCAAGGAGGCCGCACTCAATGTCATGACCCTAAGGCCATGTTGGCGATCAAACCTCAATGAGCGCATCACGCTCAGTGCAGAGTCCTCACCAAAACCCGTGTACGCGGTTTGGGCAAAGTTCAAGCCCACTGCCCGGCCCCACTCTTGAGTTGCATGTTCAAGACGCGGAATATCCTCGGTATCAGATGGCAGGATCGGTTTCACCAGCCAGAACTGATCACCATCACGAACGGTTGCTTTCGGTCTTGCTCCACCCATACTGGGTGTGGCCATCAGCCGGCGACGCAAATGCGGATCCACCGGAGGGCGGCGCAGCTGCATTGCTTGCAGCTCTGCACTCAGCTTTTCAATTTCTGCGATGGGCGGTGCGGACAATTCTGCGATCGAGGGCTTAGGCGAAGAGCCGACCGCCAGTGCTCCCCAACGCTCGGCATTACCAGCCTTCAGAAGATAAGCATGGTTTGGAGAGCTATCACTTAATCCGTGTTGCCTTTGAATGAGTAACCGGCCCCAGGCGTCGGGACAAGCATCACGTAGCGCATCATGCAGGCCACCATAGCGACTCGCCTGAATTGGAACAGAGCCACTCAGCGGTAAGTTAACCGGATCAATTGACCATGGTAGACCTGCATCCTGATAGCTAGGCGCATACATGAACTGGCCAAGCTTGGCTGACGAGTCGTGAATATACCGGCCAACAGTCACCCATTGACCCGTGTCAGGCCGCTGCAAATAAACGTATAAAGGCTTAGAAATACTCATCGTCATCTCTGCCCAATCTTGCACGCCCCTTCGTATCGCCGCTACTCCAATGAGCATCAGGCATTGGCACGATGGATTCGAGCAGACCGAGTGCTGCCAGAGCAGTCAAATAGCTCCCCATCGCCACAGCCGGATCGCCTCGCTCCATTCGGCGTAATGTACTTTCCGAGACCTCGACTCTTGAACTAAAGACTTGAGCTGTAATTTTCTGAGCAACACGTTGAGTACGAATGCAGCGCCCCCAAACCAGGGCCCGTGACTCGACGGCTGGCAAGTAAAAAGGGGTAGGGGCAAGTTTCTTGGGCATGGCACAGACAACAGCTATCGTTCATAGATAACTGTTTATATCATATAAACTATGATCTATGAATGCTTTTTAACTGATCCTCCTGACTTTCAGCCCCTCAAACAAGCTGAGAATCCTTAGCCAGCTCCGCCAAGTGTTGAGCAAAACCCCCTTCTGCCCCAGCGGCATTGATATGGTCGAAATACTCGTACCAGCCACTGGCTTTGATACCAGCCAGCAATGCCTTGCATGCCTGTTGATCCGGGAAGCGCCAAACACCCATAAAGCGGTGGTCGCTGGCGTGATCAATGTCGTGCTCAGTCGCTGTCAGGGACAGCACCTCGATACCCAGGCTGGAGAGGCCACCCATCGCTTCCTGAAGGCTGGTCAAAAAATGCTGACGCTGCTCTGCAGGCAGTGCTTTCCACTTGGCATTGGGCGAATAAAGCTCGATCAGATAGTGAGACATGGCGGATTTCCTTTAGCTGAAGATGTACACAAAGTACTGAACAATTTAATTTGATTAGATATCTAATCTTATAGATTCACACTAAATATCGCAAGCAGTCTACACACGTAAAAAAAGCCCGAGCTCGGCATGACGCCGACCCCGGGCTTGGACCCACCTTGTCAATCAGTCGTGCAGCATAGCTGCCTGCAAAACCAGCTTAGAACTGGATACGCACCATACGTTCTTTGGTCCCTTTTTCCTTGCTATTGCCGTCGTTCTTCACCGACACGTACAAGGCTTTTTCAGCGGGGATGTATTCCAGGCTGTTGGGGTGCGGAGCCAGCTCAATGGTTTGCAGTGGCTTGTAGTTCACCGTGTCGAAAACACTGACCGAGCCCTTGCCTTCTTTCTCGCGCACACCGCCGCGGTTAGCGACAAACAGACGCTGGGATTCGGCGTCAAACCGCACGCCAATCGGCACTTCGCCGGTAGGCATGGTTGCCAGGGTTTTGCCGTTGTCTGCGTTCAGCACAAACACTTGGTGGCCCGAGCTGCGGCGCTTGTATTCACGCTCCAGATGCAGGTTACGTGCATCATCACGGTCGATGCCTTGGTCCACACCGAACAAGCGGTTCTGGGCGGGGTCGTAGCTCAGATTCAGCAACTGGTCGGCTTCAATTTCCCAGACCTGATCAATGTTCAAGGTCTGGGTGTTCACGACCATCAGTTGGCCCTGCATATTGGACACAAACAGACGGTTATTGGCTTCGTCCAGGGTGATGCCCACGACGTTATAGCCAAAGCCGGGCAGCACTTTTTCCAGCTCCATGGTCTGGGTATTCACCACGAACAGCACGCTGTCAAAACCCAGGCCCAGGCCAGGCGCAAACACGCGGTGGTTTTTCTTGTCCACGACCAGTTCACGCGTCTTGTACTGGAAATCCTCGGTGATCTTGAAACGCTCCATCATCTTCAGCAAACCATCTTTGCGTGCCTGACCAAAGTCAGCAGCATTGATGGTGTCCTGGAAATTGATGGTGTCCTGCACCCGAATGCGCTTGATAACCTCGTTCTTGACGGTATCAACCACCGCAATCGTGCCGTTGAAACCTTGAGTCAGATACAAGCGGTTGGCGGCATCATCCAGAGCCACCCCAAAGCTCTTGGCTTCCATGGGAATCTCTTGCTTGATTTCCAGGGTCTTGGGGTCCAGCACTAGCGTGCGCGACAAGGTCTCGTCCTTCCAGTTGGGCGAGGACACGTACAAGCTGGATTGTGCAGGGCTGAAGACAATTTCCAGAACTTCGGCGGCAGTCGGTTTTTGCATGATCTGTGCTTGGGTAACGGCTTGGTAGCCCGCAGGGGCAGGAGTCTTGGCGTGTACGTAGCCGGCCGACAAGCTCATTGCAATAGCAAGGTACAGACCACGCACAAGATGGCGAGTAGTAGACGACGTCATAATTTAGGCTCGATAAAAGTGGGTGAAGGAATTACCACTGGTAATCAATGGACAGATGCACATTGCGCGGTGCGCCGTAACGTGCCCGGAAGATCACGAAGTTGTCGTAGTAACGCTTGTCAAAGAGGTTGTTGACGGTGAGCTTGGCATTCCAGTGCTGGTTCACGCGGTAATTGGCATGCAGGCCAACCAGGGCATAGCTGCTGTGGGTGTCTTCCAGCACCTTGCCATTGCTGGCGGTGTAAGGACGACCAGCCGTCCACAGATCACGCTTGCCGAACCAGTTCACGGTGGCACCGGCGCTCAGGCCTTGCAGCGCACCGGAGAATTGGTACATGGTGCCCAGACGGAAGGTTTGGCTGGGAATGTAGGTGTTGATCCGCTCGCCTTCACCGTTCTTGGTGCTGGCGTAGCTGTAGGAGGCAAACACGTTCCAGTTATTAGTCAGCGCGCCGTTCAGCTCCACTTCAAAACCCTTGGTCTTGTTGCCAGCACCCGAGGATACGTAGGGGCGGCTGCCATCGGGCAAGAGGAAGTCATCCGGCACCGAAGGGTCCAGCACGGCCAGGTTGTTTTGACGGGTCTCGAAAGCGGCCAGGGAGAACTGCAGGGCCTCCTCCATCAAGCTGCCTTTCAGACCAATTTCACGGTTAACCCCAGTAATGGGGTCCAGGAAATTCTCGTTGATATCCTTGTAGCTTTGCGGCTGAAACAGGCGGGTATAGCTGGCGTAGGCCGTCAGGTTCGGGTTGATGTCATACGTCACCCCAAAGTACGGCGTAATTTCATTGCGGTTACGCAGCTCGTTGGACACGCCGGTGAACTGGCCGTCTTTACCGTAGTTGTCGCGGTAGGTTTTGTAATCCGACAAGCGCATGCCCATGATCACATTCAGCGGATCAATAATATTCAGGCGCGTGCCTGCAAAGAAGCCGTATTCGCGTGTGTGGGCCCGGTTCCATTCACCTGTGCGGCTGACGCTGGGCTCGGGCATATAGCCGTCCCAGTCGTAAATATTAGGGATGAACCAGTTGCGGGTATCGCTAACCTGCATGGTGTACGTGGTGTCACGCTTGCGAGTGCCGTTAAAACCAAACATCAGTTGGTGCTCACGGCCAAACAGCTTGAAAGGACCATTGGCCGACAACTCCAGGTTGTCCTGCTGGCGATAGCCATTGGCGGCCAGATTGGCGCGAATGCCAATGCCGGATCCGTCCGGGCGCACCACGGGGTTCACACCCTGCCCCAAGCCAGTAATCAGGGCATCACCATCGTCACGCTGATGGCTGTAGCTGAGCTTGGCGTTCCACTTGTTTTCAAACTCGTGCTCGACCGAGAAGAAGGCGTTTTGATGCTTCTTGTCCCAGTAGGTCCAATCCGGCACCAGCGACATGGAACGCGAAACGTCGATACGGTCACCCTCGCTGGTAAACAGAGGTACGCCCATATTGCCTTCGCCTCGCAGCTTGGCGGTCTGGTAGTCGTAGCCTGCGGTCAGCAAAGTGCGGTCGGTCAGGTCATATTCCAGCATGCCGGACAGCAAGTCGTTCTTGTTGTCCTGGCCATCCATGAAAGAGTCCGCCTGCTTGCGGGAGCCAATAACGCGCATGCGCAAACGGCCGTCGTCGGTCAGCGGGCCGGTCACGTCTGCCGTCACGCGCTTGTCGTTCCAGGAACCGTATTGGGCGCTTAACTTGCCACCAAACTCGGCTTGAGGACGTTTGCGAATCAGGTTGATCAAAGCGGAAGGTTCGCCGGTAGGAGACAGCAAGCCTGTTGCACCGCGCACGACTTCTACGCGGTCGTATAGATCCATATCCAGAGAAATTGGGTTGAACGCACCACGCCCGGCAGCACGGTAGCTGCTTTGCACGCCATCTACCTGCACATTGCTGATGTCAAAGCCACGGGCCTGAAACTGAAACCCGCCACCCACGGCCGCCGTATTAGCGGTAACGCCAGTGGTGAAGTTCATCACATCATCGAAGCTGGTCAGGCCAAAATCATCCATTTGCTGGCGCGTCATCACACTGACCGATTGCGGCGTGTGCTGGGTGTCCATATTCAAACGGGTGGCGGTGCTGCTGGTGCCATTCAGTGTGTACAGGCCAGTGTCTTCAGTCGCGCGGTTCAGAGTGCCTTTAACACGCACGGGTTCCAGCTGAGTGGTTTCCGTGACCGGCCACAAATTCACCGTATTGGCATCACGCGAGTAACGAATGCCCGTGCCCGCAAGCAAGGTATCCAAAGCCTGCGCCACGCTGTAATTGCCTTTCAGGCCCGCGCTTTGCTTGCCTTCGGCCACGCTGCCTGCGCCAACCAGATAGACACCGCTTTCTTGCGAGAAGCGCATCAGCACGCGGCTCAAGGGGCCGGCTGGAATGTCATAACGCTGGGTCTTGTCTGCCGTCGGGCTGTTTTGCGTGGCCGCCTGGGCAGGCTGAGTACTCACGACAAAGGCACTACCGGCCATCAGCACATACAGGGCCAAGGCCAGCGGACGCAAAGGGGCGCAATGCGATCCTGCATCCTTGGACAGGGAAAGGGGATCGGGGCGACGATGCATAAGGAGACATCCTTCAAAAACACGGGTCAGTCACAATAAAAACGATGAACCTGAACGATGTTCTTGCGTTGATGTTCAGTACTGAGCGAGCACTGCAGCCCGCCTCCTGCTTCATTGGCCTCACGCCAATCAGGTCCTCTTACTGTCTAAAACCACCAAGTCTCCAAAACCCGGAACCTGCTTTTGCTTCTTTTTCGGGATTTTTTGCCCAAAGCTGGGCAAGCCTTTGAATTTAATCGGATTTTATTTTTATAATTTTTACGCCTATCGCTACTGAAACGCCCTGCTCAATCAATCCAGAGCTTGCACACTGGTCCACCAGGGCATGGGCTGATCGATACGAATCGGCAATGCCGAAGCCAGCATTTTCAGCACACGGTCCGTGTCATGGATGGGGAAGCTGCCATAGACCTTCAGGTCCGCTACGGCATCATCCACACCCAGATAGCCTTTGCGGTAACGGCCCAATTCCTTGATCACGCTACGCAAGGCGATGTTGTCAGCCACCAGTACACCTTTGGTCCAGGCCTCACGCGCCTGCTCGGCGTCCATGCTTTGCCGGATACGCTGCGCACTAAAGTGGACCTGCTTGCCCGCCTGTACCGTGGCGGTGTTTTGACCTTTTGCCGTAGACACCTGCACGGCCCCTTCATAGACCGCCAACTGCGTACAGTCCTTGTCCATACGCACATTGAATTGCGTACCCAGGGCACGCATATTGCCCTGCGGGGTTTGAACGGTGAAAGGTCTTTCCGTGTCGTCCTTGGCCGTCTGGATAAAGATCTCGCCCGAAATCAGAACGATATGGCGTGCCTGTGCGGTGAATTGCACATCAATGGCAGAGGCGGTGTTCAGCCACAAGCGGGTGCCATCGGCCAGCACAATCTGGCTCTGCTCGCCGGTTTGTGTGGAATGGTCGGCGGCCAAGGCCAGCACACTGGATGGCAGCCAGGACTGACGCCAGCCCAGCCAGCTGAGAACTCCCGTTCCTGCCAGCGCAGCCACACCGGCCAGAACGCGGCGACGCTGATGCAAACGCTCGTTGGCCGTATGCAGTTTCTCCACCACACGGCGTGAATCCGGCGCGCTACGCACAGGCTCAAAACTGCGGCTGACTTCCTCCACATAGCGCCAGGCGGTGCTGTGCGCCTCATCCTGCTTGAGCCAGCTCTGCCAGGCAGAACGCTGCGCCGCACTGGCTTTACCGTCGCGCAGACAGGCATACCATTCGGCGGCTTGCATCAAAACAGCGTGGGGAGGCGTGGACGAGGAAGAAAAACTGGAACCGTGCTTCATGAGACTTAGTACTGAGGTTCCTGACGCAATTCGGCTACGGTCTGGCAAGCATGCAGACTGATGCAGCCCAACATGGCTTGTGCCACGTACTTGCGCACCATGCGGCCGGAAATACCCATTTCTGCGCCGACCTCGTCGTCTGTCATATCGCAAATGACGGCCAGGGTAAACGCCTTGGCCGCTTTGGGAGACAGGCTGCTGAGCATGGCGCTGATCTCTTCCAGCGCCTGCAAAATCATGGCCTGACGTTCTGCCGAAGGGTAAAAGTTCTCGGGCGTAGCGGCCAGAATATCCAGCCAGGCCTGTTCAATTTCCTGACGTCGCCACAGATTGATGCACAGGTTTTGCGCTGTCTTGCGCAAGTAGGCGCGGGCCTCGCCAGGACTGGCAAATTGCCAGCGGGAACGGCTGCTTAACAAGCGTACAAAGGTGTCCTGCGCCAAGTCAGCCGCCTGATCTGCGCCACCCAAGCGGTGATGCAGCCAGCGCTGCAACCAACTATGGTGGTCGCAGTACAGTGACTCGACCGACTCGGCCGAATACATGCCTGACAAGGGAAGAACTGAAGATGACACGAGGGGTACTCCGCACTGCACATAATGAGAATCGTTATCAATTATTATATGTTGCTGTCTGTCCAGTTCGCTAGCGGTGTGGGTTTGGGGCGACACATGGCCTGGCTTTCAGGCATGGTCACCCTCTTCCACTGAGCTTGTTTCCCTATGAAAACCGCTCAGAAACGGTCTAGCAACGCGGAATGCAAAAAGAGCCGCTTATGCGGCTCTTTTCGGTCGATGTAGTCTGAAAAACTTATTCGACAGTCACACTCTTGGCTAAATTACGTGGCTTATCCACGTCCGTGCCGCGCGAGCAAGCCGTGTGATACGCCAGCAATTGCAGCGTCACGGTATGCAGGATTGGGGACAGCTTGCCGTAGTGTTCAGGCATGCGGATGACATGCACACGCTCGCTGCTGCCAATGCGTGTATCGGCGTCGGCAAACACATACAGTTCGCCACCGCGTGCATGGACTTCTTCGATATTGGATTTCAGCTTTTCCAGCAGCTCGTCGCGTGGGGCGATGGTGACCACGGGCATGGCTTCGGTGACCAGGGCCAGAGGGCCGTGTTTCAGTTCACCGGCGGGATAGCCTTCGGCGTGGATGTAGCTGATTTCTTTCAGCTTCAACGCGCCTTCCATGGCGATGGGGTAATGCATGCCACGGCCCAGGAACAAGGCGTTTTCCTTGCTGGCAAAACGGTCCGCCCAGGCCATGATTTGCGGCTCCAGAGCCAGCACGGCTGCGATAGCGGTAGGCAGGTGACGCAAGGCTTTCAGGTAGTCGCCTTCCTGCTCCTGATTCAGGTGTCCTTTGACTTGAGCCAGTGCGATGGTCAGCAGGAACAAGGCGGTCAGCTGGGTGGTGAAGGCTTTAGTGGAAGCCACGCCAATTTCTACACCGGCACGGGTGATGTAGGACAGCTTGCACTCGCGCACCATGGCGCTGGTGGCCACGTTGCAGATGGTCAGGGTTTGTTCCATGCCCAGGCTGCGGGCATGTTTCAAGGCAGCCAGAGTATCGGCAGTTTCGCCGGACTGGGAAATTGTCACCACCAAAGTGCGCGGGTTGGGCACGCTGTCGCGGTAGCGGTATTCGCTGGCAATTTCCACGTTGACGGGGATTTTGGCCAGAGACTCGATCCAGTAACGGGCGGTCAGACCGGCGTAGTAGCTGGTGCCGCAAGCCAGAATCAGCACATTGTCGATGTCCTGAAAAACCTTGTAGGCCTGGTCGCCAAACAGCTCGGGCGTGACACTTTCAATGTCTTGCAAGGTATCGCCCACAGCGCGAGGCTGCTCGAAGATTTCCTTTTGCATGAAGTGGCGGTATGGGCCCAATTCAGCGGCGGCGGTATGCAGATGCACGGTGTGTACCGGACGATCAACAGAGCGGCCATCCTTGTCCATGATCCACACTTTATTGATCTGCAAATCGATCACATCACCGTCTTCCAGGTAGATGATTTGATCGGTCGTGCCAGCCAAGGCCAGGGCATCCGAAGCCAGGAAGTTTTCGCTCTGACCCACGCCCACCACCAGGGGCGAACCATGGCGAGCACCAACCACACGGTGAGGCTCGTCCTGACAGAACACGGCAATCGCATAAGCGCCGGTCAATCGACGGATGACTTGCTGCACGGCTTCGAACAGATCACCGTTGTACAGATGGTCGATCAGGTGAGCGATCACTTCGGTGTCGGTTTGGCTCTCGAACACGTAGCCAATGCTTTGCAGCTCGACGCGCAGTTCGTCGTGGTTCTCGATGATGCCGTTATGCACCAACGCAATACGTGCTTTGCCCTTGCCGGAGAAATGCGGGTGAGCATTGTGAGTAGCAGGCGCGCCATGCGTTGCCCAGCGAGTGTGAGCAATGCCGGTAAAGCCTTGCAGATGATCTGCCTTGACCTGTTCTTGCAGCTCGGCCACGCGCTGTGTACTGCGTGCCCGCAACAACTGGCCCTGCGCATGAACAGCAACGCCGCAAGAATCGTAGCCCCGGTACTCCAGACGCTTCAAACCTTCCAGCAGCACGGGGACAATATCGCGTTGCGCCACAGCGCCAACAATTCCACACATAGCCAACTCCTGTTCATGGCCCCTTTCGGTGGGCCAACTAATCAATTCAATCCGCTTATTCTGATCTGAAACACGAAAAATTTTATATCTATTTTTTTTCTGAAATGAATTAAAATTTCATTTAATAATCAATATGAAAGAAAAACAAAATTTACTTTATTTAGTGGAATTTTATTTCATCATAGATAGATAAACATTGTCATGATTGAACTGGACGAGCTGGATTTACGCATTCTGGAGCAGCTGCAAAATGATGCTTCCATCAGCAATCAGGCGCTGGCTTTGCGCGTGCATGCCTCTCCCCCAACCTGCCTGCGGCGAGTGCGTCGTTTAAGTGAACAAGGGGTGATTCGCAGGCAGGTCGCCTTGCTGGACCCGGAGCAACTGGGCCCTAGTTTGACGGCGATTGTGGAGATCACACTGGACCGTCAGGGTGAAGAATACTTACAGCAGTTCGAGCGCCTGATGGCCCCGGAAGCAGCGGTGACGCAATGCTACCGCGTCTCTACCGGGGTAGATTTCATTGTGATTTTGCAGGTCAGCGATATGACGGCGTATCACAAGCTGGCTCATGCGCTGTTCACCAGCCAGGCGAATATCCGCAATATCCGCAGCTTCTTTTCGATTCATCAGGCCAAGTTCGAGACGCGAGTGCCTTTGCCTGCGCCTAAGGTATAAGCCGGGTTCAGGCCCGTACGCGTTGCTGTACCAGTTGCTGATACAGACGCAAATAACGCTGCACCATGACGGCAGGATCATGCTCCTGCTGCACCCAGCGATACGCCAATGCGGCTTGTTGACGCGCTGCTGTCGGATTGCTCAAGGTGTCATCCAAGGCCTGGGCGATGGCTTGTGCGTCGCCTACCGCGCACAAGTTGCCGCGTCCATTATCCAAAAGCTCACTTAAGCCACCGGCCATCGTGGCCGTAACGGGAACGCCGTACACGAAAGCATCCAGAACGCTGGAGCCCAAGGCTTCATGCCGGGAACTCAATACAAAACCATCCATCAGCCGGTAAGCCTGTTCGGGGCGGGCTTCAAAACCAGCCAGCTTGTAGCAGGACTCCAGCCCTAGCTGCGCAATCAGTTCCTGTGCCGCCGAGGACTCGGAACCAGGCGCACCAAAATGCAAAAAAACAAAGTCCTGACGACGCTGATACAGGGCATGAACCGCGCGAATCAGGGTCAGAGGATCTTTTTCTGCCGTCAGTGCCGCCATCGTCCCCAGAACGTGTAAACCTTGCGAATTCCAGCGCTGCCACAAGTGGTTCACATAGGCCTCATCCTGCTCCACGTACTCAATGGCGCTGGGAATCACATCGACAGAAAAACCCAGGCGACGCGGCTCGGCTGCCGCTGCCTGGCTGATGGCGACCAGGCGGTCTGCCTTGCGCCACTTCCAGCGCGTGCGGCGCTCTTTCGAGCTCAAGGGGCTGCTGGCTTGCCGCCCACTACGTTGCTCGATACGTTTACGGTCAACCGGGAAAGCCGTGCGACGCGTAAAGACCACCCGCTTGGGCAGCCAGAAATGCAGCAAGGCCAACCAGCTCATGCAGGACGCAGTTTGGGAATGAACGATATCAAAGCCACGACCATGCACCAGCAAATAGCGCAGCGCGGCACCCACAGAGGCGCATTCCACCACGCTCAAGCCCTGCTCTTTGGCACGTTTGGCCAGTTCTTCATCGCGCCGGGCCAAGAGACTGACCTGATGACCGGCCTGCTGCATCTGCTGAATGCTCAGCAAGGTTTGCCGCTCGCCACCGCGCCAACCGCGCTCGAAATTAAGCTGCAGAATGCGCATGGCGATAATCCAGAATCAGCCCATCCGGGCACTGTGTGCCACAAAAGCACGCAGCAATGCTCCCCTTGCAATGCAAGAGGAGAAATGCCAAAGAGGGGCTAACACACATCAAGATTTGCGGACCGGGCGCTTCCAGCCGGACACGCTGCGCTGTTCCGAACGCGACAAAGTCAGCTGATCATCCGGTGCATTGCGCACCAGGGTTGTACCCGCACCAATTGTTGCGCCACGACCTACAGTCACCGGGGCCACCAATTGCGTATCGGAGCCAATGAAAGCGTCGTCACCAATCACGGTACGGAACTTGTTCACGCCGTCATAATTGCAGGTGATAGTGCCTGCACCAATGTTCACACGCTGCCCCACATCGGCATCACCGATATAGGCCAGGTGATTGGCTTTGGAGCCTTCGCCCAGCTGGGTGTTCTTGATTTCCACGAAGTTGCCCACGTGGGTGTGATTGGCCAGAACAGCACCAGGACGCAGACGTGCGTAAGGGCCGATACGGGCTTCTTCGCCAACCTGAGCTTGCTGCAGATGGCTGAAGGCTTCGATTTGCGTACCAGCACCAATCGTCACGTCACGCAGAACACTGTGAGGACCAACACGCACGCCGTCTTGCAGCACAACCTTGCCTTCAAACACGCAACCCACATCAATGAACACATCACGACCACATTCCAGTGTGCCACGCAGATCAAAGCGGGCCGGATCGGCCAGTGTCACGCCTTTTTCCAGCAAGCGACGGGCCTGCTCGGCTTGCCACAAGCGTTCCAGCTCGGCCTGTTGAATGCGACTGTTCACACCCAGGGTTTCCCAGCCAGCAGCGGGTTGAGCGGCTTGCACGGACACGCCATCGGCAACGGCCAAAGCGATGATGTCGGTCAGGTA
The DNA here is from genome assembly GCF_009497775.1 of Alcaligenes faecalis. Taxonomy (NCBI): domain Bacteria; kingdom Pseudomonadati; phylum Pseudomonadota; class Betaproteobacteria; order Burkholderiales; family Alcaligenaceae; genus Alcaligenes; species Alcaligenes faecalis. The sequence continues at coordinate 3,918,858 of NZ_CP031012.1, forward strand.
GTACTCGCCTTGCGCGTTGTCGTTGGTGATACGGGTCAGCCAGTCTTTCAGACGAGCCGTAGGTGCCACCAGAATGCCGGTATTCACTTCTTTCACGGCACGCTCGGCTTCGCTGGCATCTTTGTGCTCAACAATGCGCTGCACGGAGCCATCTTCACCGCGAATGATGCGGCCATAGCCGGTGGAGTCTGCCAGTGTTTCGGTCAGCACGGCCACGCCTTGGCCGCGTGCTTCCAGCAAGCGGCGCAAGGTGTCGGCCTGGACCAGAGGGACATCGCCATACAGAACCAGCGTAGCGTCATCTTCCTTGTCGCCACCGACCAGTTCAGGCACGGCCTGTTGCACAGCGTGGCCCGTGCCATGCTGAGGTTGCTGCAAGGCAAAGGCCAGCTCGGCCTGTGCGAAGGTTTGCTGAACGCGCTCGGCGCCATGACCCACCACGACCACAACTTTTTCCGGCTCCAGTTCACGTGCGCTATCAAGCACGTGGGCCAGCATGGGTTTGCCAGCGATAGGATGCAGTACTTTGGGCAGGTCAGACTGCATACGCTTGCCCATGCCTGCTGCCAGAATCACGATATTAAGCATAAAAATTTACCTACTAGGTTGGTCGATCAGTTCTTTTTGGTACTGCTTGGGGTACTGCGCGTGGCGGTCTTTTTGGCCGCCGTTTTGGTGGCTGCCTTGGCCGCGGTTTTAGTAGCGGCTTTCGCTGCCGTTTTTACCGGCTTGGCTGCTGCCGGAGCACTGGTCTTGGCAGACGTCTGGGCATTGGCAGCCGCCGGTTTGGGAGGCTTGGCCGAGCCAGCCGCTTTGGCCTTGGTCGCCTGCTGCCGATAGTTCTCCACCTGCTGCATTGATGCGGCTGTGGCGGTCGCCATGGCATCAAACTGCTGTTGCAGCATGTTCCACCACGCTTGCGCAGCGGGATTACCTGCACCGGCTTCCTGCTGGGCACCGGTCTGTTTATCTTTTGGAGCATCCTGCTTGGCAGCCGTTTCGGGCTGTGGCGCAGCTTGTTGAGGCTGTGCCGATGCGGGCTGGGAGGCCGTTTGCGCTGCCGCTTCCGGCTTGCTGGCCGCAGGCTTGGCACCCGCAGCCGCACTGTCCGCCGCTGCGGCCCCTGCCGCCATGGGGTTGAAGGCCATGAAGGCTTCAAACGGATTTTTTCCACCAGCAGCCTGCGTACCTTGCTGCGCCATGGTCTTGATGGCCGCTAGGGTGGAGCGCTGAATCTCCAGACCCTGGATGGTGGTGCCCAGCATGGACAGGTTCAGCTGCAGCCAGCTTTCCACCGCACGCAAGTCGCGAATACGACGATCCAGATCATCGGGGGACAAGCTGGGCATCATGCCCGAGCTCAAATCGCCCGCCCCGCCACTGGCCATGTTTTTCCAGGCCTGCGCCATCATGTCCATGCTGCGCAGCAATGGATTGTTGCCGCCGCCCAGGGCATTGAAATCAGGTATACCAAAAGGATTCGGGTTCATGCGTAGCTCCCATCGGGTTGATGCCTGCCCGGTGACTCCCAGGTTCAGGCCAGCTTGTCCAGATGCTGCTTGATGCTGTCGATCAGCACCACTTGCGCTTCCAGGGTGAACAAATCTGCTTCTATCATTTGCCAGGCTTCATCCAGCGTCAATAAGCGAAACTCACTAACCTCGCCGTCCATATTGCGGGGCCGCACATCGTCGGCCAGCACGCAATCGCTGACCAGGGCGTTCTCCACCTGATAGCCTTCCGGCAGGCGACGGTGCATGCGCAAGGACACGCGCAAGGGGGTGCAGTTATCCAGCACGGACTCGGCCAAACCCGCTTCTTCATAACTTTCGCGTATGAGGGAGGTATGCAGAGATTCACCGCTGACCGCCAGTCCACCGACCAGCGTGTCCCACATATTCGGGTCTGTCGATTTGGTGGGGGAACGACGCGCAGCCCAGATACGGCCATCTGTGGACCAGCCATTCAAATGCACGGCTTGTGTCAAAAAACCCAGAGGCCGCACCGCACCACGTTCAATTCGGGACAGGCATTGCCCTTCGCCGACCACGTCCAGCAACTCGTCACGCCAGGCCCGAATGCAACCGCCTTCCTGCAAACGCAGGGCGACCTGATCCAGGACCTGAGCCAAGCTCAATTCCTGGCTGGGGCATTCGCTCAGACGCAAGACATCTTCTTCAATCGAGACCCCAGGCAAAGGCTCGATACAACGAGCGGCCTTGGGGGTGATCCATCCGGCAACGCGCCCATCAACAGTGACAGGACGGCTGCCCGGCGGGGGCAATTGTTGCAGCTGACTGGTCAAGCTGGCCATGCGCTGACGCAGGGCCTGAGTAAGTGATCGGTTCTGGAACAAAGTCATAGTCGGCGATTGTAATTCAAGCCTTGCCCCATTACGGCTTTTGTAGCGTTTAGTCCAACCTTGTCTTCTAGGGACATACCCTGCCCTTGAAGGCTAAAGCAAGTTCTATATAATTTCCGTGAACAGATAAGCTACTAAAAACTTCGAGCGGACCAGCACTTAGCTGCAACAAGCCCGCCACTGCAACACAGCAGTTTCTTCCAGCGTTGGATTTTTCGGAGCGTTGACGCAGCCGAACCCCGGTTTGGCATGGCAACACCAAAAGAGGGACAACAATGAAGATGTGGAGAAGTTTATTTGCTCTGACCGCCTGTTCGACGGCAGGGCCAAGCCTGGCTCAGATCACCCACATGGAGGGTGGTCCCCGTGTCAATCAGCTCAATTTGCATAACGGGGTTACCCCCATCGCCCAGGACATTGCCTGGCTGCATTGGATGATGCTGATCATCTGTACCATCATCTTTATTGGCGTGTTCGGCGTGATGTTCTATTCCATCATCCGGCACCGCAAGTCCAGGGGCGCGATTGCCGCGCGCTTTCACGAACACCTGGGTGTGGAAGTAGCCTGGACCATCATCCCTTTCCTGATCGTGATCGGCATGGCCTTGCCCGCCACCAAAACCGTGGTGGCCATGAAGGACACCAGCAGCGCCGACCTGACCGTCAAGGTCACGGGTTATCAGTGGAAATGGGGCTACGAGTATCTGGACGGCCCGGCCACCGGCGTGAAATTCCTGTCCAACCTGTCCACCCCTCGCGCCCAGATCGAAGGCCGCGAACCCATCGGCCCGAACTACCTGATGGAAGTGGACAAGCCACTGGTAGTGCCGGTTAACAAGAAAGTTCGCGTCATGCTGACTGCCGAGGATGTCATCCACTCCTGGATGGTGCCCGAGTTTGGCGTCAAGCAAGATGCCATCCCTGGCTTTTTGCGCGATACCTGGTTCCGTGCGGACAAGGTCGGCACCTACCGCGGCCAGTGTGCCGAGCTGTGCGGCAAGGACCATGCCTACATGCCCATCGTGGTGCAAGTGATGGCGCAAGATGACTACGACAAGTGGGCCAAAGAGCAGAACGATCTGCTGACTGCCCAGGCCGACGATCCCAATAAAGAGTGGACCAAGGACGAGTTGACCGAGCGCGGCAAACAGATCTTTGCGCAGAACTGCGTGGCTTGCCACCAGGCCAACGGCAAAGGCATGCCCGGCACCTTCCCCGCTCTGGATGGCGATACGAAATTTGTGCTCGCCCCCAAGAAAGGCCAGATCGACACGGTGTTGAATGGTCACCCTGGCACCGCGATGGCCGCCTTCCGCAATCAGCTGACAGATGTGCAGATTGCCGCGGTCATTACCTACACACGCAACGCCTGGGGCAACGCTGGCAAAGGGCCTGACCCTGTCGTGATGCCCGCCGACGTCAAGGAACAGCGCTAAGTCTGCGCTCGCCGCCTATCACACTATCAATCTATCCCTGACTACGGCCAGGGGGAGTGCAGCAAGGAGTCAAGCATGAGTAGCGTCACCGTCGACCATGTAGCGAACCCGAGCGGACATGATGATCACCATCATGCCCATGCCACCCCTAGCGGCTGGCGTCGCTGGTTGTTCGCCACCAATCACAAAGATATCGGGACCATGTACCTGATCTTCTCCTTTGTGATGTTGCTGGAGGGCGGCGTGCTGGCTTTGCTGCTGCGTACCGAACTGTTCCAGCCGGGCCTGCAGTTTTTCCGGCCCGAGCTGTTTAACCAGTTCACCACCATGCACGGCCTGATCATGATTTTCGGCGCGATCATGCCGGCCTTTGTGGGCTTTGCCAACTGGATGATTCCGCTGCAGATTGGCGCATCGGACATGGCCTTTGCCCGCATGAACAACTTCAGCTTCTGGCTGCTGCCCGTGGGCGCGATTCTGTTTACCGCGTCCTTCTTTGTGCCTGGCGGCGCACCTGCCGGTGGCTGGACCATGTACGCCCCGCTGTCCTTGCAGATGGGACCGGGCATGGACTTCACGATTTTTGCGGTCCACATTCTGGGCGCGTCCTCCATCATGGGGGCCATCAATATTGTGGTGACGGTATTGAATATGCGCGCCCCCGGCATGACGCTGATGAAAATGCCGCTGTTTTGCTGGACCTGGCTGATTACCGCTTACCTGCTGATTGCCGTGATGCCCGTGCTGGCCGCTGCCGTCACCATGCTGCTGACGGACCGTCACTTTGGCACCCACTTCTTTAACGCTGCCGGGGGTGGTGATCCGGTTCTGTACCAGCACATCTTCTGGTTCTTTGGTCACCCCGAGGTCTACATCATGATCTTGCCGGCCTTTGGCATTGTTTCTGCCATCGTGCCTGCCTTCTCACGCAAAGCCCTGTTTGGCTATGCCTCGATGGTGTACGCAACCGCCGCCATCGCGATTCTGTCCTTCCTGGTGTGGGCCCACCACATGTTCTCCACCGGGATGCCAGTAACGGGGCAGCTGTATTTCATGTACGCCACCATGCTGATTTCCATTCCGACCGGGGTGAAGATCTTCAACTGGGTGGCTACCATGTGGCGCGGTTCGCTGTCCTTTGAAACGCCCATGCTGTTTTCCATCGGCTTTATCTTTGTGTTCACGATTGGCGGCTTTACCGGCCTGATTCTGGCCGTGGCCCCGATTGATATTGCGGTACACGACACCTATTACGTGGTGGCTCACTTCCACTATGTGCTGGTGGCCGGTTCCTTGTTCGCCCTGTTTGGCGGTGCCTACTACTGGCTGCCCAAGTGGACGGGCCGCATGTACAACGAGCGTCTGGGCAAGATCCACTTCTGGTCCACCATGATCTCGTTCAACGTGACCTTCTTCCCCATGCACTTTCTGGGTCTGGCGGGCATGCCACGTCGTTATGTGGACTACGCCGGTCAGTTCACGGACTTCCACCAGATTGCCACCATTGGCGCCTTCTGGTTCGGCCTGTCGCAACTGCTGCTGATCTACATCGTGATCCAGGCAGCACGTGGCAAGGGTGAAGTGGCCAGTGCCAAGCCCTGGGAAGGTGCAGAAGGACTGGAATGGACCGTGCCCTCGCCCGCCCCGCACCACACATTTGAAATACCCCCTGTCGTCAAGTAACACTGGAGGAACGCCGTATGACCCCCGAACAACGCCGTCGCAACCGCCGTCTGGGATTGCTCCTGGCCGTGTTCGTCATCGCCGTCATGGCCTGGACCTTTCTGAAAGGCAGTCAATTTTTAGGACAGTGATATGGATGACGATTTTCGGGACCTCACACGGCGCAAGCTCAGTTTTTTCCAGACATTGAAAGCCATTGCCTGGGGTTTTTTTGGAGTCCGTCGTGGCAGCGACCATGAACAGGACATTGCCAAGATCAATCCGGTCTATCTGATTATTGCCGCCTTGATCGCCACGGTTGTTTTCGTTGTGGGCCTGATTATGGTGGCCCGCTGGTTCATTGGTCAGGCCAGCTGAACCCTGGCCGGATACTGCGCCCCAGGGCACATGACCCGAAGGAGAACACTATGCATGTCGAGACTACGGCTCACCCGTCCAAGGCGCCGTATTACTACGTCCCCGGCTTGTCGGGGCACCCGGTACGCGCCAGCCTTTCCCTGTGCCTGACGCTGCTGGGTGCGGCTACCTGGATCAATAACTGGCCGGGCGGCTTCTGGGTGTTTCTGGTCGGGATTCTCAGCTTCTTGCTGGTCCTGTTCTTCTGGTTCAGCGACGCCGTGCGCGAATCCGAAACCGGCCTGAACAGCACACGCGTAGACGTCTCCTATCGCTGGAGCATGTCCTGGTTCATCTTCTCCGAAGTGATGTTTTTTGCGGCCTTTTTCGGGGCACTTTGGTACACCCGCGAAATTGCCACGCCGCTGTTAAGCGACCTGGATCACCGTGCTCTGCTCTGGCCCGACTTCACTGGCACCTGGCCTAATCAGGGCCCTGCTGGCACTGTCGCCCCATTCCAGACCGTAGGACCACTGTGGCTGCCTACGATCAACACGGCCTTGCTGCTGACCTCGGGCGTCACCCTGACCATTGCTCACCACGCCTTGCGTGCCAGCAAGCGTGGCGGCGCGATCTTCTGGCTGTTCATGACGGTTGCGCTGGGCTTCGCCTTTGTGGCCTGCCAAGCCTACGAATACATGCACGCCTACGCCGAACTGAACCTGAAGTTCACCTCTGGCGCATACGGGGCCTTGTTCTATATGTTGACGGGCTTTCACGGCTTTCACGTGATTATCGGCGCCACCATGCTGACGGTAATGCTGATACGGCTGATGCGCGGGCACTTTACCGCCGAACACCACTTTGGTTTTGAAGGTGCCGCCTGGTACTGGCACTTTGTGGACGTGGTGTGGCTGGGCTTGTATCTGTACGTGTACTGGTTCTAGTGATTCATGCTCCAGGCCCGTTTCTGCGGGCCTGGATTTTTACTTCAAGCCAAGGGCACTCCGGTGCTTTCAATCCAACCCAGGTAATGGGCCAGCAACACAAACAGGAACAGGGCCACGGACAAGCCCACTCGCCAGGTCAGAGCATAGGCCATGCGATTGGAATTACCCCGGTCCCGCATCAAATACACCAGGGCCGAACCCAGCGAAACAATAATCCCCAGAAACACGATCAGGACTAGCACACGCATTACGTATCCCCCGCTTCAGGTTGAATTGATGTCCAGCAACAATCCTCGTTCTTCTTCGACTCGATCCCTGCTTGCCCTGGTTTGTCTGGGTTTGCTGATGCTGCTGTTCATTAGCCTGGGGCGCTGGCAACTGAGCCGCGCACAGGAACGTCAAAGCTTGGCGCAACAAATAGAACAAGGCCGCCAACAAGCTCCCCTTCACATTGATTCCCAGGCCAGCCTGGATAAAGGTGCCTTGTGGCAGTCTGTCGCGGTGCACGGCTCCTGGCGCAGTGAGTTAACTGTACTCCTGGATAATCGCAATTTCAAAGGTAAGCCGGGCTACTGGATTGCCACCCCATTTGTGCTGGATGAGGGCGATTTGGCGGGCTCCAGCCTGCTTGTGCTACGTGGTTGGCTGGCTCGCGTACCGGGGCAAACCCCTAGCGTTCCGGCTGCACCTTCCGGCTCCGAAACCATTTCCGGCGAGTTGATGGAACGCGTACCGCGTCTGTTTGAGCTGGGCAGCAGTCCCTTGCCCGAGCACTTGCCCGGTCCTTCGGGCACGCCCCCTGTCGTGCAGAACCTGGCCCTGGAAGATCTGCGCAGCCGCATTGATCTGCCCGTATTGCCGCGCGTACTGGCCCAGACCGCTCCTGCCTCGGAACTGCAAACCAACTGGCCCGACCCGAATATCGACTTTGAAAAGAACCGTGGCTACGCACTGCAATGGTTCGGTTTTGCCCTGATTGCCCTGTGTGCCTGGATCGGTGTAGCGTGGAAATGGCTGCGACGCTCCAGGCCCAACTCTGCCCCTACAAGGAAAACCTGACGTGGACACGACTCAAACCCCTGCCCGCCCGCGTTCCATGGCCCCGCTGTATCTGCTGCTGGCGATCAGTCTGGCGCCCGTGCTGTTTGCACTGGCCGCCTACTACATGCCTTCATTGGGACTGCGGCCAGACGAGAGCAATGCCTACGGTCAATTGATTGAGCCCCAGCGCAGCGTGCCTGAACCCGCCGCCCTGCCCCTGCGCAATTTGCAAGGCGAGGCCTTTGATCTGCAATCGCTGCGCGGTCGCTGGGTACTGCTCAGCGCCGATGAAAGCGCCTGCCCCGAAAGCTGCGTGCGCAAGCTGTTCATCCTGCGCAACTCCCACGCCAGCCAAGGCAAGAACGTGGATCGCCTGGCCCGTGTCTGGTTTGTGACCGACCAGGGCCAACCAACCGAGCAAATTCTGGAGGCCTATCAAGGTACGCATATGCTGCGCGCCGATCCGCGCCAGCTGGCCGAATTTCTGACTCCTGACGCTGCTGGCAAGGCCCCCGAACAAGCCGTCAAAAATGGCATGTGGATCATCGACCCCAATGGCAATTTGATGATGCTGTTTCCCGGCGATGCCGACCCGCTCAAGGTTCGCACCGACATACGCAAACTGCTGAACAATTCACGCATCGGATAAGTTTATGGCCGATATCCGCCAACGCTACCGCAAGCTGGTTTACCTGACCTGGTTCCTGACTTTGGACCTGATCATGTTTGGCGCTTTTGTACGCCTGACAGATTCAGGGCTGGGCTGCCCGGACTGGCCCGGTTGCTATGGCAAGCTCACGCCGCTGGGTGCGGGCGCACATATCGAACAAGCCTATCAGGCCATGCCCTATGGCCCGGTCAGCTGGGGCAAGGCCTGGATTGAAATGATCCACCGCTACGTAGGCGCGGCCCTGGGCATGCTGATTATTGCCATTGTCTGGATGGCCTGGCGGCACCGCCATACGCTGGGACATTCGGCTCGGCTGGCTCTGTTCACCTTGCTGGCGGTGTGCGTGCAAGGAGCCTTTGGCGCCTGGACCGTGACCCACAAGCTGATGCCCATTATCGTCACCACCCACTTGCTGGGCGGCATGAGCGTACTGGCCTTGATGACCTGGCTGGCCGTACGCGAGAACCCCGGCCCGCCTGTGTCTCCAGTAACCCGCCGCTGGCGACCCTGGTTGATCGGCGCATTTCTCCTGCTGACCATTCAGATTGGTTTGGGTGGCTGGGTCAGCACCAACTACGCTGCGCTGGCCTGCATGGACTTCCCGCAGTGCCACGGCCAATGGATACCCGAGATGGATCTGCACGGCGGATTCTCGCTGTTCCGCGCGCTGGGCGAGCTACCTTCCGGTGAAATGATTTCCCAGGCCGCGCTGACCGCCATCCATTGGGTCCATCGCAATATGGCCTTTCTGGTGTTTCTGGTTCTGGGTTCCGTTGCGTGGAAATTACGCGCCGATCCCGTCTTGCGTCGCCCCGCAACGCTGGTCCTTTTGCTGCTGCTGGCCCAACTCATCACGGGGTTAACCACGATCTTTTTCCAATGGCCTCTTTTGATTGCCGTCCTGCATAATGGGGGAGCTGCCGGTCTCGTTTTATGCTGCGTCACCCTGTTGGTACGGCTTTCCCGCAAGTCGACTGTCCCCCAAGGAATACAGTATGACAAACACCGCTACCCTGGCTCCCGCCTCGCTCCTGCGCCAGTATCTGGTACTGACTAAACCAAGAGTCACCCAGCTGGCTGTTTTCTGTGCCGTTATCGGCATGTTTCTGGCTGCTCCCGGCCTGCCCGATCCGGGCACCGTGGTCGCAGGTACGTTAGGCATATGGATGCTGGCGGCTGCCGCCTTTGCCATCAACTGCCTGATCGAAAGCCAGATTGATGCCCGCATGTTGCGCACCGCCCGGCGCGGTACGGCACGCGGCACCATTACCCCACCTCAAGTACTGGCCATGTCCGGCTTGCTGGGCGGCATGGGCATGCTGGTGCTGTATTACTGGGTGAATCCGCTGACCATGTGGCTGACCTTGGCCACCTTCATTGGCTACGCGGTGATCTATACCGTGATCCTCAAACCCCTGACCCCACAGAACATCGTGATCGGCGGTTTGTCCGGTGCCATGCCCCCTGCTTTGGGCTGGGCTGCCATCGCCAACGCTGTACCGGCTGAAGCCTGGCTGCTGGTGCTGATCATCTTCATCTGGACGCCCCCGCACTTCTGGGCATTGGCGCTCTACCGCCAACACGATTACCAGCGCTCCGGCCTACCCATGCTGCCCGTCACCCACGGCAAGACCTTTACAACACTGCATGTGCTGCTCTACAGCTACATCCTGATGGCCTCCAGCCTGCTGCCTTTCATTATCCGCATGAGTGGTGTGCTGTATCTGGTGGCTGCGATCTTGCTGGGCGCGCGCTTCATTCAATACGCCCATCAACTGCACCGCAACTACAGCGACGAGCTGTCCCGCAAGCTGTTCCGCTTTTCCATTATTTATCTGGCGGTTCTGTTTGGGGCGCTGCTGCTGGATCATTGGGTACGCTTGATCTGATTGAACCTGCATAAAAAAAGCGAGCCGGAATTGGCTCGCTTTTTTTTATGCCTGCGCCTCGGAAGGCTCTGCCTGTGGCACCAGCTTGGGTGGCAAGGGCGGGCCTACAAAATTTTCAGCTTCACTCAAAGCATGAGCCAAACCAAACAGCGGTGGCAGTTCTTCGTGCTGGCGTTGGCCGGACTCGAACTCCTGCCAGACCTGGTAAGCCCGCTGGCGTTGGCGCACAACGGCTTCGATTTTTTCACTGAAGCTGGGATCTTTGCCACGCAAGGTATCGAAGTCGCGTTCGGTCAGCATCAGCAGGCGGCTATAGCCCAGGGAGCGCACTTCACCGGCATGGTCGCTGTGCTCCATGACATTCACTTCGCCAATGGTCTGGCCGGTTCCCAGTTCCACCAGACTACCATCGGGTAAGGTCAGTTCCAATGCTCCGGAAGCAACGAAGAACATGACTCGCATACCGCCATAGCGTAGATGAATTTTCTGATCTGGCAGAGCCAGACGCGGACGCAAGCGCCTTGCCAGGTCTTTCTTGGCTTGCTCGGAGATGCCATCGAACATGGGCACTTGGGCAATCAGCTCCATGGCGCTCATGGTCATGTCCAGAGTGGGACGCTCGTCCAGATAGCGCCAACGCTGCGTAATCTGTTTGACCAGATCCGCGTACATCTCGCTGGTAATCAGGGAGTGCGACAGCATGGTGCGATAGTGGGCCCGCTCTTGCGCTGCCGCCACCCGTGCCAGATAAGACTCTTGCAGCCACTGCGCAAACACCGGGTACTGCAGCGTCAGGGAGTGCAAGGCATCTTCCAGCTGAGACAAGCGCAGTTTATGAGCTTGCACGATTGTGCCTGTAGCCTGTTTGCCCAATAAGGGAGCCAGTTCGGTTTCGGCAAAACGTATCAGGCGCTGGGCCACAGAGCGCTTGGCGATCAGGTTCGAAAAACGCTTGTCCAGTTCCCGCACCAGCCAACCTTGGAAGCCAAACAGATAGTGCAAGCGCAAAGCGGAGCGGAAACCTCGGGAATAGCGCAGATCATTGGCAATGGCGGCCTCAAAACCAGCCAAGCCAGCCAGACGCACCGTATCGTTCATGCGTTCGGCCCGGCTCAACAAGGACTCGGCGGTTTTCCAATCCACAATCTGCGATTTCAGCAGCTCGTAAAACAGCTCCACCTCGCGGGCCGACAGAATCGCCATGCCCATTTTCACCTTCTGTGCTTCGGTCAAACTTTGAATCTGGCCGGATGCCACACCAGCCTGACTGGCATCAAAAACCGTACACAGGCGCTCGATAACTTGGGGCTTGATCTGCTCTTGCCGACCCAGTTCCTCGGTCTTGTCGCGCAGCTCTTCCAGGGCCAGACTCACCGCCTGATCGCGCAAATGCCGTTCCAGCGGTGTCAGCTGGTTCAGGCCCAAACGACGAATCAAGGGCCGCAAACTGATCCCGTTCACAAACAAGGTCAGCAGCACAAAGCCCGTCGTCGCCACACCGATGAACTGGCGCACATCATGCGGAATGGCGTGCTGTTCCGTAACGGCCAGGGCCAGTGCCAGAGAAACTGCGCCGCGCAGGCCACCCCACAGAATCACCACCCGATAGGGGCGACTGACTCGGGTGCCAAAGCGGGTACGCCCCAGCAAAGGCAGCACCGCAAACACCATGACGGCCCGCGCCAGCAAGGTCACCACGAACAGCAAGGCCACCAGGCCAATCTGCATCCAGGTGATTTCGGCCATCAGACGCGGAATCAGCATGGCGGCAAACAAGAAGATCAGGGAGTTGGCCAGAAAGCCCATCTGGGTCCAGGAGCTGCTAAGCAACTCGAAGGTCGCGGGTGACATGCGGGTACGCCCTGTGGAGCCCACCACCAAACCGGAAATAACCGTGGCGACCACACCGGATACACCCAGATAGTGTTCGGACACAAAAAAGGCCAGGTATGCCAAGGCGATGGTCAGCGTGACTTCAGCAGCAGGCCAACCGCGCAAGAGCACGAACATGCCACTGGCCAGACGCCCCATCAGGAAGCCTGCCACACCACCGCCCAAGAAGCTGAACAGGAAGCTGCCCAGCACGGTGCTGCCGCTTAATTCGCCACCACCCGTCAGCACGGCCAGCAGCACCGAGTACAAGGCGATCGACGCGGCGTCGTTGAACAAGGCTTCGCCTTCCACCAGCGTGGACAAGCGTTTGGGTGCGCCCACTTCACGGAAGATGCCCACCACGGCTACTGGGTCTGTGGTGGCCACAATCGCGCCCAGCATCAGACAGACCACCAGTCCATAGGAAGAAGCGGCGTTCAGGGCGTAGCCCACGGCAAAGGTACAGACCACCACCGCCACGATGGCCATCATCAGGATGGCGCCTATATCGTCGAGCAGGCGGCGCAAGTTCATGGCCAGCGACGTCTCGAACAGCAGGATAGGCAGGAAAGCGTAGAGGAAAGTCTCGGAGGAGATGTCGAAAGCCTGCAAGGTATTCAGGAAGTCCGACACCATCTTGGGGGCCCAGGCATGCAGATGCAGCAAGACACCCAGAGCAAAGCCGATCAAGGCCAGAAGTACGGAGTACGGCAGTCGCAAGCGTCCAGCCAAAGGCGGCATAAAGGCAACCAGCCCTAACAGGCCTGCCAATCCAAAAACAAACTGCCCAATCTGCATCGCGACATCCTTTGTCATCGGCATTGAGTCGATCGGCATGTGCATACGCATTCAGGCATGGGCAGGCCAGATCGGCACGGAAAATCCCCCCGCTTTCCGCATGAATCAGAATAGCGCCTTTTTCCGGACTCACAGCCGCCGAATTATCTTTTTCTCGCAAAATTTACGTTTTTTGGCCTCCGGGCCCGCATTCGGAAACACAAAGAGACGGTGATACGGCGGCAAGCCAAAATCTGCGCCAGCGCAAATTCGCCTCTGACATAACTGGTTATACTTTCGCATCATGAATTTCCCGCGCACCTTCTTCGCAGCGACTCACTGGCCCCATCGTCTGGGCCTGTGCTTGTTGTTGCTGGCGGTGGTGCTGCGCGGAATCGTGCCAGCGGGCTATATGCCCAAGCAGACCGATCAGGGTTATGCACTGGCCTTCTGTCTGCCTTCAGGACAAAGCCTGCCCCCTGAAATGATTCAGCACTGGGCGGCCTTGTTAGGCGAGGACAACAGCACCCATTCGAACGAGGCCACCACCAGCGCGACCTGTCCCTTCTTTGTCATGCTGCAAGCAGCGCTAACGCCTGCTCCTGTTGCAGTCGTCCCGCCCTTGAGCCTGGGTCATTTCCGGCCCTTCCTGCTTCCTCCTCTTAGCCCCGCCCTGGCGCAGGCCTTTATTCGCGGCCCGCCTGTGGGGCAGCGCGCCCCGCCCTCTCTTCTTCCTGCCTGATTCCCCGCGTTCGGCCCTGCCGCTACGCCTTTTCTCCTTTGTTGCTATCGCCCAAGCGGGTTTGCCGCTGGACGACGGCTGCTCTTCGGAATTTAGTCATGAAGAAATTAATAAACCCCGGCCTGATCAGCGCCGGTGTGCTGGCCTGCGTGCCCTCCATTGCCCTGGCCCAATCCACCGTTATTGAACAACTGAGCCCCATTGTGGTGACCGGGGTAGCTCCAGAATCCCCTTTGCAGTTCAGCACCAACCCCAAACTGCCCCGCCTGCCCTTGCCGGCCAGCGACGGCACGGATTACTTGAAAACCATTCCTGGCTTTGCCGCCATTCGTAATGGCGGTAGCAACGGGGACCCGGTACTGCGCGGCATGTTTGGCTCGCGCCTGAACATACTGACCAATGGCAGCTCCATGCCCGGTGCCTGCCCGTCGCGCATGGATGCGCCGACCTCCTACATTTCGCCCCAGTCTTTTGATGAACTGACCATCATCAAAGGTCCACAAAGCGTGCGCTGGGGCCCAGGGGCTTCTGCCGGGACGATACGTTTCGAGCGCAAAGCGCCCGGCTTTACCGAAAACGATGCCACGCTGGACGCCAGTATTCTGGGCGGCTCGGCTGGCCGTCACGCAGGCAATGTGGACTTTGCTGCAGGCAACGCCTCTTACTATGCCCGCCTGACCGCCAATCAAGATCGTGCTCAGGACTACAAGGACGGGGATGGTGAGCGAGTACCCTCGCGCTGGAAAAAGTGGAATACGGACGTTGCCATTGGCCTGACTCCGGATGCCGATACCTTGCTGGAGTTAAGCGCGGGTACGGGTGACGGCTATGCCCGCTATGCCGGTCGTGGCATGGATGGTACGAAATTCAAGCGTGAAACTCTGGGTCTGCGTTTCAAGAAAGACATGCACGAAGGCGTGCTGCGCAATGTGGAGGCCCAGCTGTATTACAACTACGCCGATCACGTTATGGACAACTACGGGCTGCGCACCTTCAAACCGGGTGGTGGCATGTCCATGCCTATGGCCTCCAATGTGGACCGCCTGACCTGGGGCGGCCGTCTCAGCATGGACTGGGCCTTGAGCGAAGACCTGACCCTAACCACGGGTGCTGATTTGATGCGCAGCCGCCATCGCAAACGCAGCGGTATGGGCATGCAGGATTACCGCGATCAGGATTGGGTGAAAGATGCCGAGTTCGACAATATTGGCCTGTTCACCGAAGCCCGTTGGGATCTGAACGACGCCAGCCGTTTGATTGGTGGTGCACGTGTGGATTGGGCCAGCGCCCGTGACCTGCGCCCCAGCCTGGGCAGCGGCATGATGAGCAAGCCTAACCCCGGTGCAAACGAGCGTCGTAGAGAAACCCTGCCCAGTGGCTTCTTGCGTATCGAACATGATCTGGATTCCCTGCCCTTGAGCCTGTACGCCGGTATTGGCCATGTGCAGCGCATGCCGGATTACTGGGAGCTGATTTCCCCGGCCAGTGGCCCGCAAGGCAGCGCCAGTGCCTTCCTGGGCATTCAACCTGAAAAAACCACACAGCTGGATTTTGGTGCCCAGTACAAGGATGAAACGGTATCGGCCTGGGCCTCCGCCTATATTGGCCAGATTCAGGACTACATCCTGTTCGACTACCTGCCCGGCGGCATGATGGGCATGAAAACCCAGGCCAGAAACGTCAAGGCCCGCATCATGGGTGGCGAGTTGGGTGCGGACTGGAAAGCGACTCCTAACTGGACTTTGGGCGGCAGCCTGGCCTATGCCTGGGGCCGCAACAGTACTGATGGCCGCGCCCTGCCGCAAATGCCCCCGCTGGATGTGCGTTTGACGGCGGATTATGTGCAAGGCCCCTGGTCCGCAGGCGGTGTCTGGCGCATTGTGGCCAAGCAAAATCGCTATTCGCAGGGACAAGGTAATGTGGTGGGTTACGACTTCGGGCCTACGGGTGGTTTTAGCACCCTGTCGCTGTATGGCGGCTACAAGATCAACCGCAATCTGTCTCTGACAGCCGGTGTGGATAATGTGTTCGACAAGACTTACGGCGAACACCTAAATCTGGCCGGGAACAGTGGTTTTGGTTTTGGCGCAGCAAGCCGCTTTAATGACCCTGGCCGCACCGTCTGGCTACGTGCCGCTTTGACCTTCTGATCGTTTTTGCCTGCCGGGCCGGGCTGACTCGGCAGGCAAAACAGCTGAAAAATCAGGACAAAAAAAAAGGGACACCTAGCTGGTGTCCCGTAAACATCCGCTTCAAAAGGGAGGGGAAGAGGAGAAGCCGAAGCGGATGCGCAAATGCCGAATTGCATAGGTGGCAAAAATCAGCAAATGTATTGTTTAGTCCGCGAAGATCAGCTTAAGTTCTTCGGATTCCCCGAAAAGTTGTAACTCTTTAAAACGGCTTAAACCGCGGCCGCCAAAGCGACGCGCAGCTTCTTGAATGCAGCCACTTCAATCTGACGGATACGCTCTGCCGACACGCCAAATTCGGCGGCCAGATCGTGCAAGGTGGCACCGCCATCGTCCTGCAACCAGCGGGCGCGCACAATGCGTTGCGAGCGCTCGTCCAGCGTGTCGATCGCCTCTTCCAGGCCGCTGCCTTCCAGCATGTCCTGGGCACGACGCTCCAGCACGCGTGTCGGTTCCTCGTGTCCTTCGTCAGACAGGTAGGAAATAGGCGCGAAGTTGTCATCGTCGTCGTTGGCCGGGGCTTCCAGAGCCATATCGTGGCCGGACAAACGCACTTCCATCTCGCTGACGTCCTGTGGACGCACATCGAGTTCACGGGCAATCGCGTCTACCTGAGCCGTATCCAGCGTTTGTCCGTCCGGACGCATGCGGCGCAGGTTGAAAAACAGTTTGCGTTGGGCCTTGGTCGTGGCCACTTTCACCATGCGCCAGTTGCGCACGACATATTCGTGGATCTCGGCCTTGATCCAGTGCACGGCAAACGACACCAGACGCACACCGCGATCGGGGTCAAAGCGTTTGACGGCCTTCATCAGGCCCACATTACCTTCCTGGATCAGGTCGGCATGAGGCAAGCCGTAACCCAGGTACTGGCGGGCAATGGAAACCACCAGACGCAGGTGCGACAAAATCAGTTCACGCGCAGCATCCAGGTCATCCTGGTCGCGCAGACGCTGACCCAGCTCGGTTTCGCGTTCAGCGCTGAGCATGGGCAGGCGGTTAACAGCAGAAATATACGCTTCGATCGTCCCCAGTGCGCCTGGATTAGACACGGCGGCGACGAGTTCATTACCAGACGTCAGGGCCAAAGCGTTCGCTTGTTGTGTCATGGAAAATCCTTCAAAAGTCAGCCGGCGAGAGCACTAAACAAGGCCCTCAAACCGCAGAAAACGTATTTCAACAATCATTGAGTTTAGCACTCGATGGTCTGGAGTGCTAAAAATTTCGAATACAGGAATAAGAGCGTCGCAGCAAGAAAAAGTTCACTACTTGGGGGAAAACTGCGGCAAATCGGTGGGCAGAACGCCACAAACAGGCAAAAAACTGTGGCTGCCTGAGAGTAACGCCTTAATGCCCACCTGAAAATAACAAAGTGCGACCTTGTTTATCCAGCGATCACAGTCGCTCGGCGTGGAAATTCAGATGGTCCTGAATGAAGGTCGAGATGAAGTAGTAGCCGTGGTCATAGCCATCGTGACGGCGCAGGGTCAAAGGCTGTTTGGCCTGCTCGCACGCCTGCTCGAATACTTCCGGATACAGTTGCTCGGCCAGAAAGCCGTCGCTCAAACCCTGATCCACCAGAATACCGGCGGGATACGGTGTACTGGCCTTGGCCATCAAGGCGCTGGCGTCGTGTTGTTCCCAAGCCTGACGATCCTGACCCAGGTAGGCACCAAAGGCTTTTTCGCCCCAGGGGCAGCGGGTCGGCGCAGCAATAGGCGCAAAGGCCGACACGGAGCGGTACTTGCCGGGATGGCGCAGAGCCAGCGTCAAGGCACCGTGGCCGCCCATGGAATGACCAAAAATACCCACACGGCTGGCGTCGCCGGGCAGAATGGTCGTGACCAGATCAAACAGCTCCTGGGTCACATAGCTTTCCATGCGGTAATTCTTGTTCCACCCAGGCTCAGTGGCATCCAGATAGAAACCGGCTCCGGTTCCCAGATCCCAGCCTTCATCCTCCCCTTCTACCCCTGCGCCACGCGGGCTGGTATCGGGAGTGACCAACATGATGCCGTGCTCGGCAGCGTAACGCTGGGCACCGGCCTTGATCATGAAGGTTTCTTCCGTGCAGGTCAGCCCTGCCAGGAAAAACAGCACAGGCACACGGCCTTGCCCGATAGCCTCTGCCAGACTGGCAGCCCCTTTCTGGGCGCTGGCCTGTAGTTGCGGCGGCATATACACAGAAAAACGCATGGGCAGGCCAATTGTCTGCGAAGCGTGTTGGTAGTAGCGCTGCCAACCATTAAAACAGCGGTGTTCGTTGAGCAGTTCCAGTGTCTGAGTCATAGCCCCCTCTTGTTCTCAATTGCAGATCCGGTCCAAAGTTTAGGGCACGCCCAAGGGCGGCAAGGAACTCTGGAACCGGGATAAAGGGTGCAGGCGGCTGCCTGCGCCCTCCTCAAGCGACGTCTATCAGTACATCACCACCGAACGGATGGATTTACCGGCATTCATCAGGTCAAAGCCTTCGTTGATGCGCTCCAGCGGCAGGGTGTGGGTGATCAGATCGTCGATATTGATCTTGCCATCCATGTACCAGTCCACAATCGTGGGCACGTCGGTACGACCACGAGCGCCACCAAAGGCGGAGCCCTTCCATTCGCGACCCGTTACCAGCTGGAACGGACGGGTGGAGATTTCGGCACCGGCCTCGGCCACACCAATAATGATGGACTGGCCCCAACCGCGGTGGCAGCACTCCAGTGCCTGACGCATCACCTTGGTGTTGCCGATACATTCAAAGGAGTAATCCGCGCCGCCATCTGTCAGTTGAATGATGTGGTCCACCACGTTTTCAACTTCATTGGGGTTCACGAAATCGGTCATGCCGAACTGGCGAGCCATGGCTTCGCGCTCGGGGTTGATGTCCACGCCAATGATCTTGCCAGCGCCGACCATCTTGGCGCCCTGTATCACGTTCAGGCCAATACCGCCCAAGCCGAACACCACCACGTTGGCACCCGCTTCCACTTTGGCGGTAAACAGCACAGCGCCCAAGCCTGTGGTCACGCCACAGCCGATGTAGCACACCTTGTCGAAAGGCGCGTCGTTACGAATCTTGGCCAAGGCAATCTCCGGCACCACGATGTGATTGGCGAAGGTCGATGTGCCCATGTAGTGGTGCACAGGCTTGCCACCAATGGAGAAACGCGAGGTGCCGTCGGGCATCAGGCCCTTGCCCTGAGTAGAGCGAATGGCGGTACACAGGTTGGTCTTGCGCGACAGGCAGGATTTGCACTGACGGCACTCGGGTGTGTACAGAGGGATCACGTGATCGCCAGGACGCAGGCTGGTCACCCCAGCGCCTACATCCAGCACCACGCCTGCGCCTTCATGGCCCAGGATGGCTGGGAACAAACCTTCTGGATCCGCGCCAGACAAGGTGTAGTAATCGGTATGGCAAATGCCCGTCGCCTTGATCTCGACCAGCACTTCGCCCGCTTTGGGACCTGCCAGATCGACCTCTTCAATCGTTAGCGGTGCGCCCGCTTTCCAGGCAACAGCTGCACGTGTTTTCATGTGGTCCACCCTCCGGGTAAAAGTAATTATGGTTACGGCAAACTCGGTCCTTCGGGACCAAACTCTTAAAGTATAGAGAGTATTTTATAAGGCTCGGCCCGGCTGGCGGCACCTTGTATGGGTAAAGACCCGTACAAATTGCCTGGCAGGCATCAATACAAGGACGATTTGCCCGTCAGAAGCACGCCCAGACGCAACATCCCGTAGGCCAGATAATCGCCCAGTCGGCTGAACAAACCCAGGCGCTGGTACTGCTCCGGGTAGACGCGGGCGGCATTGTGTTCGATCTCGTATTCCAGCTTGGCCTGCAAATCCTGGGTGAAAGGCACATCCTGAATCAGCACATTGGCCTCGCGCGCCAGCAGCAGGCTGAACGGATCCAGATTGGACGAGCCCACCATGGAGTAATCGTCGATCACGGCGACTTTGGCGTGCAAATAGCTGGCCTTGTACTCGTACAGCTCGATGCCATGATCCAGCAACTGCCCATACATGAATCTACAGGCCCGATATTGCAGGAAGTATTCAGCATGGCCTTGCAGCAACAAACGCACCCGCACGCCTCGTTCCGCCGTCTGCTCGATACGACGGCGCAAGGTCCGGCCCGGAAAGAAGTAGGCATTGGCCAGCACCACCTGCTCCTGCGCCTTGCCAAGCAAGTGCAGATACGCCTGCTCTATTTGCTGACGATGGCGCACATTGTCCCGCAGCAGCAAGCTGGCCCGTACCCCTTCAAACACCTGCCCGGCCTGCTCCGCCTTCTTACGGGCCTGACGCCGCTTGCGCCATTCACGCCACAGGGTGAAACGCTGGGTGAAGCTATCCCAGTCCTTGCGCCTGCGCCAGGCCATGCGCAGCCATAGTGCCTGCTGGGCACGCACCATATCGTCCACAATCGGCCCTTCGCAACGCACGGCAAAATCAAAGCGCGGCCTGCCCTGCCCGTTGATCAAGGGCACTTCATCAAAGTCATCCAGAATATTGATGCCGCCCACAAAGCCAATGCGCTCATCAACCACCAGCATTTTCCGGTGCAGCCTGCGCAGGCGTCGCAAGGACAGGCGCGGTTCACGCCACCCTTGGGGCTTGGGGCGATAAATCCGGTAGCGGGCACGCATGGCCTTCAGTTGCTCGGCAATCTGCAAGGCATGCACATCGCTGCCAAAGCCATCAATCACCACGCGCACGCGCACACCGCGCTCACAGGCGCGACGCAAGGCGTCCAGAACGCTGTGACCGCTGTCATCCAGGTTGAAGATGTAGGTTTCCAGATGCAGGCGCTTTCTGGCCTGATCGATAGCCTCGCAAATAGCCGGAAAGAACTCCTGGCCGTTTTGCAGCAGCGTGATTTGATTACCTTCGTGCCAAAGTGGATCGCGCTTCAGACTCGGCATGCTTGCTAGGCCTATGCGTTAAGAAACCACTGAACGCCCTTTAAGGCAGCTCCAGCTCGGTCAGGATGGGGGCATGGTCGGACAACTGTTTCCAGGGGTCGCCCACCAGCACGCGGGCATTACGCACCGCAAAACCACGCTGATAGACACGGTCCAGACGTAGCCAGGGGAATGCCGCGGGAAAGGTCCGAGGAGGTGGCGTCATGCGTGCGGCACCATTCACGCCCAGCTGAATGCCTTGATCCGGCACGACCAGCCCGCTTTTGCGCATGGTACGCAGCCACTTGATGGGCTGACGCAGACGGAAACGGTTATCGGCCTGACCACGAGGCGAGAAAGAAAACACCTCGTACAGATTCAGCTGCTGCACAAAGATGGGGGCCAGCCGGTTATTCCAGTCGTTGAAGTCGCCTGCGATCAGCAAGGGCTCGTCCGCAGGGACAATGCGCTTGATGCGATCGAGCAAGGCCTGGACCTGGCGAACCCGGCCACTGTTGAACAGCCCCAGGTGCACCACAATGCAATGCACCGGACGGCCACCGACGTCGATAATCGCATGGAGCAAACCGCGCTGTTCCATACGGTGGTCGGAAATGTCCTGGTTTTCGTACTGCAAAATGGGAAAGCGCGACAGCAAGGCGTTGCCGTGGTCCGTATGGGGACGAACCACATTGCACCCGTAAGCCGTATTCATGCGCAAGGCAGCGGCCAGCGATTCGTGCTGGGCGTCCAGACTGCCTTGCAGCTGATTACGCCCCTGCACTTCCTGCAAAAACAACAAGTCGGGAGACAGTCCGTAAAGTCCCAGGCGCAGATCCGCCAAAGACTCCCGTTTGCCCGAAGCCGAGCGGCCTTTGTGAATGTTGTAGCTAACTACCCGAATCACTGACACGCCGTCCCCCGATCTGACTTACTTGTTTTCAACAGCCCGCAGACGAATGTGCAACTCGCGCAGTTGCTGCTCGTCCACAGCCGATGGGGCCTGGGTCAGCAGACACTGAGCACGCTGTGTCTTGGGGAAAGCAATCACGTCACGAATCGAATCGGCACCGGCCATCAAGGTGACCAGACGATCCAGACCCATAGCCAGACCACCGTGTGGAGGCGCACCGTATTGCAGCGCATCCAGCAGGAAGCCGAACTTCAGTTGTGCTTCTTCAGGGCCAATATTCAAAGCGCTGAACACTTTGCTTTGAACGTCGGCACGGTGGATACGGACCGAACCGCCACCCACTTCCCAACCGTTCAGCACCATGTCGTATGCCTTGGCAAAGGCCTTGCCGGGATCTGTTTCCAGCAGGTCTTCGTGGCCGTCTTTGGGGCTGGTGAAGGGGTGGTGAGCAGCAAAGTAGCGGTTTTCGCCCTCGTCGTATTCGAACATGGGGAAGTCCACCACCCACAGGGGTTTCCAGCCGTCTTCGGCCAGACCGTTGGCTTTACCGAATTCGCTGTGACCGATCTTGATACGCAGGGCACCAATCGCGTCGTTCACGATCTTGGCCTTGTCGGCACCAAAGAAGATCAGGTCGCCGTTCTGGGCGCCCGTGCGCTCCATCACCTGTTTCAGAACCTCAACATTGATGTTCTTGACGATAGGCGACTGCAAGCCTTCAGGGATCGAGGTCACATCGTTGACCTTGATGTAAGCCAGGCCCTTGGCGCCGTAGATGCCGACGAACTTGGTGTAGGCGTCGATTTCGCTACGGGGCATGGCGCCACCGCCTGGAATGCGCAAGGCAACCACACGGCAGGATGGGTCGTTGGCTGGTGCGGAGAAGACCTTGAAGTCCACTTCACGCATCAGGTCAGCCACGTCCACGAATTCCAGCTTGACGCGCAGGTCAGGCTTATCCGAACCGTAGCGCTGCATGGCTTCCGTCCAGCTCATGGTGGGGAACTTGGGCAGTTCCACGTTTTGCACGGTGCGGAAAATGTGCGTGACCATGCCTTCAAAGATCTCGCGAATCTGCTCTTCGTTCAGGAAGGAGGTTTCGCAGTCGATCTGGGTAAATTCAGGCTGACGGTCAGCGCGCAAGTCTTCGTCGCGGAAGCACTTGGTGATCTGGTAGTAGCGGTCAAAGCCCGACACCATCAGCATTTGCTTGAACAGCTGGGGCGACTGGGGCAGTGCGAAGAATTCGCCTGCGTTCACACGCGAGGGAACCAGGTAGTCGCGAGCGCCTTCAGGGGTGCTCTTGGTCAACATGGGGGTTTCAATATCAATGAAACCCAGGTCGTCCAGGTAGCGACGGGATTGCATGGCCACTTTGTAGCGCAGCATCAGGTTGTTCTGCATTTGCGGACGGCGCAAATCCAGCACACGGTGCGTCAGACGCGTGGTTTCGGACAGATTGTCATCATCCAGCTGGAAAGCAGGCGTGACCGAGGCGTTCAGGATTTCGATTTCGTCACAAACGATTTCGATCTCGCCCGAGCGCAGATCAGGATTAACCGTGCCTTCAGGACGAGCCTGAACGCGGCCGGTAATGCGCAAGCAGTACTCATTACGGATACGTTCGGCCACTTCAAAGGCCTGCACGTTGTCGGGGTTGACCACAACCTGCGCCAGACCCTCACGGTCGCGCAGATCAATGAAAATCACACCCCCGTGGTCGCGGCGACGATGTACCCAGCCAAACAAATTGACCGTCTGGCCCAGGTATTCTTTGGAAACCTCGCCGGTATAACACGTACGCATCTAGGATGACTCCGAAATAGTAAAAACTGCAAATTGGAAAATTCAGGTTCCAGCCAAGGGAGGTGTCCCTTCGGGACCCTCCGGCTGGTCAGAAACAGGGGGCAAAGCGATCGGCTCGGTAGGGCTGACCACTCCCATGGATACGATGTATTTAAGCGCCGCATCCACTGTCATGTCGAGCTTGTGTACATCCGCCCGAGGCATCATCAGGAAAAAACCGGAAGTCGGGTTGGGCGTGGTGGGCACGTAGACGCTGACAAAGTCATCTCCCAGAATCTGCGCCACTTGTCCGCCCGGTGTTCCGGTCAAAAAGGCAATGGTCCAGGAACCGGCCCTGGGATACTGCACCAGAACGGCCTCGCGAAACGCCTGACCATCGGGTGCCAACACCGTATCACTGACTTGTTTGACCGAATTATAAATGGAACGCACCAAAGGAATACGCCCAAGTAGCAATTCCCAACGATCCACGACTGCACGGCCCAGATAATTGGCCGCCAGCAAACCCGTGCCAAACAACACGGCCAGCACCAGCACAATTCTAAAGCCGGGAATCCGCAGGCCGAACAGGGCCTGCGAAGAAAGAAACTCCGGCACCACGCTCTCCAGCGTTTCGATCAGCAAAGTCATCACCCATACGGTGATGACCAAGGGCACCCAGATGAGCAGGCCAGTGACGAAATAACGCTTGAAGGGGCGCATAGGGAATGGTGTTAGCTGGACGATGAGGAAGAAGGTGTCGTCGAAGCAGCGGGTGTGGACGTAGAACCACTATCCGCCGGCTTGCTGCCACCCTGGTTACGAAAATCCGTTACATACCAGCCCGTACCCTTGAGCTGAAAGCCAGCCGCCGTGACCTGTTTGGTAAAGGTAGGCTGATTACATTCTGGGCAGACCTCCAAAACGGGGTCCGACATTTTTTGCAGCACATCTTTTTCGTATTGGCACGAGCTGCATTTATACGCATAGATAGGCACGACTCATCCTAACAAAAAGCCGAAACAAACTTCGAGAGACAAATAAGTAGGGTCGATACCAGCAAATTTCAAGCTGGGGACCCGCTCAAACAGAACCCGCAAAGAGTGCCCAGGGGCACTTCTGCCGTGATTTTAGCCCTTTTGGCGTTCAATCGCACTGAACTTTGCCTCAGCCAGACGGGCCGCGCCAGGCGGCCATCCGGATCAAATCAAAAATAGGCAGGCGGCAATCAGGGTCGGGACAGCCGCACTGATCAGCAAACGCAGGGGCGAAATAGCCCCGTCCGGGAAGCTGCCCTTCAAAATGGAGAAACCCGCCGGGTTGGGTGCGTTGGCAATGACGGTCAAGCCACCACCCGTTACCGCACCGGCCACCAGCATGTAGCGCCAGATATCCGAGGTGCCTTCAACCAGAGAGCCCAGATAGGTCAGGGCAGCATTGTCGGTCACAGCGGTCAACGCCGTTGCGCCCCAGAACAGCACGGTGGGCGACAAGCCGCCCAGCAGATCCTGCAACCACCACTTTTGCAAACCGCCCAGCACCACCAGACCGGCCAGAAAGAAACCCACCATCAGGCCCTCGCGCACCAGCAAAGGGTTCTGGTAATGCTTGTAGGAGTGGGCGTAGCCAATGAACAGCATCAGCAAAGCCATGAACACAATGGGGTGATGCGCGCCCAGCACGATCGCCACCAAAAAGGCTACGTGAATGGCCATGACCGTAATAGGGACGGCGCGCTGAGCCTGTTTTTCTTCCGGTATGCCCTGGCCCATTTCCAGCAAGGCCTTACGACAGATCAGGGTTACCAGACTGGCATTGATCAGCACGGCCAGAACGGCACGCCAGCCAAAGTGCGTGGACATATATGCCGTGTCCCAACCAAAGGTACTGGCGACCATCAGCACGGGCGGTGCCGCGTAAGCCGTCAACACACCACCAATAGAGACGTTTACAAACAGCACACCCACAGTCAGGTATTTGAAACCGGCATGACCCTGATGACGAAAATAGGCTTTGCGTAGCAACAAGGCAGCCAGCGTCATGGCGGCCGGCTCGGTAATCAGGGAGCCCGCCAGCGGAACGACCGACATCGTAATCAGATAGGTGGAAATCTTGTCCTGCATGGGCAAGGCACGCGCCAAAACAGAAACAGTCTTGTTCACCAGCTCCAGAATAGGACGGCTGGCCGCCACCACCATGATCGCAAACACGAACATGGGTTCCGTAAAGTTGCGCCCTTCCAGGTATTCGATGGCCGAACTCAAATCAACAAAAACAGCCATATACGCCACCAGCACACAGGCCCAGACGCCAAAAACGGCCTCGACCTCGGACAACATGTGCCACAGCCCTGCATGGCTGCCGCCTTTGTTGGCTAAACGTGCAAACACTGGAACCGAGAAGGTGTGGACGATAGCAATGGCAAAGAGCGCCGTTGCAACATACTCAAGAGGAGAGGCCATTCTTCAAACCTTTAAAGCTTTAGGTAAATTGCTTGAACGCGTTTCAAGCCAGACTGATCGTGCCCGCCAAAGCGGCTACCACCAGCAACACACCAACCCAGATATTGGCGCGGAACAGACGCAGGCCCCGCTCGGGGTAACGCACGTCAAAGTGCCGCATCTGCCACAGCAGATGAATGGCAATCACTGCCATCACCACGTAGTACAAAATCCGCTCGTTCAGCAGAAAACCGCCTACCAGCCAGCAGGCCATCGCGGCGATGTAAAAACCGCTGATCCAGGTTTTGCCTGCCTCGCGGAAACGCAGGGCCGTAGAGTGCAGGCCCAGCTTGGTATCGTCAGCCACGTCGATATAGGCATAGATGGAGTCGTAACCCACCTGCCACAAAATCGCGCCCACCCACATCAGGATGGCGCCAAAAGGCACCATATTCTGCGTGTCGGACCAGGCCATCAGCATGCCCCAGTTAAAGCAGATACCCAGGACCACTTGTGGCCAGTAGGTAAAGCGCTTGCACAAGGGGTAGATCATCACAATGGGAAACAGGGCCAGCGCCAGCCAGCGGCTGTACTCATTAATGGCAAAAAGCAGCAAGGCACACACAGCCATCTGCGCCAGCACGAAAATCACGGCCTTGCGCATGGTGAGCTGGCCGCTGGTCAGGGGCCGGAAACGGGTGCGTTCAACCTGGTGGTCGAAATTACGGTCCGCCATATCGTTAAAGCAGCAGCCAATGCCGCGCATCAACAAGGCACCCAGGGAAAAGATCACCACACGCCACAAGGTAGGAATACCGTCTGCTGCCTGCACCAGAGCGGCCAGGGCGGGCAAAAGGGTCAACCACGTACCAACGGGGCGGTCCAGCCGGCACAAGCGGGCATACGGCCCCCAGGAAGCGGGAAGATAGCGGGCCACCCAATCATTGTTGGGGCGCATATCGGACAGATCAGGGCGCGGGGAGGATTCCGAAGCGGATGGAGATGTCATAGAGGTAAAACCTAAATCCAGGCCTTGGGCCGTAGACTGAAAACAGGCATACCCTCTGGCAGAGGGTATGCGGTGGATTCCGGGAACGTGCCCATGCTCCTGGAGCACAGAAAACTGGATGGGCGGCCCTTGAAAACCACAACGCTGGCCCAGCCAGCGCATGAAAAGACGCAGACCATCAGTCTGCGTCCAGTGCCTGCCAAACAGCCATCAGGCTTCTTTGATGAGTTTACCCAAGATGGCGATGCCTTCGCGAATTTTTTCCTCAGGCACGGTGGCAAAGCTCAGGCGCAAGGTATTGCGCTTGACGTCCTTGCCCGCGTAGAAGGGCTCGCCAGGCACAAAAGCCACCAGATTTTCAATCGCTTTTTGCAACAGGGCCGTGGCATCCACGTGCTCGGGCAAGGTCACCCAAATGAACATGCCGCCTTCAGGACGGGTCCATTGGGCTGTGTCCGGGAAGTTCTTGTCCATGGCGTCCAGCATGATGGCGCACTGTTTCTGGTAAATATCGCGCACTTTGGGCAGGTGCTGTTCCAGGAAACCGTTATGTACGGCTTCGTAAACCGCCATCTGCGTCAGTGTGGACGTATGCAAGTCCGTGGCCTGCTTGATCTGCACCAGTTTGTCGATGATCTTGGCAGGAGCCACGATGTAACCCAGGCGCAGGCCGGGAGCCAGCACCTTGGAGAAGGTGCCCAAACGGATCACGGTCGCACCTGCCTTGCGGCCCAGGGACAGCAGGCTAGGCAGACGCTCGCCGGCGTAACGCAATTCGCCGTAAGGATCGTCCTCGACGATAGGGATATGCGCGGCAGCACATCGCTCCACCAGATCCTGACGACGCTCCAAAGGCAGGCGCAGGCCGGTGGGGTTCTGGAAGTTGGGCAGTGCGTACAGCAGACGGGCACCCATGGCTTCAGGAGCCGACACGTACTCGGGGATCATGCCCTGGCCGTCGGTAGGAATAGCCACGAAAGAAGGATCGTACACGGACAGAGCCTGCAAAGCGCCCAGGTAAGTAGGCGACTCCACCAGCACCTTGCTGCCTTCGTCAATGAACAGCTTGCCCAGCATGTCCAGCGCTTGCTGCGAACCGTTCACCAGCAGAATTTCATCGGCGTCCACAGGGGCGCCTTCGGCGCTCATTTGCTCTGCCAGCCATTTGCGCAGGGGCAGATAACCTTCCGTGGTGGTGTATTGCAGTGCCACACGACCCTGCTCGCTCAGTACCTTATTGAACGCGCTTTGCATTTCCTCGACAGGAAAGCCGACTGGAGTGGGCAAACCGCCCGCAAAGGAAATAATCTCGGGACGCGCAGTGACCTTGAGAATTTCACGAATTGCGGAGCCACTCAGTTTCTGGGCACGTTGGGAAAAGGTAAAAGACTGCGAGAGGGTATCCATGATTCGGGGAAGTCCTGAAGAAGAACGATTAAATACTTCATATGCAAACTTTATAGCTTGCAATAAATAACGCAGGATGCCGAAAAAACCAGGCATCCTGCACCTTTGAATGAATTATGACTCGGGTTTATTAGCGTATACCTTGCCACCAAGCGGCTTGCAGCGCAAGTAGCCCAAGGGTTTGTGCTCGGGATTTACCCTGAAAAAACGGCCTGTCCTTCAAGACGATCGTCGTGCTTTGTCTATACTCAGCTATTGTATATACAATTAAAAATCCACCCGGAGCCATGCCACCATGAGCCAGCCCCACCCTGCCACTTTGCTTCGCCTGCTGAACATCAGCAGCCTGCTCGTGCAGCCCTGGAAAAACGGTGGCGGCACCACACGTGAAGTGCTGTGCCATCCCCAACATGCCGACTACGAGCACTTTGACTGGCGCATCAGCCTGGCCCAGGTCCAGACCTCCGGCGATTTCTCCCGCTTTCCCGGCATAGACCGACACATCATGTTGATCGAGGGCGACAACATGCAATTGATTCACAACGAGCACATCCATGTGCTGCATCCGTTCCAGCCCTACGCTTTCGCGGGCGAGGACAAGATGGCCTGTTTGTTACCACTAGGCCCGACACAGGATTTGAACCTGATGCTGCGCCGGGGCAGGGCCCAGGGCAGCTTGCAAGCATGGCAGGGACGGAACGACTCCATAAGCCTGGACGCTGGCACCCACTTTCTGTATGCGCCGCAAGGCGGCTATCAGCTCCAGACCGGCACACACAGCTGGACCCTGGACGCCGGGCAAGCCCTGATGGGCAGCACACCCGCCCCCTTGTCGCTGCTACTGCAAGCCGACCACGCTGATGCCCCGCTGGTCTACGCCTATATCGCTCCCACGGAATGAAATGATGAGCTACACACTTTGGACTGATTTACGCCTGGCCCCCAACGCCGACCCCGAACACGTCATCGAAGATGCCTGTCTGGTCGAACAAGCGGGCCGTATCGCCTGGATGGGCCCACGTCATGACCTGCCCGCGCAGTGGCAACACCCCACTTACGAACACAAGCTGGGAAATCGCTGGGTGACCCCCGGCCTGATCGACTGTCACACCCATCTTGTTTACGGCGACAACCGCGCCCAGGAATTTGCCCTGCGGCTGGCTGGGGCCTCCTATGAAGAAATCGCCCGCCAGGGTGGCGGCATTGTGTCCTCCGTCAAAGCGACCCGCTCCCTGAGCGAAGACGAACTACTGGCCCAAGCCCTGCGCCGTCTGGATGCCTTGCTGGACGAAGGCGTCACCGCGATTGAAATCAAATCCGGCTACGGCCTGAATCTGGATAGTGAGCGCAAAATGCTGCGCGTCGCCCGCCGTCTGGGCGAGCTGCGCCCGGTCACAGTGCGCAGCACCTTTTTAGGTGCCCATGCCCTGCCTCCCGAATTTGCCGGGCAAACCGATGCCTATCTGGATCTGGTCTGCGATGAAATGCTGCCCGCCCTGGCACAAGAAGGGCTGATCGACGCGGTTGACGTCTTTTGCGAGCGGATCGCCTTCGATCTGAAGCAGTCCGAGCGTGTCCTGAAAGCAGCCCAAGCGCTGGGCCTGCCCGTCAAAATGCACGCCGAGCAGTTATCCAATCTGGGCGGCACGGAAATGGCGACACGCTACCAGGCCCTGTCCACCGATCATCTGGAATATCTGGATGAAGCTGGTGTCATCGCCATGAAAAAAGCTGGAACCGTGGCTGTGCTGCTGCCCGGCGCCTACTACTTCCTGCGCGAAACCCAGTTGCCCCCGATTGAATTGCTGCGCAAACACGGCGTGCCTATGGCCCTGTCCACCGACAGCAACCCCGGCACCTCCCCCTGTGCTTCCCTGTTACTCATGCTGAACATGGGCAGCACACTCTTCAGGCTGACCGTTCCCGAAGCCCTGGCAGGCGTCACCCGCCATGCCGCCCAGGCACTGGGCGCCCCGGACATTAGCGGTGAACTCAGCATCGGGTCCCGCGCCGACTTTGTCGCCTGGGACATAGACTCCCTGCCCGAGCTGGTCTACTGGCTAGGCCTGCCGCGCTGCGCCCTGGTCGTGTACCAAGGCAGCATCAGCCGTGACCTGCGTAAGGAATCACCATGAGCATCCCCCGGCAATATGAAGCACTCTGGGCCCCGTGGGCCTATCTGGACGGCCAGTGGCAAGCCAATGTGCTGCTGCGCTGGGACCAGCACGGCACACTAACAGACGTTCTACCCGAAGCCAGCCAGCAGGATATAGACGCGGCAGGCTCCGTCCACACAGCTCAGGGTGCCGTACTGCCGGGCATGCCCAATCTGCACTCACACGCTTTTCAAAGTGCCATGGCCGGGCTGACCGAGTTTCGAGGCCAAGGCCAGGACAGCTTCTGGAGCTGGCGCGACCTGATGTACCGCTTCGCCGCCCGTCTGGAGCCCGAGCACATGCAGGCCATTGCCCAATGGCTCTATATACAGATGCTGAAAGCGGGCTACACCAGCGTGTGCGAGTTCCATTATCTGCACCACCAACGCGACGGCCAGAATTACGCCCCCATAGGCCTGCTGGCCCAAGGCGTCATGGAAGCGGCCAGCGCCAGCGGGCTGGCTATTACCATGCTGCCCGTGCTGTACCAGTACAGCGATTTCGGCAGCAAAGCGCCACGCCAGGATCAACAGCGCTTTTTGAACAGCCCTACACAGTTGCTGTACCTGCTGGAGTCCTTGCACGACAGCCATCCCTTGAATGCAGACCGGCGTTACGGTGTTGCGCCCCACTCTCTGCGCGCCGCCAATGTCGGTTCTATCAATACCCTGATCGACGGCCTGCACAGTCTGCCCTCGTGCCACCCGATTCACATCCACATTGCCGAGCAGATGGCCGAAGTGCTGGCCTGCCAGGACATCAAAGGCTGCAGCCCGGTGGCCTATCTATACGACAACTTCAATGTGGACGAACGCTGGTGCCTGGTCCACGCCACTCATATCGACGAACAGGAGCGCCACCAAATTGCCCGCAGCGGTGCAGTAGCAGGCTTGTGCCTGACCACCGAGGCGAATCTGGGCGATGGCCTGTTCCCCGCCGCCACCTTTCTGGCCGAGCAAGGACGTATGGGCATAGGCTCGGACAGCCATATCTGCGTGGACTGGCGCGCCGAGCTGCGCTTGCTGGAATATGGTCAACGATTGATCAACCAGCAACGCAATGTGCTGGCTTCGCCCCAACAGCCCTTTGTGGCGGACTACCTGTTTGAAACCTGTGCGGGCGGTGGTGCACAGGCATCCGGGCGAGCCAGTGGGCAGCTCAGCCCCGGCCATCAGGCAGATTTAATGGTGATTGATCTGGAACACCCCAGTCTGGCGGGGCTGGATAAGCAGCATTGGCTGTCGGCCCTGGTCTTTTCCGAACGCGCCCACGCCAACCCGATTCGTGATGTATTCGTCAGCGGAAAAGCCTGCATTAGGGACGGACATCACCCGCAGGAAGAAGCGGCCTTTGCCGCCTATCAAGAAACGCTGGGTAGTCTACTGAACAAGGCTTAGATACAAAAAATCAGATAATGGCCTGTAAGCCCTTGTCGGCAATGATGTTCAGCAACTTGAGCGCCGGGCCAGTAGGATGGGTTTCACCTTGCTCCCACTTGCGTATGGTCGATGCCGTGGTATGCAAATAAAGCGCAAATACCGGCTGGCTGAACTTCAAGCCTTCCCGCAGCCGCTTGATATCAACCGCATCAAACTCCCGAACTGGCGGCGGACAAATTGCGTCAAACTCGCGCATCGTCACCTTGCCGATCGCTCCTACCTCCTGGAGAGCCGCCAGGTCGCCGCGTAGCGATTCGATGATCTTGCTCACAATGCACCTCCAATAACACGTCAGCCTGCAATGCATTGAACAAGGCTTCCGGGGACAAGCCCAAAAACACCTTACCGACAAATTGCAGCGTTTTCTTCTCATCCTGCGTGATGTTCCCCTTGTCACTCTTGGAGAACCCATGCAGGAACACATAACGGCTACCTATTCGGGCCGAAAGCAAACTGCGATAGCCGCCGCTTTTGCCACCACCAGGACGAGCTACCCGCTTCTTGTATAAGGCGCCCCCCAAGTCCACATCGATCAGACCGCTTTCCATCTCCTGAACCGCCTTGCACAAGGCAATATCGGGCAGCTTCTCAGCCGCCTGCCATCGCGCAAAGTCTTTGCGCTTGAGAACGCGCGTCATATCGACCTCCAAACTATACCCGTATCGGGCATACTTATCAATCTCTCGTCGTGGAGCAGCCAATTCGCAACCCGCTCGCCCCATCCCACGCGGGCTTATCCTCCTTATGAACATAGCGCATACACATCGCCACAGCCATGTGACTTGTGAGCTTTATATCCATCTTGATTGGCACGCCTTAGCTAGCAATACAGGCCGTCATGAAACAAAAAAATCCCCGGCTTGGTGATCCAGGCCAGGGACAAATTCGTGGAGACAAAAACAATCAGCAGTACTTCATGAAAACTAGAACAGATCAGCCGCCGTCGCTGCCAGGCTCTCGTCCAGCACCAGGGCTTTCAGAGCCTCGATATCGGGAGCCAGATAACGGTCCTGATCGTAGAAAGGCACGGCCTGACGAATTGCATCCTGCACCTTCTTCAAGCGCTCGGACGTCAGTAAAGGGGCATGGAAATCAATGCCCTGTGCTGCGCACAGCAATTCAATCGCGATAATCGCAGCCGTGTTCTGTGCCATGTCTTCCAGCCTGCGCGCCGCAAAGGTTGCCATGCTGACGTGATCTTCCTGGTTCGCGGAAGTAGGCAGGCTATCCACACTGGCAGGATGTGCCAGCGACTTGTTTTCTGAAGCCAAAGCCGCCGCGGTCACATGGGCAATCATGAAGCCCGAGTTCAAGCCTGCGGATGGAACCAGAAACGGTGGCAAGCCGGAAATACTGGCGTCGATCAGCAAAGCCACACGGCGTTCTGCCAGGGCACCAATTTCAGCAATCGCCAGAGCCAAGCCATCAGCAGCAAACGCCACTGGCTCGGCGTGGAAGTTGCCGCCGGAAATTACCTGATCCGGCTCGCTGTTCTTGCCTGGGAACACCAGCGGGTTATCCGTGACGGCATTGGCTTCCGTCAGCAAGCTGCGTTCGTTCTGCGTGATCAGATCCTGAATCGCGCCCATCACCTGGGGCTGGCAACGCAAGCTGTAGGGATCCTGCACCTTGTTGTCATTGTCGCGGTGCGACTGACGAATCTGGCTGCCAGCCAGCAGTTCCCGATACAGGCGGGCTGCATAAATCTGCCCTGGCTGTCCACGCACCTCATGGATGCGCGCATCAAAAGGCGCATCACTGCCTTTGGCGGCGTCCACACTCAAGGCACCGGCCAGAATCGCATTGCGGAACAAGGTCTGGGTGCGGAACAAGCCATTCAAAGCCAGGGCCGTAGACACTTGCGTGCCATTGATCAGCGCCAGCCCTTCCTTGGCGGCCAGCACAATCGGGGTGATACCCGCCCTGGCCAAAGCCTGCTGGGCAGGCATCCATTCGCCTTGCCACTTGGCTTGCCCTTCACCGATCAGCGTCAGCGTCATGTGCGACAAGGGTGCCAAATCACCCGATGCGCCTACGGAACCTTTGGACGGAATGAAAGGCACCACGCCTGCATTCAGAATGTCCAGCAAGGTCGTGACCACATGCGAGCGTATGCCTGAAAAGCCACGCGCCAGACTGGCAATCTTCATAGCCATGATCAGCCGTGCCACCGCATCGGACACCGGCTCGCCCACCCCCACGGAGTGCGACAGGATCAGGTTCTTTTGCAGCTGTTCCAGATCGTGGTCGGGAATGCGTTGCTGGGCCAGCTTGCCAAAGCCGGTATTGATGCCATAAGCCGGATTACCTTCACGGATGATCTTGGCCACAATGGCCGAGGACGCATCCATGGCCCCGATCGCCTGTGGCGGCAGAGTCAGAACAGTCGGTTCCTGCCAGATTTGGCGCAGCTGTGCCAAAGTCAGTGCGCCGGGAGAAAGCTCGATACTCTTGCTCATTTATCTGTCCTGTTTTTCTTACTTGATCATGGGCAGTGTCAGCCCGAAATTCTTGGCCGTTTGAATCGCCAGCTCGTAGCCTGCATCCGCATGACGCATCACACCACTGGCGCAATCGTTAATCAAGACCCGCTCCAGACGGGCCGCCGCCTGCTCGCTACCGTCGGCCACAATCACCATGCCAGCGTGCTGGCTGTAGCCCATGCCCACCCCGCCCCCATGATGCAGCGAGACCCAGCTGGCCCCGCCTGCGGTATTCAGCAAAGCATTCAACAAAGGCCAGTCCGACACGGCATCCGTGCCATCACGCATGCTTTCGGTTTCGCGGTTGGGGCTGGCTACCGAGCCGGTATCCAGATGGTCGCGACCAATCACAATCGGCGCTTTCAGCTCGCCCTTGCGCACCATTTCGTTAAAAGCCAAACCGGCACGATGACGCTCGCCCAGACCCAGCCAGCAAATTCGTGAAGGCAGGCCCTGGAAAGCAATACGTTCCTGCGCCATGTCCAGCCAACGATGCACGTGCTGATTGTCGGGGAACAGCTCTTTGATCTTTTGATCGGTTTTGTAGATGTCTTCCGGGTCGCCTGACAAGGCCACCCAACGGAACGGGCCTTTGCCCTCGCAAAACAAGGGGCGAATATAGGCAGGTACAAAACCGGGGAAATCGAAGGCATTGGCCACGCCTTCATCAAACGCGACTTGGCGAATGTTATTGCCGTAGTCCACAACCGGAATACCCATTTTCTGGAAATCCAGCATGGCCTGTACATGAACGGCGCAGGACTTGGCAGCGGCTTGCTGAATACGGGCGTGTTGCGCCGGGTCTTTCTGCGCCGCCTGCCACTGCTCCACCGTCCAACCCGAAGGCAAATAGCCATTGAGCAGATCGTGGGCGGACGTCTGGTCCGTCACCAGATCAGGTTTCAAACCACCAGCTTGGGCACGTCGCACCAGTTCAGGCAGTACGTCGGCAGCGTTACCCAGCAAGCCAATCGACACAGCCTCCTTGGCGGCCGTGTGCTGGGCAATCAGTTCCAGCGCATGGTCCAGATCGCGCGCCTGCTTATCCAGATAACGGGTCTGCAAACGGAAGTCGATACTGCTTTGCTTGCATTCAATTGTCAGCGATACCGCCCCGGCAAAGCTGGCAGCCAAAGGCTGTGCGCCACCCATGCCACCCAGGCCAGCAGTCAGAATCCAGCGCCCAGCCAGCGAACCACCAAAATGCTGACGACCTGCTTCGGCAAAAGTCTCGTACGTGCCTTGCACAATGCCCTGGCTGCCAATGTAGATCCAGCTTCCCGCCGTCATCTGCCCATACATGAACAGACCGGCCTGATCCAGCTCGTGGAACTTCTCCCAGGTGGCCCATTTGGGCACCAGATTCGAGTTGGCCAGCAGCACGCGTGGTGCATCACTATGAGTACGGAATACACCCACCGGCTTGCCGGACTGAATCAGCAAAGTCTGGTCGTCCTCCAGCTGGCGCAGGCTGGCCAGAATCTGGTCATAGCACTCCCAGTTCCGCGCCGCACGCCCAATGCCGCCATACACCACCAGATGCTGGGGATTCTCGGCCACGGCCGGGTCCAGATTGTTCTGAATCATGCGGTACGCCGCTTCCGCCACCCAGTTCTTGCAACTGAGCTTTGTGCCCGTCGGGGCATGAATCTCCCGCGCAGGATCGAAACGGGGATCTTGGCTGGCCGCCGAAGTGTGATGATCAGGCATGGTGATGTCCTCCATCTGAGGTGTCTCTGGATACGCGTTGGTTCTATCTGGCAGGCTGTTTCCATACACGGAAGGCAGGTCCAAGCGCCGACAAAACAACGGTTTTCTTGTAAGCTCATGCCAATGTATAGTCATTTTCCCAAGTTGTCTATACATATAAAAGAGAGCCTTGCATAAGCCAGTGAATGTAAGCATGGCAAGGCATCACCCGCGGCCTGGTGCACGACCTCAGATCTGGCCTGCGCGAGACTCTTTTGCGTGAGAACACGTCCTACAGGAAAGCATAAAAATGGATGTCCCCCAGACGAGTCATTCGTCAACTGAACCAAGCATGCCTGCCTATCTGCAAATCAAGAATTTTGTGCTGGAAAAAATCCAGTCCGGCCAATGGCGTGAAGGTGATCTGATCCCCACCGAACTGGCTTTATGCGAGCAGTTTGGCGTGTCGCGCATGACGGTCAACCGCGCACTGCGGGAACTGACGAACGATGAGCTGCTGGTCCGCATCAAAGGCTCGGGCACCTATGTCGCACAGCCCAAATTCCAGTCCACCCTGATCGAGATACGCAGCATCGCGCAGGACATACGGGAGCGCGGCCACCAACACAGCTGTCAGGTGCTGAGCATGGAGCGGCTGCAGGCCAGCCCGGCTCAAGCGCGGCTGTATGGCATTGCACCGGGCGCGGCGCTGTTTCATTCCATTATTGTTCATGCTGAAAACGGCCTACCCATCCAGTACGAGGATCGTCTGGTGGATGCGCAAATGGCACCGGATTACATGGAGCAGGACTGGAGCCAGATCACGCCTAATGAGTATCTGGTGCGGGTTGCTCCCCTGCCGACCGGCTTTTACAGCATTGAAGTGCTGGTGCCGCCCACCGGAATCGCACAGGCCCTGCACATGCAAGAGCAACAGCCCTGTTTGGTGATGGACCGCCGCACTTTTTCCAGCGAGCAGTTCACTACTCATGCCAGACTCTGGCATCCCGGCGATCGCTACAAATTCACGGGACGGATGTAAACCGCTCCCTGGCAACTGATCCCCCATGCCCAATTCCCTGACTCACTATCTGCAGCTCTGGAATCTGAACGCGGATGGCCCCACCTTTACCAGCGGCAATGCGCACTTGCTGCCGGTGCAATGGCACGGCCAGGCCGCCATGCTGAAAGTCTCGACCTCTCCCGAAGAAATCCAGGGCTACGATCTGCTGGAGTGGTGGCAAGGCCAAGGGGCCGCCAAGGTACTGGCCCGCGCGAGCAATGCCCTGCTGATGGAGCGCGCCACAGGAACCCAAAGTCTGGTGGCGCTAAGCCATGCCGATCAGGATGAACAAGCCAGCCGAATTATTTGCGATGTCGTCGCCCAATTGCACCAGGCATCATCAAGGGCCGAGAACCCTCAAAACCCCCGTGCAGCTCCCGGCACACTGACCCCGCTACACGACTGGTTTCAGCCGCTTGAGCACGTTGATACCAGCCTGCACCCTCTCCTTTCCAGCGCTCGCCACACTGCACGGAAACTGCTTGCCCAAACACGCGACATCGTGTGTCTGCACGGCGATATTCATCATCACAATATTCTGGATTTTGGACCACGCGGCTGGCTGGCTATCGACCCCAAAGGCTTGATCGGGGAACGCGCTTTTGACTACGCCAATCTGTTCTGCAATCCGGATACTGAAACCGCCCTTGATGCTGATCGATTTCTGGCACGGGTGAACACCGTATCCCACTATGCCCAACTGGACCGGCAACGGCTCTTGCAATGGATTCTGGCTTGGTGCGGCCTGTCGGCCACCTGGCATTTTGAAGACGAAAGCGATCCGGCTACTGCACTGGGCATTGCAGCGCTGGCCGCACAGACCTTGTCCTGAAACCTTAAGCCCGCCCGCTCTCGACTTCTTCGCTCTTGCGATAGCGGGTCAAAGACAGCCCTGTGTGGCGCTTGAAATAACGGCACAGATAGGACGGATCCTCAAAATTCAGCTGATCGGCAATCTGCCCGATCGCCAGCTGGCTGTAGGAAAGCAGCGCCTTGATCTCCAGAACCACTTGCCTGTCGATCAAGGCCTTGGGGCTGTCGTTGAAAAACTCTTTGGTCAGCTGAGACAGATAAAACGGGGTGATGTTGAGCGCATCCGCATAACACTTCACCTCCCTATGCTCCCGACATTGCTGGCCAACCAGTTCCCAAAACCGCCAGCTGATCATTTCCTTGCGGCTGAACTGCTGGCTGCCCTGGTATTCAGGCGGAATCTGCTCGGCAATGCGCAGAAAGAAATTCTGCAGCTGATTGCGCAACATGATGTGCTGATACAGCGTGCGGGTCCGCACAATCTCGCGCAGTTGCACCAGCCAGGCCGCCAGCAAAGCTCGGTCCTTCTGCGGCGGCACACACAGCGGATTGTCGTGCAGGAACACAAACAAGGGATTAGGCAGCTGATACGCCACTTCCGAGGCCAGATTCTTGGGCATCAACAGGAAAAACACCTTGAAACCGCGCGAACGCCGTTTCAGCAGCGCAATCGTGTCTTCCGCCAGCACCAGCACATCATGGGGCCGTACGACCTGATCCTTGAAGTTCAGGCTGACCAGGGCGCGGCCTGACAGGCAGATCATCAAGGTCATATAGGCATGACCAAAAGACAAAGGCATTCCCACACCTTCCGCCAGCGTTGTCTCGCCTGTCAGCCAGCTGTCTTGGGCGCTGAATAATTGTGGGATCTGATGCATGGTGTTCGTCTTTCCTTTACGACCCGACAATCCGCAGGACTTGCTAAAAGTACCGAAACTGCCAAGGTACTGCTCTGTTCCCCCAAGCCGCCAGGTTCTATTCTGTTTTCTGCTTAATTGTGAGTAAAGAAAATGAAACTCCAAACAGAAAGACTTATTTTACGCCCCTGGCAGGACAGCGACGCCGAGGATTTGTACGAATACGCCAAAGACGAGCGAGTCGGCCCGATTGCAGGTTGGCCGGTTCATACCAGCGTTGAGGAAAGTGCCGAAATTATCCGCACAGTTTTCAATATGCCCGAAGTGTATGCCGTCGAGCACAAGGACAATGGCCGGGCTGTCGGTTGCATTGGCATCCTGATCGGCAAGAACAGCAACTTCGAGATCAGTGAAGAAGAAGGCGAAATTGCCTATTGGATTGGCGTCCCTTACTGGGGTCAGGGCTTGATCCCCGAGGCCGTGCGCGAAGTGATGCGACACGCTTTTGAAACGCTGAAGCTGAAGGCCCTGTGGTGCGGCTACTTTGCCAACAATGCCCAATCGCAGATTGCGCAAACCAAGTGTGGCTTTCGCCATCATCACACCGAAGAAAACAAGTACAACCAGTTCCTACAGGACTACCGGACTGAACACATCAGCCGCATTACCGCTCAGGAATGGCTGGCCTTGCCCAAACGACAGGCCTGAACACCTGTCGTAACCCACACCCACGCCGCCGCTCTGGGTGTAGAACGGCCCCCAAAACCTGGATACCTGTCCCAGGCGTTTGGGGGCCGTTCACCTTGGGCATCGCGTGCAGCGCACGCGGTGTCTTCTAGACCGTCTGCAAAGCGTGCTTGGGCTGTCGCAACAAGACAAAGAGCAGACCGGCAATCAAGGCCGCCAGGCCTGCCAGCGCATGCAGCACCGTCAAAAATGAAGCGGCATAACTGGCAGCCAATTGCGCTTCCAAACCAGGCAGCTGTTGCGCGGCCAACTGCAATTCACCCAAAGCCGCTCGACTGGCTGCTTCCAGAACCGCCGCTTGTGTAAACGCAGTGCTGTCCACACTCAGGTGATGCTGAATCAAGGTAGCCAGCAGCACGCTGACCACGGCAATGGCCACACCATCCGCAGAGATCCGCACCGTATTGAAGATACCCGTGGCCATTCCGACCCGATCCGGGCTGACCACACTGACCGCCATCCCGTCCATCAAACCCCAGGGCAAACCGATACCCACGCCGATCAGCAATAAAGGCAGATGCAGGGCTGGACCGCCACCTGCATCAAAGCCTTCCGCCAGAGTCCACAAACCCACGGCTACCAGAAGCAAACCCAGGCTGGACAAGGTGCCTGCCGATAGCCAGCGAGTTAGCAAGGCCGCCACAAAAGGCACGATCAACAAGGGCGCGGCCAACCAAACCATCATCTGCCCGGCCTGCAATGCGCCGTAACCATCAATCCCCATAAAGCGACCGGGCAACAACACAATCAGCACGATGAACAGGAATGCGGGGGCTGCGGCCAAAGCCTGCACACCCACAAAGCCGGGGTCACGAAAGAAACTCAAATCAATCATGGGCTGCGCAACGCGGCGCTCTATACAGACAAAGCCCACAAAGGCGACAACAGAGGCCAGCAGGGTGGACAGCACCCAGCTATCGGACCAGCCCCGCTCCGGGATCAGCAACATGCCATAGGTAAACAGGCCCAAAGCCAGCGTAAAGCTGATGGCACCCGGCCAGTCCAATGCACCCTGCGAGCCGCCCTGACTGGGCTTGGTGCTGATCAGAACCAGCAGCAAGCCGACCACGCCAATAGCCCCGGTCGCGTAGAACACGCCTTGCCATTGCAGCGCCTCCACAATCCAGCCGAAAAACCAGGGGCCAAAAGACAGGCCCAGGCCGAAAGACGTACCTAACAAGCTGAACGCCCGCGCCCGTGCACGCCCTTCAAACAAGGGAGCCAGAGAGGACATGGCAGCGGCAAAAGCGGCGGCACCGCCCAGGCCCTGCATCATGCGCAAGATATCAATCCAGAACACGGAGGGCATGAAAGGAATGGCGATGGTGAAGGCGCAAAACCACAACATGCCAATCAGCCAGATGCGGCGCTGACCGTAAATGTCCGTCAGGCTGCCCGACACCATCATGGCACCGCCGTAACTCAGAATGTACGCGTTCATGATCCAGCTCAGTTGCGCGGCGCTGCCACCCAATTCCGCACTGATGGCCGACAGCACCACTGCCGGGCCGGTGAAGCACAAGGGGATCAATAAAGCCGTTAAACAGGCTGACAATAATTGCAGCCGACGCATGGCCGGCGAGGAAGAAGAGGAAAGCATGGTTCTCGTTGACTGCTAAAGCGTGCGTGCCCAACAGAAATGGACACGGTATGAAATACCCGCATGATCGGGGTCGATTTCAGGAGCTTAAGCGTCACCGCATCAAAGAAAAATACACTACAGTTATTAATACTTAGGAAATAAATTCTTAAATAAAGTCGGCACCATGATGGAAAACCTGAGCAATATCGGCCTGTTCGTGCGCGTGGCGGAACGCCTGAGCTTCTCGGCCGTGGCCCGCGAATCCGGCCTGTCGCCCTCCACAGTAGGCAAGTCCATCGCCCGTCTGGAAGAGCGGCTGAAAGTGCGCCTGTTTCACCGCAGCACCCGCACTCTGGCCCTGACTGCCGACGGCAAGATTTTTCTGGAGCGCTGCAGACGCATCTTGAGTGAAATCGAGGCAGCAGAACTGGAAATGTCCCAAGCCAGTGAAATGCCGCGCGGCACCCTGCGAATCAGCTTGCCGCGCTACAGCGGCCTGTTTCAGCAGGCCATCAGCCACTTCATGCAGCGTCACCCGGCCGTGGAACTGGATATGGATTTTTCCGACCGTCTGGTCGATGTGATTGGCGAGGGTTTTGATGCGGCCATCCGTGCCAGCGCCTTGAGTGACTCCGGCCTGATGCGCCGCCGTCTGTGCACCTTCCGCCGTGTCCTGGCCGCCTCCCCCGAGTATCTGCAGGAACGTGGTCGCCCTCTACAGGCCAAGGACCTGCAACACCATGCCTGCCTGCACTACCGCTTTCCCAATACCGGGCGGCTGGAACAATGGCCAATTTCCGAGACACAGGACATGCCCGAGCTACCCCGCACACTGGTCTGCAATAGCGTGGAAATGCGGGTGCATCTGACCCTGCAAGGGCAAGGCATCGCTTGTCTGCCGGATTTCACGGTGGGGGAACATTTAAGCAGCGGGCAGCTGCAAACCATTCTGGATGAATACACCCATAACACCGTGCCACTGTGGATTGTCTGGCCAGCCAGCCGCAACCTCTCGCCCAAGCTGCGCGCCTTTATTGACTGCATGAGCGAGGCGGTTTTCCAGGCCTAGCCCGGCACACCCTGCGACTGCGGCCCGGCTATCAGCCCCCGGTCAGCTCGGAAGCGGCATCCTGGGACTGGCTCACACACAAGAACAGCTCCTGAGCTTCTTCGCGGCTTAATGTCAGGCCCAAGCGTGTCTGCAAGCATTCGGCCCAGGCGGTCGCATCCGTGTATTGATGCCGTTGCGACAGGCCCGCATTATCCCGCTGCGTATACGTGTCATTGACCATCAGCTCGCGGATACCGGGCTGGGTGCGGCTGATCAGCAGGCTATTCAAGAACACCGACTGCGGATAGGTCGAGGTGTACCAATTACCGATTTCAAAATCGATCTGCGAGGCCGGAGCCAAGCCGTACTGATACACCGTCTGCCAGCCGCTACGAGTTTGGAACTGCAAGCTCAGCACCTCTCCGGCCTGCGTAATCCGATACATGCCGTGTGGCGTTGTTTGCGGCGTATCCAGCACAAATTCCAAAGGTGCCGTTTGCGTGGTGGAGCCAAAAGCCACATCCGCAAACCAGCTACGGCCTTCAATCTCGACTCGCAGCAACATATGCGTCAGGCCAGTTTCCACCTCGGCGGGGACTTGCCAGCGCACGCGGGCAATCAAGGGCGTAACGTTAAAGCCCATCTGCTGCAAAACCGCCAGAAACAGCGTGTTGTGCTCAAAGCAATAACCACCTCGTTGACGCTGAATCAACTTGTCCACAATGGCCTCCAGATCCAGAGGCACACTGTCTCCCCGGTAGGGCGCAATGTTCTCAAACGGGATCGCTTGCGGGTGCAGCACATGCAGCTGTTGCAACACTTCCAGGCTCGGTTCCACCGGCCCCTGATAGCCGATACGGGCAAAGTAAGAATCAAGAAAAGCCGCTGTAGAAATGGCAGTCATCTGACACCTCAAAAAATCGCGATTATGAAAAACGGCGGTCTGCTCCACCTGTTTAT
This sequence comes from Alcaligenes faecalis, assembly GCF_009497775.1. Lineage (NCBI taxonomy): Bacteria > Pseudomonadati > Pseudomonadota > Betaproteobacteria > Burkholderiales > Alcaligenaceae > Alcaligenes > Alcaligenes faecalis. The sequence continues at coordinate 3,962,095 of NZ_CP031012.1, forward strand.
ACAGGCAAAACGACCGCCCAAAGCTGTCTTGCACCCGGTGAGCCGGGCCTGCCACTCTACCGACACCCCATTGCCAGCAAAGCGACAGACCCTTGGTGGCTCAAGCGCTATGCTGACTGACGAAGTTCAGCAAATTCTGTTTGGGAACCGCACCCACCAGGCGGTCAATGACCATGCCGTCCTTGAACAGCAACACGGTCGGAATGCTCTGGACACCATAGCGCACGGCCAGATCAGGCGACTTGTCCAGGTCCACCTCGCCAAACTGGGCGCGGCCCTGCATATCGTCCGCCAGAGCATTGAAAATGGGTGCCATCACCCGGCATGGGCCACACCATTGCGCCCAGAAACGCACGGCATATACATGGGATGCCTGGCCCAGCTCGGCATCAAAATTGTCGTTATTAAGTTTCTTGAGCATGAATGAAGACTCCATAAAGTAAGGGCAAAAAGCCCGCGCCAGATCGCCACGATATCGTGGCGATCCAAGGCAATAATCAGGCAGGCAAACAACGTCCCAGCAATTGGCCGGGCCAGTCTTCTACCTGGAAAGTAGCAAGGCGTTCATAGCCACAGGACTCGTAAAAACGCACTAAAGCCCCGGTACCACCGCCGTAACAGTCCACACGCAATTGCGCGACACCAGCACGTCGGGCCTGATCATCTGCAAAGCCCAGTAAGCTGCGTCCCAACCCCTTTGCCTGCGGGTCTCGCGAGCAAATCAAGACGCGCACATACACCTCCGGCTCGGTCGCGGCGGGCACATAGGGCATGGACTCACCCAGAATCAAGGCACCCTGAACACGACCTGCCTGGTCTTCAGCCACCCAGGCTCCAGGCAAGGCACAGGCCTCGCGAATTCGGGCAATCTGGCGCTCTTGAGTTGACCAGGGCTCTGTGCCCCACTGCCCTTGATTGCCAATCTCCGTAAACCAGGCAATGGCTTCATCAAACAGGGCAAGGACAGCCGCGACGTCCTGCTCCGTCGCGCGACGTACCAGCCAAGGCCCCATGTACATACCGATATTGTTCATTGCTTTACTCCTGACTCTAATAAGGACCCTGGGCAGTAAAACACAGTGTGTTATGACCCTGCAGAGGGGTTTCAAGCCTCCAGAATCTGCCCATCCGTCTGCTAGCAGACACAGCGGTGCTCAGGCGTGAGCCGACGTCCGGCTTAGCCGTGCATCCAGTCCCGCCAACAACAAGGAAACCACCGCGATGATGACGCCTACCCAGGCAACCGAGGCCAAGCCATAGCCCAGGCTGATCGGGATACCGGCCAGCAAAGGTGCCAAGGTCAAACCAGCCTGAAAAGCGGAGGCGTTGGTGGCCCCTGCCAACATGGGTGCATCCGGTGCCAACACATACACACGCCCCCACACTGCCGGGTTCAATAGAAAACCTGCCAGGCCCAGCATGAACACCATGGCAACCGTTGCCCACACCGAAGCGGCAAACAAGGCGATGATGGCCGAGCTGATAATCAGGCCAATAATCCCCGCGACCAAAGTTCCACGCGGCTGACCATCAGCGGTACGGCCACCTATCGTCAAACCGATAAAGGCACCGACACCGAACAGGATCAGGACCGCTGGCAACCATTCCGCATTCAAGCCACTGACTTCCATCAGCAAGGCGGCGATATAGCCAAAGGTGCCCATGTACGCAGCCGTGGTGAACATGGTGGTGGCATAGGCCACCCACAGGGCGGAACGCTTCATGGCACGCAATTCAGTGACCAGATCCGGCTCTTTTGCATCGCTGGCAGTGTGCTTGGGCAAGGCCAGCAGGACGGCGACTGCGGAAATCACGGTGACGGCAATCACCGCCCAGAAACCGCCTCGCCAGCCTGTCGCCTCACTGATGTATGTCCCCGCCGGGCCGCCCAGCACCATGGCCACCGTCAAACCACTGACCACAATGGACAAGGCCTTGGCGCGGCGATCCGGTGGCGACAACTGCACAGCCGTGGCCGCTGCCACGGACCAGAAACAGGCATAGGCCAAACCCATGCCAAAGCGCGCCAGCAAAATGGCCCAGTAGCCCTGTGCCAGCAAACTGACCACCGTAGCCGCAATAAAAGCCAGCTGACTGATGAACAAGGCACTGCGGCTAGGCCAGCGCAAGGCCAGGATCGCAAAAGGCGGGCCACCAATCAGCGCCCCCACCGCAAAGGCTGAAATCAGGGTGCCTGCGGTAGGCAAGGAAATGCGCAGATCCTCCGCAATCATGGGCAGGATGCCGCCCATCAGAAACTCGGCACTGCCCATGGCAAACAGGCTCAGGGCAAGCAGATAGACGGCAGACGGAATGGTTCCAGTGGTTTTCAGGCTACTCATGACAGGTGTCCCAACAAATTACAGCGCCTTAGGCCACTTGCTTGATCAGCAAGGCCGCAAGGTACATACCCAAACCAAAAATCGCGTGTGTCAGCAAGCTGCGCAAACGATTGATCCAAGGCGTAGGGGTACGCGATGCAGCCACTCCGGCTCCCATGGCGGGCTGCATGACAAAAAAGGGCATCACGACCGTCACCGTGCCCACAATGACGGCGGGCAGCCAGCGGGGATCTTGCAGCCACGCGGTGCCATAGACCGCAACCAGCAAAAAGGCGAAAACAATGCCCACGGCATAGTGAATGAACCAGCCCAGGGCAGACTCCCCCGCAATCGGTTCAGCCTTGCCGATATTGCTGTGCGCGATCTGACCACGCAGCAAATATCCGGCCCAGCGGCCCACCATGGCGTAGTTCAGCGTGGCAACGCCCATCGCCTTTTGAATCAGGCCCCAGATATCCATAAAGATGGTGGCTCCGACCCCGATCAGAATCACATGCACCCACTCATTGATCGATAACATTGGCAATCCTTTCCGTTGATAAGCACATCGTTTTGAGCGATCATAGAAGTTGAAGTCAACTTCAAGTCAATAGGTGCAAGATGGATATTTCAGAAGTCGCCAAACAAACAGGCTTGCCCTCCTCCACCGTGCGCTATTACGAGAAGGAAGGCCTGATCAGCGCGGTCAGCGCTCCCGGAGAACGGCGTCGTTTCACCCCACAAGTGCTGGATCAACTGGCCTTGATTGCCTTGGGGCAAGCGGGCGGTTTGTCGCTGGAAGAAATACGGGCCATGCTGCCTCCCGATGGCTCTCCGCAGGTAGACAGGCAGTTGCTGCTGTCCAAGGCCGATCAACTGGATGCCACCATCAAGCGCCTGAAAGCCATGAGCGAAGGCTTGCGCCACGCCGCCCACTGCCCCGCCGCCAACCATACGCAATGCCCTCAATTCCAGCGCTTGCTAAAGGCTGCCGCCATCCGGGTGAAGAAGAACAAGACGGGCAACTCCAGCGAGGCGGTGTCACGTCTTGCCAAAACCTTGTAGGGCAAAAAACCAACAGCCGTCACGGGCCGAGGCTTCAAGGCTGTAAAAACCTCCCCCTATAATGAACAGCTGTCGCGCCACATCCCTTTGGACTGCGCCAGACGCAGCCATCAAGCGTTTCCCCCGCGACACATCTGCAAGCTATTTATGTGAGGAGCCGTCTGCATGACGAGCACTGAGTCAGCAACTGAGTAAGCCGCAACAAGCTCTTGTCTTGTTGCGGCGTTCTGTACTTCCAATCCCGCTGATTGATAACAAACAGACGCCGCCCGATCTCTTTTTCGAGTGGTAATTTTGTTATGTCTTCCTCACGCTCTTCCTGGGCTTATACGCTGCCAGCCACCCTGCTGCTGATGGCGCCCTTCGACATCCTCGCTTCCCTGGGGATGGATATTTACCTGCCTGTCGTCCCGGCCATGCCGGAGCTTCTGGGCACAACCCCAGCCGTCATCCAGCTGACTCTTAGCCTGTACATGCTGCTATTGGGTGCGGGGCAACTGATCTTTGGCCCCCTGTCGGACCGCATAGGCCGACGACCTGTTTTGCTGACAGGTGCCGCTCTGTTCGTGCTGGCTTCAACAGCCGCTGCCTTGTCCAGCTCCGCCTGGGCTTTTGTCGGTTTTCGGGTGCTGCAAGCACTGGGGGCCTCGGCCACCCTTGTGGCCCTGTTTGCCACGGTGCGCGATGTGTATGCCGACCGCCCCGAGGGCGTGGTGATCTACAGCCTGTTCAGCTCCATCCTGGCATTCGTACCCGCATTGGGGCCTATTGCAGGTGCTCTGATTGCCCGTGCGGGCGGGTGGCAAGCCATCTTCCTGAGCCTGGCCGGAATGGGGCTGCTGGCCTGGATCCATGCGCTGTTCCGTTGGCATGAAACCCGGCCTGCCAAGCCAATGCATTCACAGCAGTCCGCACTGGCCGTCTTCAAAAGCCCGGCGTTCTGGGTCTATACCCTGGGTTTTTCCACCGGGATGGGAACATTTTTTGTCTACTTCTCGACCGCGCCACGAGTCCTGATCGGACAAGCAGCTTATTCAGAAATGAGCTTCAGCCTGGCCTTTGCCAGCGTTGCCCTGGTGATGATTGCCACCACCCGCCTGTCCAAAACCTTTGTGGCTCGCTGGGGCACAGCGGGAAGCCTGAAACGCGGCATGGGCTTGATCGCCCTTGCCGCCCTATTGCTGGCAACAGGACAGCTCTTGCTGAAACCCTCCTTTGCCAGCTTTATCCTGCCCATGTGGCTGGCCGCCATTGGCATTGTGATGACCGTATCCGTCACCGCCAATGGCGCCTTGGCCCAGTTCAACGACGTGGCCGGTTCCGCCGTGGCAATCTACTTTTGCGTGGAAAGCCTGATCGTTAGCGTGATTGGCACCTTGGCAGTGACCTTGCTGGATGGGGATACTGCGTGGCCGCTGGTGGTGTTTGGTCTGGGGATGAGCAGCATGGTTTTGCTTGCTTTGATGCTGCTGGAGGCAAGGAGCAAACGCGAGGCTTGAAGTCAAAAAAGGAAGGCTTTCGATAAGCCTTCCCTTCATTTGGACCACCCGTCGCCACTGCTCATGAGTCATTTCAGGACCGAGCTACGACGGACAACAATGCAATCAAGCGTACCCATGTCCGTAATCCCAGTCCCAAGTACACATAAGGACTGGGATTACGGACATTAAGTCAGCAAGCCGTCCCCAGGTTCAAGTCATACGTCACCCACGCTGTTGCCTGAGCCAGACCATCGTATAGCCTGCGCGCCTGCGCATTGTCCTGCGCCGTAATCCAGCGCAGAAACGGCCAACCTTGTTCCTTGCCAGCCTGGGCGACAGCCTCAATCAAGCGGCGACCCAGCCCGCTGCCTCGCTGTTCAGGCGACACAAACAAGTCATCCAGAAAGCCAGCATCCTTGCCCAGCAAGGGCTCCGGGAAAGGACGGTAATGCGCCAAACCCAGCAGCGCACCATTCGCCGGAACTACCACCTTCCCCTGCAAAGGATGCTGCGCATCCAGCAGCCAGGACTAGGTACGAGCCAGGATCTCTTCATTCATGGGCTCTTTGTAAAACTCGGCGTACTGCCGATACAGCAGCTCCCAAGCGGCCCGGTCTTGGGGCTGCAAATCCCGGATCTGAATACCATCGGCTACTGGCTGTTCTGAACTGCTAGTCATGCTTGTCTTCCCCTGTCGCTACCATGCTGTTGCAAGGGCAGGCTGTTCCTGATGAGAGGCAAAATGCGGCAGCACATATTCAGCCAGCTCCTGGATAATTTCCGCCGCAGGTCGCTGCGCAAACTGAATACCCAAAGCGGCATGATTCACTCCGGCTGCCTGCCATTCCTCCAACAAGGTAATCAACCCCTTGCGCCCGGTACGCAGTGTAAAGCCACCTCGCAAGGGGGTGCGTGGATAATCCGGGTCGTCCACCAGATCCAGCCATTCATTGGTCATGTGCGGGCGGAAACCGCCATCGGGAATCCGCGCTCGCCATGCCTGAATTTTGGCAGCCAGCCTTTGCGGGCCCAGCGGTGTATGTGTGGCTTCCGGGTAAGTCAGCCAACCATCGGCATGCTCTGCAATCCATTCGGGCGACTGCCCCGAGGAACTGGTGACAATCAGGGGAATGGAGCCATGCACGGGCTTGGGTAACAGCTCTGCCGTATCGAAGCGGCCTAGCGGAGAGTCGATATTCAGTTGCCCCGCTTGTGTTAACTGACGGAAGTAGCTGACAGCCTGTGCAAATCGCTCTGCCCGTTCGGCTCGCTCCACACCATAGGCAGGAAACTCCACGGGTCTGTCCCCGGAAGCAATACCCAGCACCAAGCGTCCGCCGGACAACTGATCAATGGTGAAGGCGGATTTGGCCAGGTCGATCGGGTGACGCAAGGAGAAAATCGTGCTGCCCGTGGCCAAAGCCACCCGCTTGGTGCGAGCAGCCAGAAAAGCCAGATAGGTAAAGGGGTCGAACACCTGCCCCGCATCGCCAAAGCTGGGGTCATACAAAGGTACGTCTCGTACCCACACCGCTGCAAAATCCTGGCGGTCTATCTCCTCTACCAGCGCTGCCTGCCCAGCCAGCACACTCATATCGCCTTCATAAAAACGCAGAGGCAGGAAGATACCCATGGTCAGGCGACCCGGCGCAAACATGCGGCTATAGCCAGGGTGATTGGCAAAGGCAGGGAAAGATGCGCCTTGAGTCAGGCTTTTTTCAATCGTCATGATGTTTTCCCCTCAAACGCCGGTAGCGGGTTCAGGCAAGGTGATGCCTTTGCGAACTGCGGGGCGCTGGGCCACACGTTCATGCCAGGCGCTCATATGTAGGTACTGGCTGAAATCAAAGTCGATAATCCGCGCAATATGCGTCCAGCCAAAATGCGCAATATCGGCAATGGAGTAGTCCTGTCCTGCCAGATAAGGATGGTCGGCCAAGCGTGTATCCAGCACGGTGAACAGATCATTCACCAGACGGCGGTAGCGCTCGATAGCGGCCGGGATCTTCTCTTGGGCAAACAGCTCGAAATGCACGCGCTGGCCCAGAATCGGCCCCACGCTGGAGGCGTGAAACTGCAGCCACTTGATCGTTTCCCAGCGCTGAATGGGGTCTTTTGAAAGCAATTGGCCGGTTTTCTCCGCCAGATACAGCAGGATCGCGGCGGACTCGAACAGGACAATACCTGTTTCATCATCCTTCATCACCGGGATACGCCCATGCGGATTCAGAGTCAGAAACTCCGGCTGCTTATGTTCGTTCGCTTCAATACGCACGTGATGCAGGCGATACGGTAGCGCCAGCTCTTCCAGGGCGATGGTCGCCTTAAAGCCGTTAGGCGAACTATCGGTGTACAGATCAATCATGGTGTGGCTCTCAAACTGAAAGTTCGCTCTTCTTTTGTATATAGATAAGCTAAACTTTAAAAACGATACAGAAGCCTATTTTCCCCAGCTATAAAGACAAAGAAAAACGATTAAATCTGCTTTATAGATTTAGATAAACTAAACCATGAATCCTGTCTTTCCTTTGCAGGCTCTGCGCGCCTTTACCGAAGTCGGACGCCACGGCAGCATCAAGCTGGCCGCCCAGTCGCTGGGTGTGACCTCGGGCGCAGTCAGCCAGCAAATCCGGCTGCTGGAAGATCGCTTGGGCGTGACACTGTTTGTGCGCAGCCACCACAAAATGAGCCTGAGCGAAGCAGGTGAACAGGTCTACCCTGTCCTGCTGACGGCGTTTGACCAGATCGAACAGGCCATGCACACGCTGGAGGCCACCAAGCAGCGCAAGACACTGACGATCAGCACCGTGCCTTCCTTTGCCGCTTCTTGGCTGATTCCCCGGCTGGCCGATTTCAAGCAGCGCCATCCCGATATCGAAATCCGTGTGGAGGCCTCCCCCACGCTGGTGGACCTGCGTCGAGACAAAGTCGATATCGCCATTCGCCACGGCTTGGGCGTATACCCCGGCTTGCAGGCCGAGCCCTTGATGGCCCCTGTCTTGCTGCCTGTAGCCAGCCCTGCGTTGCTGAAAGGCAAGCCAGCTATTCAGGAACCAGCAGATTGCCTGGAGTGGCCACTGCTACAAGATGCCGACCGAGCCGACTGGGCCCTCTGGCTGTCTGCCCACGGAGTGGAGGACGATGCGCGCGCCGATAGAGGCACGGCTTTCGAGGATGATTACCTGCTGATACGCGGCGCAATTGCGGGCCTGGGGTTGGCCTTGATACCGCAAGAATATGCGCAGGATGAAATAGCCGCAGGCCGCTTGATGCAAGTGCTGAACAAGCCCTGGCCAGCCCGCTTTGCCTACTATCTGGTGACCTTGCCCGATACGACGCAAAGAGCAGAGGTCCGTGCCTTTAGTGATTGGATAGTCGAGCAAGCCCAGTTATAGCAAGGTAGCCAGGCTTCTTCCTGCTGCTGCTGCTGCTGCTGCTGCTGCTGCTGCTGCTGCTGCTGCTGCTGCTGCTGCTGCGGTGGTGGTGGTGGTGGCGACGGTGGCGGTGGTAACGATGACCGCTATCGCACAGCGGTAGGGAAAAGCAGAAAGCACTTAATCGCCTCCCGATCCGGCCTATGTAGGACCACCACTTCAACAGACCTCATTTCGACGCCCCCCTGCTCCAGACCTCAAGAATCAGCCTGACTTCCAACAAGGAAGCATATGATTTTTTGAAAAAAAAGCCCCGTCCAAAAGGGACGGGGCAAACCTCAACAAGCAAGTGAAAAACTCTTAGGGCAATTCCACGGCCACCGGCCCACGGGGACGGGAACAGCACAACAAGACTTTGCCCTCTGGCACAGGGTCCAGAGGCTCTTCAAAATAATCGACCTCGCCCGATACCAAGGTGCACATGCAGGTATTGCACAGGCCTGCACGGCAATTAAAGTCCGGGTTCAAGCCCGTTTCTTCAGCCAGATCCAGCAAGGAAGGACAATCCTCATGCCATTGGGCCTGACGACCGTCGGGCAAGAACGTCACGGTCTGCGTGGCATCTGCGGCGGTTTCATCAACTGCTGCAAGCGACTCGGGTTCTGATGCACTTGCAGTCGCACTGCCAAGCACGGCAGGCGCTGTCGCTGGCTGCTCTGGCTGAACAAGGCTGGCCGCAACATCACCAGCCAAGGTCTTTTCCAGCACCGTGGCCGGGCCAAAAAACTCGTAGTGAATGCGTTCGCGCGCCACCCCCAGACTACGCAGCACACCGTAATTACTCTGCATGAAGGCACCAGGCCCACACAGGTAAAACTCGTAATCATCCAGTGGCAGCCAACGCTGCAACTGCTCACGTGTAATCAGTCCCGCCACATGGTGCAAACCGGCTTGCTCATCATCTTCAGTCGGGTTGCGATAGCAGAAGTAAAGCTGCACGCCTTCGCGCTGCGCCACCAGCTCGCGCATCTCATCCGCAAAGGCATGCACCACGCTGTTATCACAGGCATGGATCACATACACCTTACGCTGACTGCGTTTAAGCAAACGATGCAGCATGGCCAGCAAAGGGGTCTGGCCCACGCCGCCGCTTAGCAGCACCACAGGCCGCTGGCTGCTCTCGTCCAGCACAAACTCACCCATCGGTCCGGCCGCGCTCAGCACATCGCCCGGCTGCACCTGTTGATGCAGATAGGAGGAGGCCAAGCCATCAGCCACGCTTAATCCTGCCGGGGCCTTCTCGTGTTTGACGGAAATGCGCAGACGCTCCGTGCAGTCGGGATCCCCCGACACGCTGTAATTGCGCAGCACGGTTTGCCCGTCAATCTCCAGACGGAACACCAGATACTGACCCGGCTGATAAGGCGGCATAACACCGTCCACCGGCTGCAGTACAAACGAAGTAATCACTTCGCTTTCGCGCTGCTTTTCCAGTACGCGATAGTCCCGGAAACGGCGGCTGGCCGTAGCCTCGGTGGACGCAGGTGATGCAGTCGTATTCATCACACTCAAGCCGTTGCGGTCTCGCTGGCGACGGCTTGCTCGGCCTGGATCATCTGGCTGATCTTGCGACGGAAGCGCAAGGGGCCGGAATCCAAGGGCAAGTCCAAAGCGGCAGGACGCTCTTTCAGGGCCTTATGCACTTCTTCCAGAACCACTTTGTCTTCCAGGAAAGCGTGGCGCACGTCTTCATTAAAGACCTTGGAGATGGCCTCATCATCCGGGCTGAAATTGCGCAGTTGGAACCAGAAGTAGCGGGTGTGTTCCTCGTCGATAGGCGTCAGGAAGTTATAGGAGTCCATCAGGAAAACGTCCTGGTGGTACTCGCTGGGTTCCTCGGTGGCGGCACCGGCGGGCAGGAAGATAGCCTTGATTACGGCCAGCGATGGGAAGCGCACTTCGTATTGCTGCTTACGGTCGCAATTGCCTTCAAATTTCACAAATTGCTTGTAAAACGGCGCAACTTCCACATTTTTAGACCAGCGCGAGACCGTCACGCCATTGTCTTCAACCTTGACGGTCAAGGGCAGGCCGATGATGTCGGGGCTGCCAAACGAGCTTTGGTGTACCCAGGACACGTGCGAGGGGTCCAGCAAATTGTCGGTGACGTACAGGTAATTGCAGTCCAGCTCCATGGCATCGCCACGGTTCACACCCCATTCGGCGTTGTCCCACTCGGGGATGTCGATCAGTTTGGACGGATCAGCCAGTTCAGGATCACCCATCCAGACCCAGACCAGGCCAAACCGCTCCGTACAGGGATAGCTGCGCACCACCGCACTTTTAGGGATTTGCGCCACACCGGGCGCCTTGGTACAGGAGCCGCTGCAATCAAATGTCAGGCCGTGGTAGCCACACTCCACCTGATCGCCAATCAAACGGCCTTTGGACAAAGGCAGGCGACGGTGCGGACAGGAATCTTCCAAAGCCACAGGCTGGCCGTCTTCGCGGCGATACAGCACCAGGTTTTCGCTAAGCATACGCACAGGCTGCAAGCTGCGACCGAGCTGCGTAGCCAATGCGCCTACATACCAGGCATTGCGTACAAACATGATTTACCCCCAACTCTGAATGCGGTGCATGATGGCGGAACGAGCCCACTCATGCTCTATTGTTTGTCATGATAGTCGCAATCAAATTCAGCCTACCATCCATATCGTTTAGAATTTCTAAAGTTAAATTACTTTTCTGGACGGGGTTTGACCATCATGGATACCTTGCCTCCCTTACGCGCGCTGCAAGTCTTTGAGACGCTGGGCCACAGCCAAAGCCTGCAAGAAGCCGCCCGTCGTCTGAAAATTACTCCCGGTGCCATCAGCCAGCAATTGCGCCTGCTGGAAGACACGCTGGGCTGTAGCCTGACCTACAAAGAAGGCAAACGCTTGCGGCTGACAGCGGCGGGGGTGCGCTTTCATGAAATCTGTACCCAGGCGTTTGAGCTGTTGCGCGACGGCCAGCAAGAAATGGAGCGTTCGCGCAACACCAGCCTGCTGTCCATCAGCGCTTTGCCGTCCATGCTTAAAACCTGGATGGCTCCACTGGCGTTTCAATGGCAGGAGCAGTACGACCCGGAGCTGACCCTGCACCTGAAAGGCAGCCATGCCGAGCCCGATCTGGAGGCCGAGCAAATCGACTTTCGGATTACCTACGGCCAGGCCGCCGCCCGCCCCCGCAGCTTTACCGAGCTTTATACAGACCGTGTCGTGCCCGCTTGCAGCCCGGCCCTGCTCCAAGGGCAAGCCGCCTTGCGGCATCCTCGTGATCTATTGAGCTATCCCTTGCTGTCCTCGGACTGGCAGCCACGCTTTACTTCACCGCCATCCTGGCGCGACTGGTTTGAGTCTCTGGATATAGACATAGGCGATACACCCCTGGATCGCTTCCGCGTGTTTTCCCTGTCGCATATGGCGCTGGAGTCTGCAGTGGCAGGTCAGGGTTTTGTATTGGCGCAATGCTCGATGATAGAAAAGGAAGTGCGCAGCGGGCAGTTGGTCCTGCCCTTCTCCCACTCCTTGCCCCTGCCCTGGCCCTATGTGCTGACTAGGCGAGCGGGTGCGTTTGAATCGCCCCATAGTCAGGACTTTCATCGTTACTTATTGAACCGGGCGCGGCAGCAGGAACAGATCAATCAGGAGTTGTTATTGCAAGCATGGACCTGAGCAATGTCGCAGTACGACGAAGCACGGCTGGATCAGACAAGTACGTATAAGCGCTTGTTACCACCCGATCAAAGCACCTGCAGACTACATTTCCAACACCCACAAAAAAGCGTGTTTACCGCCCCCGAAGGGGCCATAAACACGCTCTTTAATCCTGCCGGAAAGACTTCAGTGTCTTAGGCCACCACAGCAGCCAGCGACTCCGCGAAGTAATCCACGTTGGATTGGTTCAGGCCTGGCACGCTGATGCGGCCCGACTCCAGAATGTACACGCCGAAATCGTCACGCAATTTCTGGATCTGCTCTTTTGTCAGGCCGGTGTAGCAGAACATGCCTTGTTGTTTGACGAAGTAGCTGCTGTCGTACTGGGGAGCCAGTTCTTTCAGACGATCGTGCACACGCTTGCGCATGGCGGCGATACGCTGACGCATGGTTTCCACGTCTGCCGTCCACTCGGCCAGCAAGGACTCGTCGGACAAGATGGTGGCAATGGCCTGACCACCGTGCGATGGCGGGTTGGAGTAGATGCGACGCACCACAGCTTTGAGCTGACCCAGAACGCGGTCAGCTTCGTCCGCGCTCTGGCACACCACCGACAAGCCGCCGCAGCGCTCGGAGTAGTAGGAGAAGTTCTTGGAAAAGGAATTGGCCAGCAGGAAAGTCAGGCCTGCATCGACCATGGCGCGCACGGCGAAGGCATCTTCATCCAGGCTACGACCAAACCCCTGGTAAGCCATGTCCAGGAAAGGAATCAGCTTGCGCTGTTGCAGCACAGGAATCAGTTGCAGCCACTGCTCATCGCTCAGATCAGCCCCGGTGGGGTTATGACAGCAGGGGTGCAGCAGGACAATGCTGTGCTCGGGCAGGACGGAGATATCTTCCATCAGGCCGGTGAAATCCAGGCCGCGAGTGGCTGGATCGTAGTAACGGTAGGTGTGAGTAGGAATGCCCGATCCACGGAAAATGGAGTGGTGGTTATCCCAGGCTGGATCGCTGATCCACATTTCGCTATTGGGGTAGGCGTCGTGCAGGAAGTCGCCACCCACTTTCAAGGCACCCGAACCGCCCAGTGTCTGAATGGTCGCAACACGACCTTCTTGCAGCACTTTGCTGTCGGCACCAAAAACCAGTTTTTGCACGGCGCTGCGGTACGAAGCCAAGCCTTCGATAGGCAGGTAGCCACGTGGCTGGCCCTTGGCCGCCCATTGTTCTTCAGCCCGGCGAGCCACATCCAGCAAAGGCAGACGGCCTTGCTCGTCGTAATACAAACCAATGGTCAGGTTGACCTTGCGATCGCGCGGATCGGCGTGAAAGGCCTCGTTCAAACGAAAAATCGGATCGCCACCATAGGCCTGCAAATGCTCAAACATGCTTGTTCCTTGAAAAATTACGGTTGTGGGCCGCCCGGTCTGGTCGACGGTCTATTCAAATAACCATTGACCTTATACCTTGGGCCTACTTTAGCCAATATCCTGGGGATCTTTTTGCAGCACATGAGCACACGAGCGATGCGTGAATGCGTCATCAGACTTGTCCCCCCTTGGCGCGGCGCGGCACCTGTTCTTGTCTAGTCGGTGCAGGCGGTCAAACACCAGCGTCACCATGAAGTCTGTTCACAGTTCCAGTAAACCGGAGGTTCAAGAACGTGAACGCGGTGTACCAGCTTGTCTGCCTGGGCCTTGCCAGCAACGAATATACATGGCTTTCTGACGATACAGAACCGTGCACTTGCATTCATTCTGCTTTTGGTCCGCCCGTACTCCCCACGTGTCACCGCACTGTCATATGCAGATTCCGCTCAAGACCGTTAACATGGGACTTTCACCGTTTCATCAGGAGTCCGCCGTGTCCGTATCGCCGCTGCCCAGTTCCGTATCCTGCCCTTTAGAAGGGGCCAGCAACTTCCGTGATATTGGCGGCTATGCCACAGACTCCGGCTCCTTTCGTAAAGGTCGCGTCTACCGTTCGGACCATTTGGCGGATTTAAGCAGCCATGATCTGGACACTCTGCAAGAGCTGGGCATCGCCCGTTCCCTGGACTTTCGCGGAGCACACGAGCGCAAACGCTCGCCTTATCAGTACAGCTTTCTGACCAGCCACGCGCTGACCGTCGAGCCTACCGTCCTGCCGGATTTTATGGACATGCTGGCTAAAGGCCAGGTGGATGTAGAAGCGGCACACGGCACCATGAACAAGACCTACACCGAGTTCGTGACCGGCCATGCCGCCACTTTCGGACAAGTCTTTGATCAACTACTGCAAGCCGATACGCCGGTGGTCATGCACTGCACTGCGGGCAAAGACCGCACCGGCTTTGCCGTCGCCTTGCTGCACCGCGCCGCTGGCGTGCACCCTGACGATGTCATGCACGACTATCTGCTGACCAATCAATTCTTCCGCCGCCCCAATCTGCCCGATAACCGTGGCATCAGCGACGAAGTGCTGGATATCCTCTGGGGCGTCAAGCCCGAGTTTCTGGAAACCGCCTTCAAGACGATTGATGAAACGTACGGCAATCTGGAGAACTTCTTTCAGAACGCCTTGAAGCTCAGCCCCGCCCGACGCGAGGCCTTGCTGGAACGCTACACCGCCTAAACCACGCCTACGGAGGTCGCTGGCAACTCCCAGTGACCTTCCAGGCTCAAGGCCGGTCCCATCACATTGCGCCAGGTCGGCAAATCATGCATTTGCGTGAACAAAGGCATGCAATAGCGCGGCTGCACCATATCCACCAGCCAACGCAAATCTGTCAGACGCGGGTGCACATTCCAGCACAAGGTATGCGTGCCACGGGGCGCATGGGGGGCCACATAGCCGGTGTGAATCAACAAGCGCTCGCTGGACTCGGCATTGCGGTCCGCAGCCCGCGCCTGATGCTCCCGAATCAACTCCCCTGCCTTGCCCTGACAACCGTCCGGCTCACCCGCCAGCAGCAGGTGCGCTTGCGGATCAAACGTAGCGGCACGCGGCATCAGTTCACGCAAGGATTGCTGCACACCCGGCAACAACAAATCACTGCTTTGGCTGATCATGCGGGTCAGGTTTTCGTAGCAGGACGCGTCCATGCTCCAATCCTCAAAACCTTGCTGCTGACGCCACAAGGCAATCTCTATCGCCCGACCTGAAGGCGGCACGGGCAACAAGGCCGGCTGAGACTCCAGCAAGGACTCCAGAATGCTCCAGGCCACGTGATGGGACTGGTCGTACAAACCGTAAGACGCATCCAGCAAAGCCAGGTAGGCAGGGGGTGGCAAATCAAAGGGGAACAGCAAGGATTCGCAGGAAAAATCCCCGCTATAAAACAGCCCGCCGCCCACATCCAGATGCAACCAGACACCACCCAAGGCATGGCCGGACAAGCCGGTACGCACGGCAATATCGCCAATGTAAGTCGTGCCGCGGGTTGGGAGCTCCCGCCAGATCCGCCCCGCAGGCAAGCTGCGCGCCGTCGAGGCCGTGGCATAAACAGGAATATGTTCAGGCAGCTTGGATAAGGAGCCAATATGATCCTGATGATCGTGCGTCACCAGAATGGCATCCACCTCCAGCCCTTCATACCAATCACACACCTGCCCAGGGTACAAAGGCCCGCCCGCATCCAGCAGCAATCGCAAGCCACAAGCCTGCACGAGAATGGCGGCTGGCGCTTTGCCTCCATAGCCGCTTAACACCGTCACCAGGGTCTGGTTCATGCTCCGTCCCCCACAAGGCATTCAGGCCAATACATCACCAAGCCACACCCGGCATCCTGCTTTGCAGCACGGCGCAACACCGGGCACAAAAGCAAAGCATCAATAAGCGCAATGGGCCGCAGCTCACGCTGCCGGACAGAAGAAGGCATCAACTTAAAGAACCAGAGTCACCGAAGTGCCCTGCCTTAAAAAGACTACGACAGGCTCAGGTTAAACAAGTGTTCTTTCAGCCCTGTTACAGTTTTATGGCAGTTCGATGGCAGTGAGCTGCCCCGTGCAAAACAGGCAAAACAAAAAAAGAGCGCCAACCTCAGCGCTCCTGAAAAGGGGGGACTACAAACAGGAACTCAGATAATCAAAGGCGTCAAAAATACGGCCAGAATCACTGCCGTCACCAAGCGCATCACGATGCCCAGAACAGCCGCCATCATGACTTCTTTTTCATTCAGATCCGAGCACTCGGCCCAGACCACCGGAATCTGTCCAAATACAGCTGACAGTGGCAATCCCGACGAGGCCAGGACGAAGGAACCCACCACCAACGAGGGATCCAATGTTGAAGCCATCGCCTGCAACTTACCCATCGCCAAAGTCGGGCTGACCAGCATCGCCAGCACGCCTGTTTCGGGATGAATATTCAGCGCCAGCAAACCGCGCTCCAGCACATCGCTGACAGGTGCCCAAATACCCATGTGTTCAAGCAAGCCAATGACACAGAACACCAAAGCCACGGCTGGAATCAGAATCAGCAGCAACAACTCCACCCCTTCGCGGGCGGCCTTGAACAGCATGGGTGCAAAATCAATATTCGGTGTGAAACGAGGCGCTGCCAGCAAATCCACCGAGCGAACATTGCGGTAGACCAGCCGTGACAGCAATAAGGGGGACAGCAACAAGGGGCCGAAGATCGCAATCAGCACCACGGCAAAGACATTCACCCCGGCAAAGGTCAAGGCCATCATGCCCAGCATGAAGGTCGAGAACGATTGCTGTGACTGCACCATCGTGGCCACCGCAATTTTCTGCTCGTCCTTGGTAGCTCCTGCCTGGCGCAGCAAGGGGCCTGAAATACGGCCAGCCGCGTTGATATCACCAAAAATGTTGTACACGCTGGGAATGATGACGGCCGGATTGATTCCAATGGCCCGCATCGCTGGCATAAAGACCCGCATCATGGCGTCAGTAAAACCCAAACGCTCCAGCAAGCGTCCAATGATGACGCTGATAATGACAGCCACCCCAACCTGCCCGGTCAAAAATACATCCACCACCACGGGCTTGACCTTGTTGAGCACCGTATCAAACGCGCCCGACAAGGTCGCGGGAAAGAAAAACAGCGTCAGCATGGCCACGGCCAGCAAGCTCAGGCCTACCGCCTCGATACGTTCCAAGGGGCGGCGGCCCGCAGGCGGTGAATGCACTACCTTATCGATTTCTATTGTTTTGTTATCCATGTCTCTCTCCGTTCAGGAAGCTGGACTTACTGGAAGCTCAACACATTCTTGCCCATCAAATGGGCAGTCGAAAAATGCTGGGCGTATTCACGCAGGCGGGCCCCACCCACTTGATGCACAGGTGTCGATGTCACCCGGTCGCGGAACATCACCACCTCGACACCATCGAGCAAAGCGCTCAGGGCATACGCCAAGGGCAACCCATTTTCCAGAATTTCCAGTACATGACTGTTGCCCACCAGGAAATTCAGGCCTAGTTCACGCGCGCATTCGATAAGCGCATGGCCGTCGTAGACCCGGCTGATGGAAGCCAGCACCGTGTCAACGCCCGGGTTCTCGGCCACCGCCTGACGCAGATGGTCGGGGCTGAAACCGGTATGCGGAAAAATGTGCAAAATACGACCGACTCGACTACTACGCTCGCCCAGCCGAATGGCTCCCCGCGTCAGAGTACTGGTCTCCAGAATGTTTTCATTGCCCTTGATACGGCGTTCAGCCTGCAAGACCTGATCCTCCAGATCCAAGCCCATGAAACCGTCAAGCCGATCCAGCATATCGCCCAAGGTGTTCACCCCTTCCAGGGGCTCGCCCACGAACATCACATTGCCATGAATGCCTCCATAAGCGATATCGCTTTTGCCCACTTTGTGGCCATGCAGATACGCAATACCCGGATGCAAACCATGAAACGCTTCGTGGCACTCCAGCGCAGCGATGCCATACAAGTCCAGATAATCCTTCAGGGTCACGCCCCCGCAACTAGCAGCGTCAGCGATCGGATGATGCGCAACAATGGCATCCACCCCGGTTGCGCCGGCCAGCTCAATGCTCAGCTCGGACATGGTCATGCACACCGCCACCTTGCGCACTTCCTTGTTGGGATCCCCATGAATCAGCCCCGGGATCTCCAGTACTTCCTTGCCGTAAATTCCAGAGGACTTCCAGATCACGAAGGGATGATGGCCGCATTTGACCTCATCCATACAGGACACCATGCGTCCCCCCGTAATTACGTTCAATGCATCCAGCAAATCGGCTACATAGGCCATGATTTTGTCTCCAAATAAAAAGCCGGCCTCGGGCCCTGGGAGTTCCCAGGGCCCGAGGCCGGCGGTATGCGAGCACTTCCTGTCGGCAACTTCCCCAAGCGGACCGGTCAGGGTCTGGGCTCGGTTCCAGAGCACACTGCCCACAAGGCAATCCACTCCGGACGGAAGGACAACAAGACTGTCTACCAGTCAGCTTCTTTTTATCGATTCGGAATTCAGGACATCGGCTCTCACCAATGTCACTGCATTCACACTCCTTTGTGCAACAACACCATGGTGGAAGACAACTGCGCCGTCGCGTCGTAATCCTTGAAAATGGCCACGACGTCCAGGCCATACTCTTCCACCAAAACCTGCTTCATCTCTTTTTTGAACGCCTTGATCAGATACAGATCTGCCAAATCAGCGATATGCGCGTTTTCACGGCTCAGCGTCTGCAGGGCAGGCTGTCGTTTGTGAACGGCCAGCATGCTGATCCTGTCCTCGAGCACATCAATCTTTAGCGTCACCACACCTGAGGCAAAAATACTGCTGTTAATGCGGTTGTAGTCCCGGGTCAGTGCCTGCTTGAGTTCGCCTATAGAAGAAAAGCCTGCCATCACCATTGCCTACCCCCAACATCTTTGAATTATTGTCGTTTATCCGTGTTCAGCGACCGTCTCCTGTGCCATCTTGCTTTGCTGATAACGGCGATACGCCAGACCAGCAACAGCAATATCTTCAATCGCCACACCCACTGATTTATACACGCAAATCCCCTGTGCGTCGTAGCCTTCTCCACGGTCCAATTGCAACCAATCGCTTAGTTCGCACAGCTTGTTGTGGATGGCGCAATCAGGTGCAGCCAGAATCAGGTCTCCGGCCTCGGCCAGCGTCTGCTCACCCCACTCCACCACAATCTTGCCAGCCCGCTCCAGGCAGGCATCATCCAGTTCCCGCGCTGTCGGCAAGCTGGAGCCGACAGCGGCGACAAAGCAACCCGGCTTCAGGCTGCGTCCATCAAACAAGGGAGTGCGACTGCGACTGGCTGTGACCAGAATATCTGCCTGTGCGGCGATCTCTTCTGCTCGGGCAGCTCGCACAGGCACGCCGCATTCCAGCTCCAGTTGATGGCAGCGCTTCTCATCGACACTCGGGCTCCAGACCAGCACGCGATGTAAATCAAAGGCCTGGCAAAACTGCACGGCATGCGCCATCCCCTGAGCTCCCAAACCCAACACGCCCAAGGTTTGAGAGCGGGGATTGGCGCCACGCTGCGCCGCCAGGACCGAGCACGCCGCAGTACGCCACTGCGTAATCGCCCCGGCATCCAAAGTGGCGAGCGCCTGACCGCTAAGCGCATCAAACAGCACGATGACAAAATTGAATGCGCCGTGCACGGTCGTATAAATCTTGGCGCCAGCCACTTGCTGGCCTGGAATGACCGCGCCCAAGGTCGACAAGCGGGTATCCCCCACCTGCGTGCGCACACGACGCTGCTGAGCCGCCTGGCCCTGCCCAAACTCGATGAAAGCCTGCTCCAGCACCTCCTGTACCGCAGGCGCATCAAGCAGCTCGTGTAGTTGCTGATCGGTCAAATGCAGCATGGGCCGCTCCTCTTACCAACTAACCGTAACGTCACCACGAACAAAGGTCTGGCACGCCATGCGAAACCCGTCTGCCAGATCCTGTTCGGACAAATGCTTGTGTTCCTTGGCCTTGACCTCATCCGTATTGTCCAAGCCCTCGGTAATGCGGCATTTGCATGTCCCGCAGATACCGCCTCCGCACTTGAACGGAATGCCACCCCGCTCCCGAATCGATACCCGCAACAAATTGCTGTTTTCAGCGGCGGACACAACCAAATCATTGTTCGATGCAAATGTAATCTGAACCATATTCTGCTACCTCAGGATTGCTGCTGTACCGGGGCCTGGGCCCCAGCCTTGTGACCGACGACCTCACACTGACGCAACTCGGCCTGTATGCTGCCAAACTGTGTCAATCCGGCCAGCTCTTCATAAGCCTGCTCGGCTGTCGCAAACTTTTCCATTTGCCGGGTAGGAATGTCATTGATCGTGCCGTTTGGCGTCTCTTCCACAATGCGAACGCGCGACCCTTCCTGAATGCGTGCAATGGCAAACACCGCTTTGAAACGTCCCTGAAAATGGTATTCATACGCTGCCACCATTTCCACGCCCACTCCCGGCTCCGTGCGGTATTCTCCCGGCTTGCTCGTCAGCACCACATACATCACTGCACCTCCTGTGTTTCTGCCTGCTCCAGAACGATGTCCTGGTTAATCCACAGCTGGCACGCCAGCCGCCAGCCCTGATCCAGTCGCTCGCCCAACTGCTTTTTCTCTTTCCAGTTGGCGGCAGGCAGATGCTCGGCCCCCTCCAGCACACGACACGCACATTTGGCGCACTTGCCCATGCCGCAACCGTAGGTCAAATGAGGAAAGGGGAATTGCTTGATGCCCGCCCTGACCACCAAATTCGTGTTCTCCTGCACTTCGCCCACATGAGTCTGGCCGTTTTTATGAAAAGTAATGGTTGGCATAAGACCTCCTGCTTGCTGCCAATGATGCGACCGGATTGCGAGCCCTGACCGCCTGAAAAAACCAAGAACGGTATACCAAGTCAAAAAATGCGCTTTCCCCGCAACAGATTTCCTTGGTTTTAGACACAGTTTTCCGTCAATTTGAGTAGAAACCCCTATTGCGGTATACTTAATTCAATTCAAACCCTAAACGAGATTGCCATGAAAACCCCCGTCGAACTTCGCTATTTGCAGCGTCCTGTCGGCGAGCAGTTGCTGCCTCATTTGGCTCAGCGCAAGCATCTGCGCCGTCGTATTCCACTCATCAATCTGCCCTCGCTCACTGAGCTGTTTGGCAGCCGAAAAAAGTGCGACCCTGAAGCGGCCCAGGATCAGCTCCCGCACAGTGCCTAGGCAAGAGAAGGCTCTGCCGAGCTGGTATCGGACTGAAAGTTGAAGGCATCGGCATACATGAACTGCTCATTGGCGCCATGCTCCTTGAACAGACCACGGGCCTGCTCAATCATCACGGGCGAGCCGCACAAGTAAATGGCATGCTCTGACAGGTCAGGTTCATCTCGACACACCTGTTGCTGCACATAGCCGCGCGCGCCTTGCCAACTCTCGTCAGCATGAGAGAGCACAGGGACGAAACGGAACTCGCACAAGCGGTCCGCCCAAGATTCGATTTCCTGGGCCAGATACAAATCCTCGGGTCGGTTCATCCCCCAATACAGGCTGACAGGCGGGCAATCGTCCTTGTCCAGCAAGGACTCCAGAATCGCCTTGATCGGTGCAATGCCCGTACCAGTGGCCACCATGACCATGGGCCTCCAGTCTCGCTCGCGCCAATAGAACACGCCCAAGGGCAGCTCCAGCAGCAGCTCGTCTCCGGCTTTCAGCGTCGGCAGACATGCCTGGGTGAAACGGCCGCCTTCCACTTCCCGCACATGCAGTTCAATACGACCCTGTGCGGCATCGGCATTGGCCATGGAAAAACTGCGTGCACGCCCGTCCTCGAACAGGATGTTCAGATACTGACCAGGACGAAACTGCACTGGCACGTCCTGGGGCAACTGCAAGGTCAAGCGCCAGATGCCCTGACACGCCCGCTCCACGCTATGAACCTGTGTCCTGACTTGCTGCGCTTCAGGCAACTCGTCACGATGAGCGGCCAGACTGATTTCAATATCGGCATCCAGTCGAGCCTGGCAGGCGGCGGCATGGCCCTGCTCGTGTTCTTCATCAGCAATGCTCATGGGCAGGCAGTCATCCTCATAACAAACCTTCCCGCGAGTGACCTGAATACGGCAGGTACCGCAACCGCCAAACTCACAGTCGCTATAAATGCGCACGCCTTGGCGCTGGGCGGCCTGCAAGATGGTCTCTTGCGGTTCTACCCAGAACTGCTCGCCGGTTTCCTTGATGTCGACACGATGGGCCATGACCCGTCCTCCTGATGCCACTATTTCTTGATGTCCGCCTGAACCAGCACGTCCAGACCCTCTGCCTTCAAGGCCTCGGCCAAGGCCTGCAAGCCGGCCACACCGGCTGCCGTGTCCTGCTCGCCGTTACCGCCACTCAGGCCTATACCACCAATGACCTCGCCATTGACCACAATGGGATAGCCGCCCACAAAGGCCGCAAAACGTCCTTCAAAGCTCAACTGAATCCCGAAGGCCTCATTACCCGGCAAGGCGGGACCATTGGGCGGCGTGGTGAACAAATGGGTGGAGCGCTTGTGGCCGGCAGCGGTAAACGCCTTGTTCCAGGCAATCTGGGCGCCGGTAATACGAGCCCCGTCCATGCGCTCCATGACGATGGGATAACCCCCTTCGTCAACCACACAAACGGTCTCCAGCACGCCAATCTCTTTGGATTTGGCAATCGCCGCGTCCACCATCAAGCGCGCTTCGCGCTGTTCGAGACGTAGGATTTTTTTCATAAGTCTTCTCAGTATTTCGGGTTAATAAAATTCAGATACCGCGATACACGGTCTTGATCTGGGTATAGAACTCCAGGCCCGCCCGACCCGACTCACGGAAGGTGGAGGTGCTGGACTGTTTCAGTCCACCAAAAGGAGCATTGATCAAGTTGCCGGTTGTCGTGCGATTGATCTTGACCGTCCCGGCCTCAATGTCATTGGCAAAGCGATGCGCATATTCAGCACTGCGCGTCACAATGGCGGCAGACAAGCCGTATTCGGTGTCATTGGCCATGGCCAGTGCCTGCTCGTAGGAATCGATTTCCAGCAAGACAATCACCGGGCCAAAAATCTCTTCGCGGGCAATACGCATCTGCTGGGTCACGTCCGTAAACAAAGCCGGGCGCATGAACAGGCCGCGTGCGTAGTCACCGTCAGTCAAGCGTTCACCGCCCAGTAAATGGGTGGCTTCCTGCTTGCCGATGGCCACATATTCCAGAATGCTTTCCAGTTGGCTTTCGGTGGCGATCGGGCCCAGATCGGGGTTGCCATTCAAACCATTACCCACGGTCAAAGCGCTGACTTTCTCTACCAGGCGCCGTGTGAATTCTTCTTTGACCTGACGATGCACCAGCACACGGCTGGTTCCCGTGCAGGCCTGACCGCTCAAGGAAAATCCGCCTTGAACCACCAGTTTGACGGCCAGATCCAGGTCGGCGTCTTCCATGACAATCAAGGGGTTTTTTCCGCCCAGCTCCATTTGGGTCCGAGTGCTCATGCGTGCCTGACGACAAATGTTTTCACCCGCCTGGGTCGAGCCAGTAAACGAAATGGCGCGTATCTGAGGGGATTGCACCAGCGTGGCCCCCACTTCACTGGCCCTGCCATGCACCAGGTTCAGCACACCCGCCGGGACCCCTGCTTGTGCAAAGGCTTCGCACAGGTAGTAGCCGGTCAAGGGCGTGTCAGACGACGGCTTGAAAACAACGGTATTGCCGGTGATCAAGGCGGGGGCAATTTTGCGTGCCGGGATGGAGATGGGGAAATTCCAGGGCGCAATCACGGATACCACACCCAAAGGTTCACGCTGGGTATAGACCAGTTGCTGTGCATCGTCCTGAGGGAATGTTTCGCCGGTATAGGTCTGGCCTTCAACCGCATAAAAACGCAGGGTCTGGGCCGAGCGCCCAACTTCCATCTTGCTTTGCGCCAGCGTTTTGCCCTCTTCCCGCGTCAGACCCTGAGCGATACGGTCCACATTGGCATCAAGCCAGGCTGCTGCTGCATTCAGCACACGGGCCCGAGTAGAGATAGGCGTTGCTCGCCATCCCGCAAAGGCGGCCTGAGCAGCAGCAACGGCGGCCTGCGCGTCCTCAGCCGTGGACAGAGGGAAAGCTCCCACCACATCGTCCCGATCGGCCGGATTCAGATTAGGCGTCGTGCGCCCGCTCTGGCTGGGCAGCCACTGCCCATCAATGTAATTGTCGAAAACGACGTCCTTGAGATTGTCCACCGCTGTACTTCCTTGTTTCTAGGTCGGCGGGCAGCCCATCTGCCCGCTCGGCTTTCTGGCTCAGGCTGCTTCCAGCTGCAGTTCTTGCAGACTGATCTCGTCTTTGACGTAATCGTTGTACAGGGAGGTGGTATACAGTAGACGCATCTCGGCACCAATTTCGCAGATACGCAAGCAACGCTGCTGCAGTTCCACAGTGTTCGCATGCTCAAGCACGATCTGGTAGCCACGCTCGCCGTGGATTTCGTCCGACACAATGTGCAGGTCGAAAAACTCCACTTCTTCGTCCGTGAAGCCGTATTTTTCGCGCAAGGTTGGGGTCTGCTTGCGGTAGATCGAGGGCACTTGGGACTCCAGGCCAACCACCAGCCCCGCCACCGCAACAACCGGATCTTCGCGCATGGCAATGGCGTAACACCAGGCCTGCAAGGCTCGGGTGGTGGCATTCATGTTGTCGGGGTCTTCAATACGTGCCCGTGTCGTGCCGCAAGCTTCGCCAAAGCGGATCAGCAGATCTGTGTGTCGGTCACCGCCAATTTCCTCTTCGTACATATTGGCCAGCAAAAAGTCTTTGGCTTCCACGTACTCGGCGGGAGTGCGGGCATACAGATAACCCAGGTAATCGGCAAAAGGGCCGACATAGTGATAGTGGTTTTCAGCCCAGCGAGCCAGATGCTCACGGCTTAACTTGCCGCTGGCCCAGGCAATACTGAAAGGGGAAGTATTGGCACTTTTCCCTTTAATGGCGGTTTCCAGTGCGGTGCGAAATTCATCGCGATTCAGCAGTTTTTCCATGACTGTTTCCTTGTTGAAAGACGTCGCCTTGATAGCAGCCGACGAAAGATGAGGTTTGGACTATTTAAGTATATTGTATACCGTCTACTATTTTAGAAAGTAGGGAATAACCCTGCCCGTTTATCAGGCCAGCGCCACGCAACCATCCTTACGAGGGTCAGAAACAGCCTGCAAACGGCCGTCTGCCAAACGCTCAACCGCCTGAGCCCCGCCAAAGTCGCTGCGGCCAGCCAGTTCGCCTACGCCTTTATCAGGCGGCACATACCCGTGCTCACGCAGAAAGGCCGTACGGTTCGCATCAAAACCATCCTCCAGGGCCAGACGCCCGGCCCCCTCCAGACGCCAGCGCGGTTCAAACATCGCTTTATCCAAAGGCCAGCCATCGCGCAAAACACGGGTCCATATCTGTATCTGGCCTTGGGGTTGCATCAAGCCGCCCACCACACCCAGTCCCATATGGAACTGGCCGGACTTCAAGGCCAAAGACGGGACCACCGTGTGATAGGGCCGTTTGCCCGGCCCAGGGCCATTCACATGCCCTGGCTCGGAGAAACCGAATCCCCGGTTTTGCAGCACAAACCCACAGCCGGGCACGGCATAGCCTGACCCAAACCGTTTGAAGATGCTGGACATGAACGTAACGGCCAGCCCGTCCGCATCGACCACAACGGTGCAGACCGTATTCCCGGCCGGATCACACACGACTCGTGAAGCCTGAGCCATTGCGGCTTCCGTCGCCTTGACCAGCGCCAGCTCCGCCGCATCCTGGTCAACGGGGTGTTTCCAGGCGCGTTGCACGGCCTCCAGAACCGCCACCCCATGCGTGTTGGGAGGACATTCATAAAGGCTGAACTCACCCAGCGATGCGCTGACAGGTTCACAGAAGAACCCTTTATGACGGCGAAAGTCCTCAGCCCTCAACAATCCCTGCACCTGTTCCATTGCCTGTTCAGCGTGCTGCGCGGGGCGACCCAGATAAAAGGCATCTGGCCCTTGCGCGGCTATCTCCTCCAAGACAGCCGCCAGCTCCGGATTCCGGTACTGCTCCCCTGCTTTGGGCGGCTTGCCCGCACTATAAAGGGCGGCACACACGGGATCGCGATGCAGCACAAAATCGAAGATTTGCCATTCACGCGCCGCCACCGGCGCTACCGCAAAACCTTCCCGCGCTGCCTGAATGGCAGGCTGCAACAAGCGCGCCCAATCCAGGCGGCCGTAGCGCTGGTGCATATCCCACCACCCTCGCACCAGACCGGGCGTGGTAATGGACAACACATGACGCTCCGGAATCCGTCCCTCAGGCAAAGCCTGAACATGCTCAGCCTTCAACAGCAGGGGTGCCGCGCCGCTGCCGTTGTAAGCCACTGGCATACTGTCGGGCGGTGCAATCATGGCCAGCAGATCGCCACCAATGCCTGTCGCCATAGGCTCAACGACACCCATGACGGCATCGGCAGCAATAGCCGCATCCACTGCACTACCCTTGAGTTCCAGCATGGCCTGCGCGGCCCTCACCGCCAAGGGGTGCCCGGCAGCAACGGCCCAATGAGTCCCCAAACCCTGTTTTTCACCTGCGCTATAGGCTGTCGTACCCATATCGCTCATCCGAATATCAGCACGGCACAAATTGTCGACAGCGCCATCCCCGCCAGCACAGGAACCGTCAGGGCTCGCACCAGATCCAGCACATGCACTCGGGCAAAGCCCGCCACGGCAATCAATGAAGACCAGGCAATCAGCGTGCCGCCTCCGGTCCAGATGGCGCCGATCTGTCCTACCGCAGCCAGAGTTTCCACCTCCAGCCCGGACACCGGACTCAAAGCCGACGCCAGCGTGCCCGTCAATGGCAGGCCCGAGAAGCCCGAGCCATCAATGCCCGAGATCATGCCTACCAACAAAACACCAAAAGCCACCAGAAAATGATTGTCCGGAATCAGATGCTGACCCGCCGAGATCAGCTCGAACAGAAGGCTGGGCGTTTGCTCCAGGGGGGTACCCAAAATAGCAGACGTTGCTTCACTGGCACCCAGAAAGAAGAAGCCGGCGATGGGCAGCACCGAACCCATGGCGCGAAAGGCGAATACAAAGCCATCGGTCATATGGTCCGGGCAAGTGTCCAGCATGCGGCGTGGACCTTCTGCCATACAGGTGGCAATCATCATCAGCACAAAGGCCACACCCCCAACCAAACCGGCGGCATCTCCACCACGCAGGACTGGCAAGGACGGGATAAAGCGGGGCAGCAGCATGATGCCAATCACCGCCAGGAACGCCAGTGGCGTAATCCAGGCCAGAATGCGTGAGTAGCGCTCTTCCTTGGCACTCAAACCGGCATGCACCGTATGTTCATTCCCTGCCGTGCCACGGGCAATCTCCGCCTTGTCATAGGTCCCTTGAGATTCCATTTCATCCAGGGTGCTATCGGGCGCCTGGCGCATCCAGGCATCCAGCAAACGACTGTCGGCCGGTTTGAAATGGCGGCGCATCAGCAGAAATGCCAACGTCAGCGCAACACCACCTGTAATCCAGGAGAGCACCAGAGCACGATCAGCCAGCACGGCCACATCGGCACCGACACCTGCCGCCTTGGCGCTGATGCCCGGGGCAACCCCAATTATGTAGTCCGACGATAGCGCCATGCCCTGCCCACAGATGGCGATAGCCATCGCACCGACCAGTGGCGGCAAGCCAGCAGCAATAGCCGCCGGCAGCAAAATAGCCGACACCAGAGGCACAGCAGGTGTAGGCCAGAAGAACAGCGAAATAAAGTAGGTAGCCGCTGCAATCATCAAAAAGGACGAGCCACTATTGACCATGACCTTGCGGAAAGGGGCCACCATCTTCACATCGGCCTCCAAGCGCTTTAACGAGTTCAGCAAGGCAGTCATGAACGTGATCACCAGGAAAATATTGAACAGTTCCTGAGCGGCCACAAAGCTGGCAGAAAAAATACTGATGAAGCCCTGAATCGGACTGCCCGTCATGGCAGTGACAACCGCCAAAGTACCAATCACGGATGGCACCACCACGTTGGCCCGAAAAATCATCGTAATGATGATGACCAGAACGCTGATCAAATAAGCCCAGTGCGCCGCACTGAGCACCACGTCGCTTTGCATGTATCCCCCTTTCCTTCTCTTTTTTCTGAATATTTAGCATTCCTGAAACGGTATACTATCTTCAATTAATGATCGAAATCAGAAAAAACTATCAAAAACTGGGGAAAACTCTAAGAATTTCACGCTTGAAACACTTAGATTGAATACCTTATACAAATTAAGAGGGAGCTATGGCGGCTTTGATTGATCTTGTGGACCCGCTCTCCTGGCTGCTCATGGCCCTGCTGATTGTGCTGGCTGCCTTTTTGCAAGGCGTTGGTGGAGTCGGGTTTGCGATGCTGGTCGCGCCAATTGCCGCCTTGGTATTTCCGCAGTTGGTTCCAGGCCCCCTACTGGCCTTGGGTGGCAGTGTCTCTTTGCTGGCCGCCTTGCGAGAGCGCCAACATATCGTGCCCGATGTCGTTGTCTGTGCACTGGGTGGGCGTGCCACCGGATCGATCATTGCCATACTGGCCATGACGCAACTCCCCATAGAAGCAGTCAACCTGGGTTTTGCCCTTGCCATTCTGGTGGCAGTCACACTGAGTGCCTGGGGCTTGCGTATCCTGGCCTCCAAACGAAACATGATCCTGGCTGGCATCGCCTCAGGCATCATGGGGACCTTGACTTCAGTAGGCGCTCCCGCTCTAGCCATTGCCATGCAAAATCTGGCTCCTGCACAGCTACGGGCTTCATTGGGTCTTATTTTGTTTTTGGGCGCAAGCCTGTCCTTGGTCCTGCTTATTGTGGCGGGCCTGTTCTCCGTGCAACAGGCAATGCTCAGCATCGTGCTCTACCCCTTCATGCTGCTGGGCTTCACGTTATCGGGGCAACTACGTCATAAAGTCAGTCTGCCGCTGATGCGTAGACTGCTATTGGGAATTTGCTCTCTAAGTGCCGTGGTCTTGATTACCCGCACGCTGTGGCAATAATGCTTAGGCCGCAAACTGTATACCATATTCAGAAAAGTGCGTTCACACCGTATAATCGTGTCTGGCCCTTCTGCCCGATTGCACAGGTCGCACCATGAATATCCCCAGTTTCCACCTCCCCCATTCCCTTGGCGATACAGATAACCGTCGCTTGGGCGATCAGCACGCGTCACTGTTTGCGGTGATACGCGACCAGTTACGTGAACGTATCCTGAGTGGTGAATTCCATCCAGGCGACCGTCTGGTGGAAGGAAAATTGGCGAGCGAGCTGGGTGTGTCGCGTATTCCTGTACGAGAGGCCCTGCGCGAGCTGGCCTCCGAAGGACTGGTCACTATCGAACCACGACGTGGCGCCTCTGTGGCCGTCCTGTCGGCAGAGATTGCCTACAACATGGCTGAAGTGCGTGCCACGCTGGAAGGCTTGAATGCAAAACTGGCCGCCCAGCGCCGGGACCCGGCCAATATCGAAAAGCTGCAAACCATTTTGAGCCAGGGCCATGAAGCCATGGATGCCGGCAATCTGGATCTGCTCAAATCACTGAACCGACAGTTTCATGAAACTCTGGCCACCATGTCGGGCAATATCGTGCTGACCGAGCTGATGCGCTCTCTGCGAGATCGCACCGCCTTGTTATTTGCACCCAGCAATTTGCAGCGCATCCGCCAGAACTGGGAAGATCACTCCCAGATCCTCAATGCGGTTGTGGCCGGTAATGGCGATCTGGCCAACCTGTTGGCCACCCAGCACGTGCACAATGCGGCCAAAGCCTATCAGGACGCGCAAAACGGCGAGAAGGTCTGATCAAGCAGGGCGGCCCATTCTCAATGCCGCCTCAAAGACTAGCCAAACCGATTCCAGACGCCGCTGGTACTTGCGCGCACCACCAAATAACAGCTCGCTTTGCAGGCTGTCGATCAAGGCCATGTAAGTCATGGCCAAGGTATCTACACTCAAACCTGTTTCCGGCCTGGCCAGGGCAGACTGTGCCAGGGCCCGATGGATGATGCCTTCCAGATCCGCCATGAACACATGCATGGGTTCCATCACCACATCGTACAAATGCACAGGCGGCGCAAACAAGGTGCGAATCCAGAAACGTACTTGATGCGATTGCTCAAAACGCTCCTGTATCCCTTCCAGATACGCCCGCAACTGCTGCTTGATGCCATCGCCTCCGTGCAGAACCTGACGGGCGTGGTTCAGTTCATCATCCACAATCTTCGGAATCAAGCTCAGGAACAGCTCGTCCTTGTTGCGAAAATGGGCGTAGACCGAGGGCTTCTTGATGCCGACATCAGCGGCAATCTCGTTCATGGTGGTGGCATCAAAGCCCTGAACAGCAAAGCGCGCCAACGCGGCATCCTGCAGTTTTTCAGTAGTGGTTTTGCTCACAGTCCAACAAGCTCTCAGTCAAAGGCCAATGATCAGGGCCGCCTTCGCGGCCCGCAGCAACTGCTTATTTTACAGCTCCCAGTTCACTGACTGAGCGTGTCACCGTGCGACAACGGCCAGCCAGAACATACAGCAAAATAGCCAGCAGACCGCAGCCGCCAATCGCCAAGGGCAAAACCTGTGGTCCAGGCACTGCCAGGCTGACGATATAGCCCACCACTGCCGAAATCAGGTAATGGAACATGCCCATCAAGGCGGCAGCCGTCCCTGCCTGTGGACCAGCCACATCCATGGTCAAGGCCGTCACGTTACCAAACACCATGCCCAAAGAGCCCACCGAAACGGCAATCAAGGCGGCATACAGGATCAGACCAGCCACATCTGCCTGCACCACGGCATACAGAAGCAAGGCCGAGGCCGTATGGACAATCAGCCCCAAGGCCAGCACCCGAGAGGTGGGCATGCCGGCCTTCAACAAGTAATTGCTGATGACCCCGCCCAGCACCAGCGCCACCGAGTTACCGGCAAACATATAGCTGAACACGGCAGGCGACAAGGAAAAATGCTGCGTGAACACAAAGGCCGAACCACTGATATAGACAAACAAGGCCGCCAAGGCGAAGCCACCGGAGCCGGTATAGGCCATGAAAGCCTTATTGCCCAACTCGCGACCATAGGCTCGAACAATATGGCCAGGATTCAAAGGAACACGCTGTGTCACTGGCAGGGAGTCCGGGATGGCCTTCAGCCCCCACAACAAACCCAGCGTTCCTAAAAAGGCCAGCATCCAGAAAATGGCACGCCAGTCTGCATGGGTCAGCAGATAGGCACCCAGAATGGGCGCCACAATCGGTGCGATCATCATCACCTGCATCAGCAGGGAAAAGATGCTGGCCGACTCTTTGACATCACACAAGTCCGCCACAATGGCACGCGGAGTGACCAAGCCTGCTGCAGCGCCCAAAGCCTGGATAAAACGCGCTGCCAGCAAAGCTTCAACCGATGTGGCCAAAGCACCAAAGACCGAGCCCACCACAAAAATAACCACGCCCAACAGCAAGGGCACTCGACGCCCGAAGCGATCCAGCAATGGGCCGTAAATACCTTGACCCAGAGCCAGGCCTGCCAGAAACACGGACAGAGTTTGCTGAATCCGGCCAGGAGAAGCCCCCAGTTCCTGCGCAATCGCAGGCATGCCCGGCAAATACATATCAATGGCCATGGCATCCAGTGCCGTCAGCAAAGCCAGCAACAAGATCAAGGGCCAGGCCAGGCTTCTGCTACGTGACAGCTCGCTCATGTCACGCTCTCTACAGTGCGGAAAAACTGAAAATCAAACACGCTCACACCCCCGGATATAGCGCAATTCATTAAAACTACCTACCGATAGGTAGGAAAGCCGCTACTGTA
Organism: Alcaligenes faecalis; assembly: GCF_009497775.1. Taxonomy (NCBI): domain Bacteria; kingdom Pseudomonadati; phylum Pseudomonadota; class Betaproteobacteria; order Burkholderiales; family Alcaligenaceae; genus Alcaligenes; species Alcaligenes faecalis. The sequence goes on from NZ_CP031012.1 coordinate 3,993,835, forward strand.
CTCCTTTCAAGGATTCAGGCAGAAAAAAACCCCGGAAAATACCGGGGTTTTTGTAAGCGTCTGTGCAAATAACTTAAATATCCAGCAAATCGCCCATATCGTCGGCGTGCTCTTCCTCCACTGCCATGATTTCAACCAGCATCTGGCGGGTGGTCGGGTCGGTATCGCCAATACGCTCGATCATCTGGCGATAGGACTCGATGGCAATACGCTCGGCAATCAGATTGGCGCGAATCATGGATTTGATGTCGCCACTATCGTCATATTCCGCGTGACTGCGCTCAGACAGATGTTTAGGGTTGAAATCCGGCTCGCCGTTCAACTGCACAATACGTTCGGCAATGCGGTCCGCATGCTCGGCTTCTTGCTGGGCATGTTCCAGAAACTCGGCTTTGATAGGCTCATTGTTCAAGCCAGTAGCGGTGAAGTAGTGGCGCTTGTAGCGCATCACACAGACCAGCTCGGTGGCCAGGGCCTCGTTGAGCATCTGAATGATTTCTTCGCGATTGCCCTTGTAGCCGGATGCCACCGCCCCATCGTCCACAAACTTCTTTGCAGCTGCGCGGATCGCGGCAACATCGATTGGACCTTGGCTTGGTTTGACAGCTTTCTGCTTACTCATTGCATTCCTCCGTATTGATTCCCACCGCGAAAGCGCGGCGCTGTATCGCACAACAACCGGAAACGAACACACTGACTCCATAACCAACAAGAGCTTGTCCAAAGACAAACGCTTTACCTAAACCTGGGCTTGAAGTCTGCACGCTGCTTGTGGTTGAGACCGGTCGTGCAAGAAACTGAACAAAGTGGATAGGTGCTTTCATGGTAACGATTGCGCCCCGGCTTGGAAAGCGCAAAACGGCTGGTTTCCTTCCCTGAAAGGCGGCTGTTTCCGGATAGAAAAACCGGGAAATCCCTTACGTCCAAATCGCCAGGAATCACAGCACATGCGGCTTGGACGAAGAAATTGTTACTGGGAATCGCTACTTGAAATTGGCTGGATTCTGTTCAAGCCGGGATACAAGACCAAACACTTGGATACATACCCACAGTCTCGAACGGCTTTCTCAGTTCTTCTTTTCAGAATCACCTGATTCGATTAATATGAAACGATCGTTACTTTTAATCCGTGATCATGACTTCAATGAGCTGGCTGCTTCTAACCTACAAAGTCCCCTCTGAACCCAGTGCGAAACGGTTGGCTCTATGGCGACGTTTGAAAGCCCTGGGCGCGGTGTACCTGCAAAACGGGGTATGCGTGCTGCCCAAGACAGACGAGCATGTACGCCGCCTGAAAGTGCTGGAGAACGATATCGCCACCATGGAAGGCGAATGCGTCTTGCTGGAAACCATTGCGCTGGACAAGGCCCAGGAGGATAAAGTCATCGCCCGCTTCACCGACGACCGCAACGAGCAATACCAGGAGCTGCTGGGCCGTTGCAAGGACTTCGAGGCCGAGATCGACAAGGAAATTTCGATTCAGAAATTCACCTACGCCGAGCTGGACGAAGAAGAAACCGATCTGAAGAAGCTGGAAAACTGGTACGAGAAAATCCAGAAGCTGGATTTTTATGGCGCCCCCCTGGCACAGGTTGCTCAAGAGCGCCTGCAAGAGTGCAAGGCACGGCTGGATGCGTATGCCCAGATGGTCTATGACGCTCATGAAGAAAACCGCTAATCCCGCACCCACACCGGCAGCCGACACCTCCCGAGCCAAAATCCACCGCAGCGTCTGGGCGCTGGGTTTTGTGTCCATGTTCATGGACATTTCTTCGGAGCTGATCCACGCTCTGCTACCCATTTACATGGTCACCGTCATGGGTACGTCGGTACTGGCGGTCGGCTTTATCGAAGGCATTGCCGAAGCCACGGCGTCCATCATGAAAGTGTTTTCCGGAGCGGTCAGCGACCGTTTTGGAAAGCGCAAACTGCTGGCCGTGATTGGCTATGGTCTGGCCGCCCTGACCAAGCCCATTTTTCCATTGGCGAATTCGCTGGACTGGTTGGTTGGTGCCCGCTTCGTGGACCGCATCGGCAAAGGCATACGCGGCGCACCGCGCGACGCTTTGGTCGCCGATGTCACCCCACCCGAGTTGCGCGGCGCAGCCTATGGCTTGCGGCAAACGCTGGATACCATTGGTGCCTTTGTGGGCCCCCTGCTGGCCATCGCCCTGATGTGGTGGACCGCAAACAACTACCAACTGATCTTTTGGGTTGCCGTGCTGCCTGCCTTTGCAGCCATCGCCGTTCTAGTGTTCTTTGTGCGCGAACCCAAAATGCCTGCCACCACCCGCCCCCGCAAACTGCCCCTGAACCGGGAAGACCTGGGCCGATTGGGTTCCCGTTACTGGTGGGTTGTGGCGATTGGTCTGGCCTTTACCCTGGCCCGTTTCAGCGAAGCCTTCCTGATACTGCGCGGCGAATCCAGCGGACTGCCGCCCATGTGGGCTCCGGCCGTGCTGGTCGTCATGAGTGTGGCTTTTTCCCTGTCCGCCTACCCGGCTGGTGTGCTGTCGGATCGCATGCGTAAAACCGACCTGCTCCTGATCGGCGTGGCCTTGTTGATTGCTGCAGACCTGATCCTGGCCTTCGTTCCCGGCTTGCTGGGTCTGGGCCTGGGCGTTGCTCTGTGGGGCCTGCACATGGGCTTTACCCAGGGCCTGTTCAACGTCTTGATCGCCGATAACGCCCCTGCCGAACTACGCGGCACTGCCTTTGGCATGTTCCACCTGCTAACCGGCATCGCCCTGCTGCTGGCCAGCGTCATCGCCGGTGTGCTCTGGGATACCATAGGCTTCCAAGGCACCTTTGCCGCCGGTGCGATCTTTGCGGTTTTAACTGGCGCAGGTTTGATCACCTTGCGACGTTCCGCTCAAGGCGCGTTCTGAATAAAAAAGGCCGACATGAAGTCGGCCTTTTTTCATTTCATCATTCCGCGACAGCGGCGATGCATTCAATTTCCAGCAGAAACAAGGGGTTCCCCATATCCGCCGCAATCGTGGTACGGGCCGGGTATTCGCCGTCCTTGAAGTAGGTGCGATAGATCTCGTTCATGCGGGCAAAGTCACCGGCGTTCTTCAGAATCACATTGGCTTTGACGATATGGTCCAGGCTGGAGCCTGCTTCTTCCAGCAAGGCTTTCACATTGGCCATGACCTGATGCATCTGGGCGTCGAAGTCGTTTTCAGCAATCTGACGATCGTCAAAAAAGCCTGGCTGGCCCGACACAAACACAAAGCCATTGGATCGCACGGCAGGCGACAAGGGGGCACGTGGGGGAGTCACTTTGTCGGACCGGATAATTTCTTTAATCATATTCATCTCCTGGTTAGTAGCTTGAGCTCTCTGGGCTCTTTCGTATTGGTTAACGGTTTACTGCACGCTGGCGCCGGAGGCTTTTACCACTTTGGCGGCCATTTCCATTTCAGACTTCAGATACTCGGCAAACTCGGCCGAAGTCGTACCCGCAGGTTCCAGACCTTGAGCCAGCAAGCGCTCGCGAATTTCAGGCATGTTCACAATACGGACAAATTCAGCACTCAGCTGTTCCACAATCGGTGCTGGTGTGCCGGAAGGCACGATCACGCCATACCAGGAGTTGGAGTTCATATTGTCCACGCCTGCTTCTTTGAAGGTAGGCACATCCGGAATGGATTCCAGACGAGTGTCATTGGCCAGTGCAATGGCACGCAGCTTGCCGGATTTCACGTGGGGCAAAACATCGGGCGTGTTGGCAAACATCATGTCCACATGACCGCCGAGCAAATCGTTCAAAGCCGGGGCCTGGCCTTTGTACGGGATATGCAGCACATCAATCTTGGCTTCTGACTTCAAGCGCTCAATGGCAATATGCGGCGATGTACCTGCACCAAAGGACGCAAAGGACAGCTCACCCGGTTTGGATTTCGCCGTAGCAATGACATCCGCCAGACTCTTGACCGGCACATCCGGGTTCGCCACCAGCAGGTGCGGCGTGTAGGCCACCCAGCTAACCGGCGTAAAGTCTTTCACCGTGTCGTAACGCAGGTTGTCGTACAGGCTGGGATTGATGGCAAAACTGTTCGCCACCATCCCCAGGGTGTAGCCATCCGGCGCGGCGCGGGCCACGATTTCAGTACCAATCACCGTACCAGCACCGGGTTTGTTGTCGATGATGACGGGCTGCTTGAAGTCATCCGACATTTTCTGCGCCAGACTGCGGGTCAGGTTATCCAGCGTGCCGCCCGCCGGGAAGGGAACAATGATGGTGATGGGTTTGGTGGGATATTCCTGTGCCGCCGCAAGCGATGGCACAGCCGTTAAAGCGCTTAATACAGCCACGCCTGACAGAATTAATTTAAAGCGCATAGTCGTCAACCTTACTCAATAGTAGTGACCAGCTCGCCTATAGCGGGGATGCGAGCTTTGATGACATCGCCTGGTTCCAAAGAGCGTGGGGGCTGCATGGCAAAGCCCACCCCGGAGGGCGTGCCTGTCGCAATAATGTCTCCCGGCTCCAAGGTCATGCCCGCCGACAACTGGGCGATGATGTTGGGCACATCGAACAACATGTCCGAGGTATTGGCCGATTGGCGCAATTCGCCATTCACTTCCAATTCAAGATCCAGCGCGTTGGGGTCTGCAATGGACGTTTTCAATGCCACTACCGGCCCAATCGGACAGGTACCGTCCAAGGACTTGCCCTTGAACCACTGGCCATGCAGTGCTTGCAGATCGCGCGCCGTAATATCGTTGATCACCGTGTAGCCAAAGACGTAACCCAGCGCGTCTTCAACCGGAATGTCCCGGCCTTCCTTGCCGATCACAATGCCCAGCTCCACTTCGTAATCCAGCATCTTGGTGTGGGCCGCATGGCGGCTGACCAGGGCCTGATGCCCCACTACCGTGGTAGGTGGCTTGCTGAAAAACTCCAGTGCTTTGGGGAAGTCATCCGCAGCACGACCACGTGCCAGATTGCCTTCCACGATATGGGCGCGGTAATTGCGGCCTACACAGAAAATGTTTTTGGCCGGGTTGGGAACAGGAGCCAGAAAGCACAGGTCCTGAGCAGCATGGATGGGAGCCTTGGCCTGGCTTGCCTGCTCCATCAAAAGCTGCAGGCTGATCAGGATCTCATCACCCATAAAAATGGCGTCGATAACTTCAGTAGGAGCTTGCCGAGCACCTAAAGGATGTTCGTACATCCCCCAGGCTTGCGTCAGGTCCACTACCCGATCATCGTCCAGCATTCCGCCCAAATGCGTTTCCCCTGCGTCAACAAAGGTCAGTAACTTCATGACAGCAAACCTCCTTATCGGATGTTGTTGGAACTATTCAAGGTTTGCGTCAGCAGCCCTTGAACGTGCTCGCGCGCCAGACGATCTGCCAGCGCCGCGTCCCGTTTTTCAATAGCGTCGATCATGGCCAGATGCTCGGCCAAGGATTCATGCGCACGCTTCAGGCGTTCGATAGTCTTGGTCTTGAGCATGTCGCGGTGTCCAAAGGACTTCCACACCTTCTCCAGCAAGCTGTTTGCAGCCAGACGCATGATGGCGGCGTGAAACTCCACATTGGCTGCTGCGTATTCGCTGACACGCTCTTCCACATTGTCTTGATTGAAGGGCGCAAACAGAGCGCGCAAGGCATCCACGTCCCGCTGCGAGGCATTCAAAGCAGCTTCACGCGCCGCAAAGGCTTCCAGTTCAATACGCAGCTTCAGCCATTCGATGTAGTCCTGCTTGGTCAAAGGCGAGAGCAAGGCACCACGCCGAGGCTCCATGGTCAAAATGCCTTCCTGCCCCAGGCGCAGCAGCGCTTCACGCACCGGCGTACGGCTGACATTGAGCATCTTGGCCAGTTCTTCTTCCCGAACCCGTACGGGTTCATCAATATCCTTCACCAAGCCAAGAACGTGAGCACGCACCGACTCATACACCCCATCGCTGTGACTTGCTGTTTTGATCGTGGTCATTGCTTTCCTATTTTGCATTCATTTTTTATGGATTGTATACAAGATTGAATATTGGTACACATTGGTATTTGTACGAACGAAAAAAAGCCCTGGCAAGCAGATGCTTGCCAGGGCCTTGATCTTGAGTCCCGCTAGGAGCTAGGCCTTAGAACGGAATATCGTCATCCATATCGGCCAGATTGTCCGACATAGGCGCGTTATTACGTGGAGCCTGTTGCTGTTGTTGCTGCTGGGGAGCAGGACGCTGAGCACGTTGCGGAGCTGGTGCACCACCGCCGCCGCCACCGTATTCGCCACCACCCATGCTGCCGCCGCCCATATCACCACCGTCACGGCCACCCAGCATTTGCATTTGCTCGGCAATGATCTCGGTCGTGAAACGCTCCTGACCGTCCTGGCCTGTCCATTTACGGGTGCGCAGGCGACCTTCTACGTAGACGGGACGGCCTTTGCGCAGGTACTCACCCGCGATTTCAGCCAGACGGTTGTAGAACACCACACGGTGCCACTCGGTTTCCTCACGGCGCTCGCCGGAGGTACGGTCTTTCCACTGCGAAGTCGTGGCAATGGAAATATTGCAGATGGCCGAGCCTTCTGCGCTGTAGCGTACTTCTGGGTCGCGGCCAAGATTGCCCACCAGAATGACTTTATTTACCGATGCCATGAAAAAAATCCTGTAGTCAAAAATTCTAAATCAAGCCGTATTATCGTGGATTCGTGCCTTAATTAACACTCCCTCCCCACTCCAGGAAGGGCAGTTTTATCCATGCAAACGATCCCGTTACGGCACCTTGAACAGCGTATATGGCGGAGCACCTGGCGGTGTCACCTGTTACGCCCAGCTCTTGATTCTTGAGGCCAATCCGGCCACTTTACTTGTTGCTGCCTGCCACGTCTTTGCACAAGCGTAACAGGCTATGCCTTTTAATATTTATCTTTGAAACCGCGCGCTGTCAGCAGCCAAAGCAAAGCCAAGGCTGCGCCGGTCCACAAGACCCATTGCGTGTGCCCTCGCCCAGCCAGGATGCCCCCGATCAGGCCACCCGCAAACACCCCCAGGGACTGGGAGGTGTTGTAAAAACCCAGCGCCAAACCTTTGTATTCTGGCGGTGCCACGCGGGACACCAAGGAAGGCTGCAAGGCTTCCAGCACGTTAAAGCCGATGAAGAAAAAGGTCAGCGCAGCCACCATGGGAACCAGCGAATCGCGCGCCCATGGCATCACGGCCAGCACCACAATCAGCAGCAACACAGACAGTTCCAGCGCATGTTTGTGACGCTTGCGGGTCTCTGTCCAGAACACCGCAGGCACCATCATCACAAAGGAAACCAGGATAACGGGCAGGTACACCTTCCACAAATCCTGCGTACCGTAGCCGCCCAGGGTAGCCAGAATACCCGGCACCACGATGAACAGGGACATCAGGATGAAGTGCAGACAGAACACGCCAAAGTTCAGGCGCAGCAAGTCCATATGACGCAACACCTGTCCGGCAGTGACCTGCACAATCGAGGCTGGCGCTTTAGGTGCGCTGGGCACCACAAAAGCGGCGATCAACAAGCAGACAAAGCCCAGCAAGCTGATGGCCCAGAACAATCCCGACAGACCAAATTGCCCCACCAGCACTGGCGAGAGCACCAGCGATACAGCGAAAGACAGACCAATCGAGCCGCCCACCATGGCCATGGCGCGTGTACGTACTTCGGGACGAGTGGAGTCGGCTACCCAGGCGGAAATGGCTGCTGACACCGCCCCCAGACCTTGAATACAGCGGCCTACCGTCACCCAATCAATATTCTGGGCCAGGGCGGAGATCACCCCGCCGATCACGAACAAGGCCATGCCGATGACGATAATCGGTCTGCGTCCAAAACGGTCCGATGCCATCCCCAAGGGAATCTGCAAGACAGCCTGCGTCAGACCATAGGCACCCAATGCAAGGCCCACACGGGCGGCGTCGTTACCGCCGGGCAAGGAATGGGCTGCAACCGCAAAGACCGGGGTCAGCAAAAACAGACCCAGCATTCGACAGGCAAACAACAGGGCAAGCAGGATGCTGGCCTTGCGCTCTTGCTGAGTCAGACTCAGACGCTCCGGGCGCGATCCGGCCGTATTCATGGTTTGGTGTGTACTCATTTAATACTCTGTCACAACTGGGCTAGCAGAGAGCCCGGATACCCGTTCACATAAATTCTGACGCAACGCGCTATAGTAGCAAGTTGCCTTTTGACAAGCCTAAATAAAGCGATGGAAGCCATCCGCATTCGTGGTGCCCGTACCCACAACCTGAAAAACGTCTCCGTAGACCTGCCACGCCACCAGTTGGTCGTGCTGACGGGGCTGTCCGGTTCTGGGAAATCCTCTCTTGCCTTCGACACTTTGTATGCCGAGGGCCAGCGGCGCTATGTGGAAAGCCTGTCCGCTTATGCACGTCAGTTTTTGCAACTGATGGACAAGCCAGATGTGGACTTGATCGAAGGTTTGTCGCCTGCCATTGCCATCGAGCAAAAGGCAGCAGGCCATAACCCGCGCTCCACCGTGGGAACCACTACCGAAATCCACGATTATTTGCGTCTATTGTACGCGCGCGTCGGAACTCCTTACTGCCCGGAACACCACTTGGCCTTGCAGGCTCATAGCGTGAGCCAGATGGTAGACCAGATTCTGCAATGGGAGCCTGAATCCCGTATTGCCGTGTTGGCTCCCATGCATCGTGGCCTGGTGGGTGATCTGCAGCTGGAACTGCGCGGCCTGCAAGCCCAGGGCTTTGTGCGGGTGCGGGTAGACGGCGAGATTTCCAGTATTGAAGACCTGCCTGCGCTTGATGCCGCACAGGCGCATGATCTGGATCTGGTGATAGACCGGCTGCGTATCCGGCCCGATAGCCAGCAACGTCTGGCAGAGAGCCTGGAAACCGCCCTGTCCACCAGCAATGGCCGTTGTCTGGTGGTGAATCTGGATACAGGTCTGGAACAACCTTATTCCAGCCACTATGCCTGCCCGGTCTGTGACTACTCCTTGCCCGAGTTGGAGCCGCGCCTGTTCAGCTTCAACAATCCGGCAGGTGCCTGCCCGGACTGTAGCGGCCTGGGGCAAGTGGATGTATTTGATCCCGAACGCGTGGTGGCCTTCCCGGAACTGAGTCTGGCAGGCGGTGCCATTGCGGGCTGGGATCGACGCAATGCCTTTACCTACACCTTGCTGACCAGTCTGGCGGCCCACTATCACTTTGATATAGAGGCTCCCTTCGAGTCCCTGCCCGAAGAGCTGCGTCGTACCGTGCTGTATGGCTCCGGTGCGGAAGAAATCCCCTTTCTCTATTTGAATGAGAAAGGTCGCACCACGGTGAAAACTCACCCATTTGAAGGGGTGATTCCGAATCTGCAACGTCGCTGGGCGGAAACCGATTCCAGCGCTGTGCGCGAGGAACTGAACAAGCTGCGTCGCACCCAGACCTGCCCGGCCTGCCATGGCGCACGCCTGCGTCTGGAGGCGCGTCACGTCCGTATTGGGGACGATGCAGTTCCCAGCCATGCGGAGTGCCAGCATCATGCAGGCACCGCGTCTGCCAAGTCGGCAGCCATCACTGTCGACACGCTGTCTGACAATGCTGCGCAGTGCACACAAACAAGCTCTACAACTCAGGGACAAGCCAAGGGTCTGGCCATTTATGAGGTTGAGGCCTTGGCTCTGTCTGACTGCCTGGCTTGGTTCGAGCGTCTGTCGCTCACCGGCGCGAAAAAAGAGATTGCCGACCGCATCGTGCGTGAAATCCGCCTGCGGCTGGAGTTTCTGAACAATGTGGGTCTGAATTATCTGTCTCTGGACCGCAGCGCCGACACCATTTCCGGTGGCGAGGCCCAGCGTATTCGTCTGGCCAGCCAGATCGGTTCCGGCCTGACCGGCGTGATGTATGTGCTGGACGAGCCTTCCATTGGCCTGCACCAGCGCGACAACGACAAACTGATCCAGACCCTGCAACACCTGCGGGACCTGGGCAATAGCGTGATCGTGGTCGAGCACGACGAGGACATGATACGCACCGCCGACTATGTCATCGACATGGGCCCTGGCGCTGGCGAACATGGTGGTCAAATCACGGCTCAAGGCTCGCCCGCCGAGCTGGCCCGGAACCCCGATTCTCTGACTGGCCAGTACCTGTCCGGCAAGCGCCAGATTGCTGTCCCCAAACGACGTCCAGTGGATGACAGCCTGAACTGGCTGCGTCTGTACGGTGCCAGCGGCAATAATCTGAAGTCCGTTGATTTGGCGATTCCGGCTGGGCGACTGGTCTGCATTACGGGCGTATCCGGCTCGGGCAAGTCCACGCTGATCAACGACACGCTGGCAACCGCTTTCTCGCATTTGCTGCACCGTGCCCATGCCGAACCGGCGCCCTACGAGCGCATGGAAGGTCTGGAACATTTCGACAAGATCATCAACGTCGATCAAACCCCGATTGGTCGTACTCCGCGCAGTAATCCAGCCACCTACACGGGCATGTTCACCGCCATTCGTGAGCTGTTCGCCAGCGTGCCAGAGGCACGTTTGCGCGGGTACGATCCAGGCCGCTTCTCCTTTAACGTCAAAGGCGGCCGCTGCGAGGCCTGCCAGGGCGACGGCGTGGTCAAGGTAGAGATGCACTTCCTGCCCGACGTCTATGTACCTTGTGATGTCTGCCAGGGCCGTCGCTACAACCGCGAAACGCTGGACATTCGCTACCGGGGACGCAATATCAGCGAAGTACTGGACCTGACGGTTGAGCAGGCACTGGAGTACTTTGATGCGGTCCCTGCGGTTGCGCGCAAACTGACCACCTTGATTGATGTGGGCCTGTCCTACATCCGCCTAGGTCAAAGCGCGACCACCCTGTCGGGTGGTGAAGCGCAGCGGGTGAAATTGTCACTGGAACTGTCCAAACGCAGCACCGGCCAGACGCTGTATGTGCTGGACGAACCGACAACCGGCCTGCACTTTCAAGATATTGCTGTCTTGCTGGAAGTCCTGGACAAGCTGGTTGAGTCCGGAAATAGTGTGGTCGTGATTGAGCACAATCTGGATGTGATCAAGACCGCAGACTGGATTGTGGACATGGGGCCGGAAGGCGGCCAGGGCGGTGGGCAGATCGTGGTGCAAGGCACCCCGGAGACTGTTGCTGCCTGCGAGCAAAGCCATACAGGGCGTTATCTGAAGCCTTTATTACAGCGCTAAAACCCCTCTGCGCAGGAGCCAAAGCTGTCAATGGGACTTAGGGAGCGGGCCACGCCCTGGAGACGGGAAAGCGTGTTGCTGATTGCAATAATGATCATTGCCGTCACGACGTTTTATCGACCTGAATGACACAAAGGCCGATAAAACATACAGCTCCAACACGCTCATCAAACAAGTCGTGCAGCCTCGCCAGGCTTCAGCGTTAAAGCAAAACCTACATCTTGAAGATAGCGTCGTGCTCGCGGATGGCGTGGCGGTCCGTCATGCCAGCGATGTAGTCAGCTACAGCACGAGCCTGTGCAATCGGGTCTTCGCGCCTATGTTCGGCTGCTAATAGACGCGGATCATCCACAAATGCCTGAAACAGGTCACGCACGATGTGTTGTGCCTTGTTCATCATGCGCACCACTTTGTAGTGACGGTACAGATTAGCGTGCAAAAAGCGCTTGAGCTCATCCGCCTGAGCGCGCAGCTCTGGCGAGAAGCCCGCCAGACGCGGCAGATGCCGGATTGCATCCACACTATCGGGACGATGCTCTTCCAGCTTGGCGCGCGTGGTTTCCGTTAGATCCACCACCAGGGTGTTGATCATGCCGCGGATGATTTCAGCCACCAGCCGCTGACCGCTCAAGCCCGGATACTGAGCCTGCACATGCTCGTAATGATCACGGAACAGACGCAACTCCAGCAATTGCTCCAGACGGATCAGGCCGGAGCGCAAACCGTCATCAATATCGTGATTGTTGTAAGCAATTTCATCGGCCAGATTGGCCATTTGGGCTTCCAGCGACGGCTGGGTGCGATCAATAAAGCGCTGGCCAACCTCGCCCAATTCACGCGCATGCTTGAGGGAACAGTGCTTCAAAATCCCTTCGCGGGTTTCAAAACACAGGTTCAAGCCATTGAAGGCGGCATAGCGCTCTTCCAGCTCGTCCACTACCCGCAGACTTTGCAGATTATGTTCAAAGCCCCCGGCCTCTGGACGCAACTCCTGCATACAGCTATTAAGCGTATCCTGGCCGGCATGGCCAAACGGGGTGTGGCCCAGATCATGGGCCAGGGAAATGGCTTCGATAAGGTCTTCGTGCAAGCCCAGATTGCGGGCAATGGCCCGCGCCAGCTGGGCCACTTCCAGACTATGCGTCAATCGTGTTCGGAATAAATCACCTTCGTGGTTAATGAAAACCTGGGTTTTGTATTCCAGCAAACGAAAGGCATTGCAGTGAATGATCCGGTCGCGGTCCCGCTGAAAGGCGTTACGGCCTTGGGGCGCTGCCTCTGCATAACGCCGACCGCGGGACTGTTCAGGGTGACAGGCATAAGCGGCAAGCATTTGCATAGGTTTTACTCCTGTTCCACCGTTGTAAAGCGGGCCAATGCCTGGCGCACCACATCAGGCGCTACCGCCTGGACCTTGGCATGGCCTAATTTATCCAGCAGCACAAAGCGCAGCTGGCCACCTTCATTTTTCTTGTCCACCTGCATCAATTCCAGCCAGCGATCCGCAGGCCATTGTGGTGGAGTGATCGGGCATCCGCTGGCTTGCACCAGGGCTTTGATACGAGCCACATCCTGAGCGGGCAAGCCGCAAACCAGGGCGGATAGCTCGGCAGCCATAATCATGCCGCAGCCCACGGCTTCGCCATGCAGCCATTGGCCGTAGCCCATGCCGGACTCGATCGCGTGGCCAAAAGTGTGACCAAAATTCAAAATGGCGCGCAGGCCAGATTCGCGTTCGTCCTGGGAAACGACTTCGGCCTTGACCTCGCAGGAGCGGCGAATCGCATAGACAATTTGCTCTTGCGCCAAAGTACGCATGGGGTCGATCTGCTCTTCACACCAGTTGAAGAAATCCAGGTCGTAAATCATGCCGTATTTGATGACTTCTGCCAGACCGGCGGAAATCTCGCGATCCGGCAAAGTCTTGAGTACGTCTGTATCCACTTCCACGGCGATAGGCTGGTAGAACGCGCCCACCATATTCTTGCCCAGCGGATGGTTGATGGCTGTCTTGCCGCCCACCGAGGAGTCCACCTGCGCCAGCAAGGTCGTAGGCACTTGTACAAAGCGCACACCACGCATGAAGCAGGCTGCAGCAAAACCGGCCATATCGCCAATCACGCCACCGCCCAGGGCCACGATCAGGGCCTTGCGATCCAGGTGACCGCCCAGCAGCGCGTCAAAAATCAGGTTCAGGGATTCCCAGTTCTTGTAGGCTTCGCCATCAGGCAGTTCGATCACATGGACAGGCTTGCCCGTTGCGGCCAGGGCTTCCTGTACAGGTGCCAGATACAAGGCGGCCACCGTAGGATTGGTGACGATGGCAATGGCAGACGTATCGGCGGGCACCGTGTCTGCAAGATGCGCCAGACGCCCGGCGGCGATATGGATGGGATAAGCGCCACCCTGGGCGTCAACATGCACTACAGACATTTAGCAACCTCGTTCTTTCAACAGGGACAATAAGTGGCGCACCGCATGATGAACTGGCGCCGAGCCAGTTTCAAAGCGGACATCTGCCACTTCTTCATAGAGGGGTTCGCGCGCTTGCAACAGTTCCTGGATGCGGGCGCGTGGGTCCGCTGTTTGCAACAGCGGCCGGTTACGGTCTCGGGCCACGCGACGGTACAGCTCGTCTACGGTGGCGCACAAGTACACTACGATACCGCGATCCTTGATGATCTGGCGATTGGCCTCGGACAAAATGGCCCCGCCCCCCGTTGCCAGCACAATACCGGTCTGGCGCGAACAAATATCAAGCACCGCAGATTCACGTTTGCGGAACCCTTGCTCGCCTTCGAACTCAAAGATAGTGGCCACTCGCACGCCGCTACGGGCTTCCAGCTCGTGGTCCAGGTCCATGAACTCGCGCTTGAGTTCCCGCGCCAATTGACGACCAATGGTCGTTTTACCGGCACCCATCATGCCCACCAGAATAATGGGACGTGGGCCAGTTTGTTGTAAATGGAGCAGCTCGGCGTCTGTTAAGGGATCAGGATGTTCTACAGGCATCAGCTCGGCGGGTAAAGAGTGGTTCATTTGTGTATTATCCCATTAGCCTTCCCTAAGCACAGTCCGCTTGCTTAGTATTATTTTGTTACATTGATACTTAGTTTGAGGCCCAGTCCTGCTGCGTTTGGACTTTAAAATCAGCCCTAATGAGTTCCTCTTCCCGCTCCCCCAATTCTAAACCCGAGCAAAGCTCCGGTTCCTGGCTTGCCCGCCTCATCATCAAGACCTCGGTCTTTTTTGTGGGGCTTGGTCTGTGTGCCGTCCTGCTCGGGTCGCTTGCGCTGGCTTTGGCCTGGCCAAACCTGCCCGATCTAAGCGCCATGATCGACTACCGCCCCCGAGTGCCGCTGCGCATTTACACGGCGGATAAGGTGCTGATCGGCGAATTTGGTGAAGAACGCCGCAATGTGTTGCGTTTTGACGAAATCCCCGATGTCATGAAATCGGCCATTCTGGCGGCTGAGGACGATCGTTTCTACCAGCACGGTGGGATTGACTGGATGGGTGTTGGCCGCGCTGCCCTGGCCAATATGACCCATATGTCCAAGACCCAGGGTGCCAGTACGATCACTATGCAGGTAGCACGTAACTTCTACCTGTCGTCAGAAAAGACCTATACCCGCAAGTTCTACGAACTGCTGCTGACGTTCAAGATTGAAGCCACGCTGTCCAAGGACCAGATTCTGGATCTGTACATGAACCAGATCTATCTGGGTCACCGCGCCTATGGTTTTGCGGCAGCGTCACGAACCTATCTGGGTAAACAGCTTGGCGAGATCACAACAGCAGAAGCCGCCATGCTGGCAGGTATCCCCAAAGCGCCTTCGCGCTTTAACCCGATTGCCAATTTCGAGCGCGCAAAAACCCGCCAGGGCTATGTGCTGGGCCGTATGCGCACGCTGGGTTACATCACCGAACAAGAATATCAGGATGCTCTGGCCCAGGAAATCGTTGTGAAATCGGCCTTGGGTACCCCTGCCGGTGGCTACGCCATCCACGGTGAATACGCGGCTGAACTGGCTCGCCAACTGCTGTACGGCGTCTACCAGGACAATGTGTACTCGCGCGGTTTCAATATCTACACCACGATCAAGTCCACCGACCAGGAAGCCGCTTACCTGGCCGTGCGCAACGGTATTCTGGATTACACCCGCCGTGCTCCTTACACCGGCCCGCAAGGCCAGGTGGATCTGCCCGCTGGTATTGAAAACGATCACGCCCAGCTGGATTCCATTCTGGACGACTTGCAGGACAAGTACCCCGACACGGGCGATCTGCTGACCGGTGTGGTGCTGGACGCCAACCCCAACCAGATTCGTGTTGCCCGTACCGCCCAGCAGATTATTGATGTCAACGACAAGCGCGCCCTGAAGATCGTCGCTCGTGGCCTGGTGAACAACGCCAAGGCAGACGTGCGCATTCAGCGCGGCTCCGTGGTCTATCTGTTCCGCAATGGCGATTACTGGGAAGTGATCAATATGCCTGCGGTACAAGCGGCGTTTGTGTCGGTACGCCCACAAGACGGCGCGATCCAGGCCATGGTGGGTGGTTTCCACTTCTCCGACGGGAAGTTCAACCGCGTCACGCAAGCCTGGCGTCAGCCCGGCTCGGCCTTCAAGCCCTTCATCTACGCTTCCTCGCTGGAACGTGGCTTGACACCTTCCACCCAGATTTCGGACGAACCTTTTGTTCTGACTGCGGCCCAGACCGGCTCCAAGCCCTGGACGCCCAAGAACTATGGCCGTACCTACGAACCCATGCTGACCATGCGTCAAGGTTTGTACAAGTCCAAAAACATGGTGTCCATCCGTATCATGCAGGCCGTCGGTCCCAAGTACGTGCAGGAATACGTAACGCGCTTTGGTTTCGACAAAGCCCGTCAGCCTGCCGTGCTGCCGCTGGCTCTGGGCGCAGGTAGCGTAACTCCCCTGCAAATGGCCGGTGCCTACTCGGTCTTTGCCAATGGCGGTTACCGTACTGAACCCTTCCTGATCGACTACGTGACCGACAGCACCAACAAGGTCATCATGCGTGCCAAGCCAATTGTGGCGGGTGATGCCGCTGCCCGCGCCATCGACGCCCGTACGGCTTACGTCATGAACGACTTGCTGCGCGGTGTGGCTACCTCCGGTACAGGCGCCCGTTCCTCGCGCGAATTGAAGCGTACGGATATCGGCGGCAAGACCGGGACCACCAACGATTCGCAAGACGCCTGGTTTGCCGGTTATACGCCAGACTTGGTCGGTATTGCCTGGATGGGCTTTGACAAGCCACGCAGCCTGGGTTCGGGTGAAACCGGCGGCGGTGCTTCCATGCCTATCTGGATCAACTACATGCGCGCTGCGCTTAAAGACAAGCCCATCGTGCCTCCCGGCCCTATGCCTTCCGGTCTGTCGCGCATCAACGGGGACTTCTACTTTGACGAATTCCCGCCCGGACAAGCGATTGCCCGTGTTGGTCTGCCCGCTCCGGGTGACGGTGCCCTGCAACAAGGCGGTGGGGATGCAAACGACGGTATTGGCGACCTGCTGCGGCAACTGGACTCTGACTCCGGTTCCTCGGGTGCCCAAACACAACCTTTCGTCCCCTTCTAATTATCTGTACCCAAACGCCGGCCTAGCCGGCGTTTTTTATGCTTTGCCCTTCCCAATGGCATAATGCTCTGTATTGTCTGCACTAGCTCACCACTTATGAACAAACTACGTTCTTCCCGCCTGCTGGCCTTGCTGGCACTTAGCGTTTTTCTTAGCGCTTGCGGCTACAAAGGCCCCCTGTACCACCCTCCTGCGCAGGAAGCAGCGGACGCCCAAACAGCACCGCGCTGATTTCCGCCCTGCTCGCTTAACCTCTGTTATTTGACGACACCATGACCGTTGCACCTCACTTCCAATTTCAGAACAACACGCTGCACGCCGAGCAAGTTCCCCTGAACAAGCTGGCTGAAGAATTCGGCACCCCTCTATATGTGTATTCCCGCCAAGCCTTGCGCGACGCCTGGGAGTCCTATCGAGTGGCTGGCCAGGACCGCAAGTTGTTGGTGTGCTATGGCATGAAGGCCAACTCCAATCTGGCCATTCTGCAAGAATTTGCCCGCCTGGGTACCGGCTTTGACATCGTCTCGGGCGGTGAACTGGCCCGTGTCATCGCCGCTGGTGGCGATCCAGGCAAAGTGGTGTTCTCCGGTGTCGGCAAACAGGTTTGGGAAATTGAGGCCGCCCTGAAAGCAGGCGTGAAGTGCTTTAACGTCGAATCCGAAGACGAGCTGGAGCGCGTTGCCCAGGTTGCTGAACGCTTGAATGTGAAAGCGCCTGTTTCCTTGCGCGTGAATCCGGACGTGGATGCTCGCACCCACCCCTACATCTCCACTGGCCTGAAAGACAATAAGTTCGGTGTGCCTATTGACCAGGCTCCCCGCATCTACGCACGCGCTCAAGAGCTGCCTAGCCTGAACATTGTGGGTGTGGACTGTCATATCGGCTCGCAGATCACCGAAGTCAGCCCCTATCTGGACGCGCTGGACAAGCTGATCAAGCTGATCCTGGCCCTGAAAGAACAAGGCGTGAACCTGATTCACCTGGATCTGGGCGGCGGCTTGGGCATTCGCTACACCGACGAAACCCTGGTGACCCCCACCCAACTGCTGACCGAAGTCTTTGCCGCTCTGGACAAGAACGGCCTGGGCCACCTGGAAATCGTGCTGGAACCCGGCCGCTCCATGGTCGGCAACGCCGGTGTGCTGCTAAGCCGCGTGGAATACCTCAAGCATGGCGAGACCAAAAACTTCGCCATCATTGATGCCGCCATGAACGACTTGATTCGCCCCACACTGTACGATGCCTGGCACGACGTGGAAGCGGTAGAGCCTCGTCCAGTGACCGAGGCCACTCCCCACTACGATCTGGTTGGCCCTATCTGCGAAAGCGGCGACTGGATGGCTCGTGACCGTCAGCTGGAGCTGAAACAAGACGATCTGATCGCCATCATGTCTGCCGGTGCCTACGCCTTTACCATGGCCAGCCAGTACAACACCCGCCCCCGTGCGGCTGAAATTCTGGTCGACGGCAAGCAGGTTCACGTAATCCGCCCCCGCGAAGACCTGGAAAGTTTGTTTGCCACCGAACGATTGCTGCCTTAAAGGCGGGCAAGAATGCAGGTAACAACCATTCAGCCTTAAAGAACTCTCGAATCTGACCGTAAAACAGGCCGGGACTGCGCTGCCATCAGCAGGCATCGCAGTCCCGGCCTGTTGCGTCCTGTCCTAGCCGGGAAAGCACAGATTTCGCTGTCAGTGGCCAGACAGTTCGATGGTAAGCGCTGGAGGCTGTACCACCATCATGACCACCCCAGGGATACCGACACACGGCTTTGAGCCTGTTACTTCGGCCAGCGAGCGCCTGATTCGCGGCTTAAGTCTTTACGTCATCCCTTTGTTTCTGATCATGCTCACTTTATGGGCATTACTGTTCCTGCCGAATCGCTACCCTACCGTTCCCGGTCAAAGTTTGGGCATTCAGGCGCTGGCCAGCCAGCAAGAGCATGCGGATCCAGAGTTACTGACGCAATTGGAAAGTGCCCCGTCCCGGCAACGGTTGCACCTGAGCGAGCCTCATTGGCTATTGCTGACCTTGCCTGCTCCTTTCCCCCAGCAGGACCAGGTTCTGCACTTTCCCGCCTCCCCGATTTCCTCGCTGCACTGTCAAGACGCCCGCAGCGGCCAGGCCCTGCGCAATAGCGAACTGGACCCGCCTACCCCGCTGTCACCCGCCCCGGTCAAAAGCTACACCCTGGAACTGGGCCAGGCGAACCACCCTGACACCGTGCTGTGCCGTGTCGAGACCTCCCGCCCCACCCTCTTGCAAGCCCAGCTCTGGGCCAGCGCTGATGTCACCAACTCCTCGATCCGCCTTAGCCGTGGCATAGGACTGCTGGAAGGCGGTTTGCTGACCATGGCCATGTTCATGCTGGTGCTGGCCGCCACCAACCGCGCCTGGATATACCTGCTGCTGTCGGTCTGGCTGATTGGTAACCTGCGCTTGGGTTCGATGGCCATGGGTTGGGACACCCAGTGGCTAGGCCAGATCCTGCCCTCACAGTACATGCCGGTGCTGCGCCAGGTCACCATCGCCTGCTACTTCATCCTGAGCTATTCGCTATTCACCGTCTTGCTGGGCAACTCCATCACCACCGCCCGCCTGCAACGCCTGCTTCCCACCGTCGGCATTCTGGGCCTGATCCTGCTGCCCGTGTCCCTGCTGGCCCCGGCCTCGGTCTTCCAGCCCGTGATGTGGATCAGCACCATCTACGCACTGTGCTGCGTCTCTGCCGTGCTGCTGTCCATACTTCTGCACACCCGCTCGCGCATCCTGCTATGGCAACTGGTACTGCTGAGCATGGCCCTGTGCATGCTGATTTCAGCCATCTTTCTGGTGGCCTTTGGTCGCTCCAGCTTTGTGGAGAACTTCAACGGCGTCATCGCCTTCCTGCTCTCCAACCTGATGGTGGCCCTGGCCGTGGGTGAGCGCTTGCGAGAAGACCGCAGCGAATCCCTGCGCGCCCGCAACGAGCTGATGGCCCATTACCTGCTGACCCCCGTTGGCATGTTCACCCTGAACGAGTCCGGTGTCTTTCTGCGCATCAGCCCCATCCTGGCGCGCATGCTCAACATAGACGCAGACCCGAACGAAAGCACCATTCACTGGACCAACTTCTTCCCGGAACAAGACTGGAAAGCCGTCGCCCAAAGCACGCAAAATGGTCAGGACGTGACCATTATCCACTACGACGCCGACGCCCAGCCCTGCCAATTCGCCTTGCGCGTGGCCATCGTCAACCAGTGCATCGAAGGCTCCCTGCAAGACATCACCGCCCGGGCCGAGACCTACCGTCAACTGCGCCTGATGGCCGACAACGATCCAGTCACCAACGTCCTGAACCAGCGCGGCATCGAGAAAGCACTGGACGGCCTGCTCAGCCGCAGCCAGGACGACAAACCCTGCCTGCTGGCCTATCTGGACCTGAACCACATCAAATATGTGAACGGCACCTTCGGCCATTCCTCCGGGGATGCCCTGCTGCTGAAAGTCTGCGAACAACTGGAATCGGTCCTGCGCAGCAAAGACAAAATAGGCCGTATCGGCAGCGACGAATTTGTCATCATCTTTGAAGACTGCGAACCCGACCAGGCCCGCGTTCTGGCCAATAGCGTGCTGGAATCACTGAACAAAAGCCCCTTGCTGGCTGGCAACCGCAGCTTCAACCTGCGCAGCACACTGGGACTGGTCGAAGTCGCACCCGGCATGGCTCCACAAGAAGCCATCTCCGCCGCCAGCCGGGCCGCCCGCGACGCCCGCCGCCTGCATCAAGACATGATCATCTACGAGCAGGACTCCAACGCCCTGCAAGAACACGCCGAAGAACTGCGCTTGTTCGAAGAACTGGAAGGTGGCTCATCTCGCGCGCTGTACCTGGAAATGCAGCCCATCGCGGCCCTGCGCCGCCCCATGGACAGCCTGAACTTCGAGGCCCTGCTGCGCGTACGGGACTCCTCCGGCCAGCTCATCCCCACCGGCCGCATCATTGCGGCAGCCGAAGAAAGCGGCACCATCACCATCATCGACAAATGGGTGTTCTCGGCTACGCTGGAGTGGATGTCCAAACATGAAGCCCAACTGACAAAAACCCAATGGGTCACCATCAACCTGAGCGGCGTGTCCCTGAACGACGACACCTTCATCCAATGGTTCTTCGACATCCTGACCCGCTTTGAACACCTGGCCCGCCGCCTGTGCGTAGAAATCACCGAAGGCGTGGCGCTGGATGACCTGGAACACACCCGCAACTTCATGCGCCGCCTGCAGAAAATGGGCGTACGCATCGCCCTGGACGACTTTGGAGCGGGCTACACCTCCTTCTCCTACCTGCGCGAACTGCCCGCCGACGCCATCAAAATCGACGGCGCGCTGATCTGCGACATGCTCAAAAAAGAGACCAACGTCGCCATCGTGCGCACCATCGTCGAACTAGCCAACAACCTGGGCATGATCAGCATCGCAGAATGGGTGGAAGACGTCCCCACCCTGAAAGCCCTGCAAGAACTGGGCGTGGACTACGTACAAGGCTTCATCATCTCCAAAGCCTGCACCCCCGCAGACCTGCTCAAAGCCAAATCCATGCCCGACCTGGTCAACGACCCAGCAGCCCGCCAGTTCCTGATCGAGTCACAAGATAAATTCCCGCCAGCCATGTAAACCAATAGCCACCCAAGCCCCATAGAGAGCCTGGGTGGCGAATAACAGGGCCTCCGTCACCTGCCCGACGCGCGCCTATCTCAAATGCCATGGGGAAGCTATCAATGCTTTCCTAATGCCATTGCCATCACCCTAACTCCTAAGAAAGCCATCTCAGAGCCCTGAGTCAACTGGCCCCTTCGCCTCACTTACTATCGCGTGATACCCAACTCTAAATTTTGCATTTCGGACTGGTTACCGCTCCGAGTACAGACGCGTATCTAAGGCAAAAGCAGTAAATAGATCTGAGGGTCGATACAGACATCCCGCTAGCTTTGGCTTTGACGGCCTGGGGTTTGGGTTTAGATCTAGAACTAGATCTAGTTCCTGGTCTAGGTCTAAGTCTTGACCTGAATCTGGCCATGACTAAGCCAAGCCATCTCGATACAACACGCTTCCGATCAACGCCTGCCCTAGAAGCCACGATCACACTCCCCAGAAACCCACTCACCACCTACCCAGTTCCAAAGTCAGGGGCGACATAAATAAACATTGTGAGCCGCTGGTGTGCTGGGCGGGGGTGTCGGGGCGATTCGGAGAGCTTGCCGCAGGCAGAAGATCGCGTAGGGATGCAAGCATCCTGCTGTTTGAGCACGGCGCTTATAGTTTGTCCGGGGGACAAACTATCGTGCGAGTTCAGGATGCGCCCTACGCGATCTTCTGACCAGGGCACCGGTGCGCAGCACCGGCAAGCGCTCAAGCCCCGCCGCCCCCGCCCAGCACACCAGCGGCGTCTCCCAGCGCTTATTCCCCCTACAAAGACCTCCCCACCAAGCGTCCGAAACAAGCGACCACAAAAAAACCCGAGTCCGGCATCCAGCCAAACTCGGGTTTCTCAATTCTAAAACCACCATTCCGAAGCCCAAACACAAGCACCTCAGAACAAGAAGAAACTTACAGCTCCCCGTAGGAATGCAACCCCGACAAGAACATATTCACGCCCAGGAACGCAAAGCTGGTAATCAGCAGCCCACCCAGCGCCCAGTACGCCGCCATCGTGCCACGCAGGCCTTTAAGCAAACGCAAGTGCAACCAGGCCGCATAGTTCAGCCACACAATCAAGGCCCAAGTCTCTTTCGGGTCCCACTGCCAGTACGTGCCCCAGGCATCAGCGGCCCACAAAGCCCCCAACACCGTAGCCACCGTAAAGAAGGCAAAACCCACCGCAATCGCCCGGTACATGATGTCATCAAGCACCTCCAGCGAAGGCAGCTTGCGCGAAATCGGACCACGGAAATACAGAATCGTCCCCACGATCACACTACCGATACCGAAATACAGCATCCAGGTAGGCGACAACTCGCGCGAACCAAAAATCATGGGCTCGGCACACAGAATCGCGCCCAGCAAAAACACCGGAATCAGCTTGGCACGCGAACGCGTCTCGCCATTTTCCTTAACCAGATACGCAAAGCCCACCATGGCCGCCAAGGAGAACGTACCGTAACCAATAAAGTTGGCCGGTACATGCAACTTCATCCACCAGCTTTTCAGCGCAGGCACCAAAGGCTGAATCTGATGCGCATCACGCGTGAAGGAATACCACAGCAGGAAAATAACCAGCGAGCTGATCGCCAACAGCACAAAGCCACCCAGGGCACGCGTGTTGTAACGACGCTCGTAATACATGTAGAACAAGGCCGTAATCAGCGCCAGCAGTACAAACACTTCATACAGATTGCTGACCGGAATATGACCAATATCCGGACCCAGCAAGTGACCTTCGCGCCAGCGCACCAGCAAACCCGTCATCCCGGCGTAGACCGCTGCCCAGGTCAGCCCCGAGCCCATCCAGGCTGCAGTACTGCTGAAAAAACCAGCCCAGTACATCACCGTCGCCAGAATGAACAGCGCACACATCCACAAAATAGCGGACTGGGAAGAGAACAAGTACTTCAGCAGAAAAACCGAATCGGCCTTTTCAATATCGCCTGTACTGAGACCATCGCCCGTACTGTACAGCCAGACCGCCAGCAAAGCCGTCAGACCCGAGAGCACCAGCAGCGTGCGCAGCGGACGCCACAACCACCCCAGCCAGGCCACAAAGGGCACGAACGCCACCAGAATGATCTTCTCGTAGTAATCCATGCTGGTGCTGTACACATTGAGCGCATACGCCGCGCCCAAAGCCAGCACGATCAGATACAGCACATCCGTCCAGTCCGGACGGCCACGGATACCGCGCCGGTCACCACTGGAAGCGATATTGTCTTGCCACATCGAAGGAGTGGCCGAAGAAAGGGTCTGCGCCATAGTAGCTACACCTTGTCAGACAGATAGCCGGTTGAAAGCCGCTTTCAGGCGATCAAACTCGAGGTTAAAGTCCAAGTTACGACGTTGAGATGTCATGGCAGCCATTACGCTGCTGCCTTGGTTGTGAGGGCGGATCCAGACCCACACGCGGCGATCCCGGATATAGAACATCGAGAACACGCCAATAATCAGAAACAAGCAACCCAAGTACACAATGTACATGCCCGGACTGCGCGCCACCTGGAATACGCTGGCCTGAACTTGCTCAAAGCTGTCCAAGGTCAACATAACGGGCGCCGGGTAGTCAGGCAGGTTGGCAAACGCCAGTACAGCAGACTGAATCCAGCGATTGGCATCGCTATTTTCCTGACTGTAATCCAACTCTGGCAAACCTTGTTGCTGCCTGAGCAAATCACGCAATTCCGACAGTGTGAACTGAATCATGGGAATCGCAAAACCCAGAATACGCTCGCGCTCGGACTCGGGAACACGGCTGATCAAGCCATCAAAACCGGCACGCACAAAAGTCTGCAAGGCAGTTCTGGAAGCGGAGAGCATCAGCTCTTTTTGCTCGGGCGAAGAAGAATTACGTTCGGCAAAGCGCTCGGCTGCCTGGGTCACCAAGGCCTCGTTCTGCGTAGCCGCACGCAAATCCATGAATTCTTTCAGGGAACCCTTGTCGTCAGCCGGGAAACGCACATAGCGGAACGGCTCGGCGGGCGAGAAACGCATACCGGCCAGAAACACCAGGGTGCCATCCAGCTCCACAGGCAGCATGTAGTTCACAAACTCGCGGGACTGGCCTTGATCGTCGATCAAGCGATAGTTCACGCTGGGGCCGACGTTCTTCAGATGCTGATCTTTCTTGTTGGCAGCACTACCGGTAACAGCAGCCACGTGTTCAATCATGGCCTTGGGCTGAGGATCGCCCTCAGACAAGTTTTCCACGTTGATGGGGCGCAGCTCGGTCAGTTGCACCGTCAAAGCATGTTCGTTGGGGCTTTCCTGGGCCGCAATGCCCACGGTCTCGCCCACTTTGCCGTTCAGAGCAAACGTCTTGGAACCAGTACCAACCAAGGGATAGCCCTTCAGGCTGAGAATACTGCCGCCATCGTCAAAGCCGGACTGGTAAACCGTGACGCCCTTGTAGCGCAGCGGCTCGTTCACCTCGATGGTGCGCTCGAACGTATCGCCCGTAACGGGATCGGTAACTTCCACTTCGCTCTTGAAGCTGCTGGGCATGCCGGTCGAGTAGTACTCCACCAGGAAACGCTTGAGCTCCAGGGCAAACGGCAGGGGCTGAATCAGGACGCCGTCACCGGAGTTAATGACTGCGGTGGCGGTACGGGCACCCTCGGGCACCAGCATATTGGCACGGAAGCTGGGATTGCCCAGGCCAAGTCGACCCGACTCGGGCACCTGGGAAATCAGCATGTTTTCAGTAATAGGCTGTTTGCCGCCCAACCACACTTGCAGGCGCACGGGCAATTCGCTGTCGAGCAGGCCGCCCACACAGATCACCACAATCGCCAAGTGAGCAAAAATGTAACCCAGCTTGTTGGCGCTACCCTTCTTGGCCGCCATCATCATGCTGCCGTCGTCATCCTGACGCACGCGCACGGCGTAACCCTGGGACTGCAACCAGCCTTGCACTTGCTCGCGGCTATGGGCGGGAGCACCGGCACTTTCCAGTTCAACACGGTGGGGGAAGGCTTTCAGACTGCCGCCGCGCACATGTTCTTTGAACGTGCGCATTTCGCGGATCATCTTGGGAGCATTACGAATGACGCACAGCGTGGTCGAGACCACCAGAAACGTCATGATGACCATGAACCAGCCACTGTTGTAGATGGACCAGATCGAGAAATGGTCGAAAAACTCAAACCAGTACGGCCCGAATTGATCGATATACGTATTAGCCGGCTGATTTTGCGCCAGAACAGTGCCGATCAGGCTGGCTACGCAAATGAACATCAGCAAGCTGATGGCAAAGCGCATCGAACCGAGCAATTCCAGGAAATCGGCCGCAAAGCGACGCACGGGGGATACTTTTTTCACAAAGGCTAGCTTAGGAGGTGGGGGGTTTCACCGGAAACATCCAGACTTTGAACGCAGAACGCGCACAAAGTTCGATCGCTGGACAAAACACCAACACGAGACCCGGCCCAAATCGGCACTGCCCGTTGTTAAGGCCCCCAAACTGCCACGACTATCAGGAAGCTGGGGCCAAAAAGCGAATGTCAGGCTTCAGACAGTCAGGGGGCCGATGGCCCCCTTGGACTGATTAACGCAGGCCAGCTGCGAAATCTGACACGGCTGCAATGTCGGCGTCCGACATGCGATCCGCGATGTCATGCATCATGGGGCCATTGGCACGGTCGCCGCTGCGGAACAATTTGAGCTGTTCGGCAATGTAGGCAGGGTGCTGGCCAGCCAGACGGGGGAACTGACCGGGCATACCAGCGCCATCAGGCGAGTGGCAAGCGGCACAGGCAGCTACACCGCGCTCGGGCAAACCGCCGCGCCAGATCTTCTGGCCACGTTCCATGGTGTCTTCTTTGGTGGCGTTAGCCGCCTGTTCCCAGTCCACGGACTGTTGGGACAGGAAGAAAGCCACGTTTTTCATGTCTTCTTCGGTCATGCCGGCCGCAATGGCGGTCATCAGGCTGTTGGCGCCTTCAGGGCCGCGGCGGGAAGGAACAGACTTCTCGTCCTTGGCACGGAAATCGTGCAGCTGCTTGACCAGGTACTCGTACGGCTGGTGAGCCAGCGACGGGTTGACCGGAATAATACTGTTGCCGCCATCCCCGTGACAGGTCACACAGGCCAGCACGCCACGCGACATCTCACCTTGCAGGTAGAGCTGCTCGCCTTTGGCGGCATCTGGCTTGGCCAGACCGGCTGCATTGGCCACGTTAGCGGTAAAAACCACAGAGCAAGCCATCGTCAGGCTGCTTGCGATAACGACTCGGGAAAGCGCACGCTTCATTTGGACCTCGATAATCGCGAATCAATCGGGGTGCCGCATGCGCCCCGCAAAAGCCACCGTAAGCCGCTGGTCAGTACCCAGTGGACTACGACATTACTGTTTCAAATCGAGAGATTATACAATAGGCGCTGAACCAATATGGAATTACGCTGCAACCATGTCGATACTGCACCGCGCTCACTTCACGATTTCAGCTGCTCAGATCGATCAGCTGCCTCCTCCCGGACCGCCAGAGGTCTGTTTTGTGGGGCGCTCCAATGCGGGCAAATCCTCCGCCATCAATGTGTTGGCCAACCAACGGAAACTGGCTTTTTCCAGTAAAACGCCGGGACGAACACGTCTGATCAATATGTTCGGCATCCCCGATCCGCTCTCGCCGGGCGACTTTCTGGGCCACCTGGTGGACTTGCCTGGCTATGGCTACGCCGCCGTGGCCCGCCACGAAAAGCAGGACTGGGCCGAAATTCTGGGCGACTACCTGGTCACCCGCCCCTCGATTGCCGGCATTGTGTTGCTGATCGACATCCGCCGCGGCGTGACCGATCTGGATATGCGTCTGGCCGACTGGATTGCCCCCACCGGCAAACCCGTACTGGCGCTTTTGACCAAGGCCGACAAACTGCCGTATGGTCAACGCATCAAGGCGGTTGCCGAAGTGCGCCGCCAACTCCGGGAAATTGGCGCTCTGCATGCGCTGCCCTTCTCCTCCACTGATCGTATCGGCTTGCCCGAAGCGACCGAATGCATCGAAAACTGGATTTCTCCGAAGGTTGTTCCATGACTCGTTTTATTCCTCCTGCCGACTTTCCTAATACTCGCTTGCGCCGTAACCGCCGCGACGAGTTTTCCCGCCGTCTGGTGCGTGAAAACCGCCTGTCCACAGACGACCTGATCTACCCGGTCTTTGTGCGTGAAGGCGAGAAAGTTCAGGAGCAAGTTGGCTCCATGCCAGGCGTCATGCGCTATTCGCCTGACGAACTGATGCGCGTGGCCGAACAGTGTCTGAAGCTGGGCATCCCCGTGCTGTCCCTGTTCCCTTCCATCGACCCGTCCCTGAAAACACCGGATGGCAGCGAAGCCGCCAACCCGAACGGCCTGATCCCCCGCGTGGTGGGCATGCTCAAGCAGCAATTCCCCGAGCTGGGCGTGCTGACTGACGTGGCGCTGGACCCCTACACCAGCCATGGCCAGGACGGCATTCTGGACGAAGCCGGTCACATCCTGAATGAAGAGACGGTCGCCATGTTGATCCGTCAGGCCCAAACGCAAGCCCAGGCTGGCGTGGACATTGTGGCCCCCAGCGACATGATGGACGGCCGTATCGGCTCCATTCGCGCCGCTTTGGACAAGGACCAGTTCATCCACACCCGCATCATGGCTTACTCGGCCAAGTACGCCAGCGCCTTCTACGGCCCCTTCCGCGATGCGGTGGGCTCGGCTGCCAATCTGGGGCGTTCCAACAAGAACACCTACCAGATGGACCCCGCCAACCGTAACGAAGCCCTGCGCGAAGTGGCCGCCGACATCCGCGAAGGCGCCGATATGGTCATGGTCAAACCTGGCCTGCCTTACCTAGACATCCTGCGCGACGTGAAAGACGCCTTTGGCATGCCAACCTACGCCTACCAAGTCAGTGGCGAGTACGCGATGATCAAGGCCGCCGCCCAGAACGGTTGGCTGGATCACGACAAGGTCATGATGGAATCTCTGCTGGCATTCAAACGTGCAGGCGGCGACGGCATTCTGACCTATTTCGCCATCGAAGCCGCCAAGCTGATGCGCGAACAGAACTGCTGATTCACATCAATCAGAACGCAAAAAACGCAGCCCGTGAGCTGCGTTTTTTGTTGTGTGTACGCGACGATCTATCGTCTGTTAGACCCTGATAAGCCCGATTTCGGGCAAATCAGAGACTTCAGGCACCGGCCAGAACCTCATCCAGCACCTTCGAAAAGCGGCTGGCGTCCTGAAAACCGATCACGCGCAGTTGTTCCAGCTGTTTCCCCTTGGAATCGAAAAACATGATGCCAGGAGGGCCAAACAGGCGGAAATGTTTCAGCAATTCCCTATCCTCGGGGGTATTGGCTGTCACATCCACCTGCAGCAAATCAAACTGCGCCATACGCTGTGCAACCGCAGGATCACTAAAGGTGAAGTTCTCCATTTCGATGCAGGACACGCACCAGTCTGCGTAGAAATCCAGCATTACAGGGCGAGTGGTCTTGGCCAGACGCTCTTCCAGCTCCTGCAAGCTGCTGACTCGCTGAAACTCCACCTTGCTTTGAGCAGCGGCCACCGTACCGGACGATTTCAGCCCTTCCAAAGGACGAATCACGCTGGGGCGACCCAGGGCAATGCTGATCATCATCATGATGGCCCAGACCGCCAGCATCATGCCTACGCCCTGTCGCAAGGCCGACCACGGCGTGCGTGCAGCCGTACCGCGCCCGAATGCGCCCAGCAAGGCAGCGGCCCACAAGGCCAGAACGACCCAGCCAAAGACGGCGATCGTGCCGGACATCAAGGGCGAGACCATCCACCAGGCAGTAGCCAGCAACAAGACACCAAAGGCGGTCTTGACGCTTTCCATCCAGGCACCGGCCTTGGGCAAGACACTGCCCGAACCCGCACCCACAATCAGCAGCAAGACGCCCGAACCCCAGGCCAAGGCAAACAGGGCCGAGCCGCCCAGGACCACATCACCCGTCTGCGAGATAAACAGCAGCACGCCCGCCAAAGGCGCTGCCACGCAAGGGCCGACAATCAGCGCAGACAGCAGGCCCATCAGGAACACGCCACCCATCTGCCCGCCCGGCAATCGGTTCATTGTGTCGTTCAGGCGATTTTGCAGTGCCGCCGGAGCCTGTACCGTAAACACGTCCAGCATGGACAAGGCTAGCACCACCAGAATCAGGGCAAACAGACCCAAGACCCATGGATTCTGCAACCAGCTTGCCAAGCCTGCACCCAGCAAGCCTGCCGCCACACCCAGCAAGGTGTAAACCAGAGACAAGCCCAGCACAAAGGCAAAGGCCATTTTCAGACCATGCCAGCGCGATGGCGCGGGCTGATTACGACCCGCAATGATGGACAGCAAAATCGGCACCATCGGCAGGACGCAAGGCGTAAAGGACAGCAGCAAGCCGAACACAAAGCTCAGCAGCACGATCTGACCCCAGCCAGCCTGCTTGAGGTAATCAGCCAGGCCCACATCACTGAGACTCAATGCCGACGCTACGCCACCTGTGCTGGCAGCTGTGGCGGTAGATGTTGTTGCCGTGTCTGTTTTCTGGCCCGAGCCTTCACCGGGCGCAGGCACCGATAGCACGCCAAAGGGACCGGCCACTTCCCAGCCCTGTCCGGTGGGAATCAGGGTCAGCGTTTGCGTAGAGGGGGAGTAACACAGGCCAGCATCGGCACAACCCTGACTGACCACATCAATTTTCAGATCCTGGCCAGTGCCGCTATCCGCCAGAACGGGCACTCGCAGGGTGACCGAATTCCGGTAGACCTCCATGACTTCGTCAAAAGTAGGGTCGTACACCTTTTCGCCATCGGGAAGCTGGGGGCTACCCAGATGCTCGGCCTTCTCGGTCGAGATCCCGAAGCGCTTGCGATACATATAGTATTCAGGCGCGATCTGGAAATGGATATCCAGCTGATCGGGCTGGCTCATGGCCGCGGTCAGTACAAAAGCCTGTTCCGGGTCCAGAAACTCTTCCTCTGCCTGCGCCGTCAAAGGCGTTGCCAGCCAGGCCAGCATCAGGACAAGGAAAACAGCAAACCACGCGCCAAGACGCTGGGCAGAAAACGGGGAACGCTTCAAAGACAAAGGCACAAATCTATTCCGGTTTTTTAGGCTGGGCTATCTGAGATCACGCAGGACGCGTCTGGGTGCGGACCCAATCCAGATAAGCGGTGAAACCACCAACAACCGGAAGCACAATCAATTCAGGCAGTTCGTAGGGATGCTGCTCTCGCAAGCGATCTGCCAGTTCCGGTAGCCGGGCCACTGTGGTTTTGAAAGTCAGCGTGATTTCCTCATCGCCCTGTAACTCCCCTTGCCACATGTACATAGACAAACTGGCGGGCGCAAGGTTCGCACAAGCTGCAATTCCATCCTCAACCAAGTGATGAGCCAGGTATTTGGCCAGCATCATATCGGGCACCGTGGTCTGCACCAGCACCAATTGCTGTGCATCGAGATCGGGCAAGGTCAAAGCCAGTTTGGGTTTGGAACTGGAGGAATTCTCAGAGGACATGCAGGGCTCCTAATCAGAGCCCTTAGTGTAGCGCCGGATGCCTGCGCTTAGACGCCGGATCGAGGTCGACTCAGGCCACTTAATGTTTCAGAGGGGCGCTCGCCATAGCTATGCCTATAGTCGGCCGAGAATTGCCCCAAATGGGTAAAGCCACAGGCCAGGGCCACCTCGGTAACCGACATGCCACCTGCCTGCAAATATCGCCGGGCGGCTTCCAGACGCATCTGCTTCAGACGCGCCATGGGTGCGACACCCAGATGCTCCCGGAATCCGGCATACAGGCTGCGCACGCTGACACCCGCCGCCTGGGCAATATCGCCAATAGTGATGGGCTGGCCGGTCTGGCTTTCCATGAAATCCAAGGCGCGTCGCAACACATGCGGCAAGGCTGCCGCGGTCTTGTGAGTGGGCTGATTGTGCTGATGCAGCTCGAACAAGGCATAAATCAGAGTCTGCTCGAACTGGCGTACCTGACGCGGCTGATCAAACAAGGTGCCATCCGACACTTCGGCAAACTGCCAATCCAGCAAGCGGCGCAAACTCGCTCCACCGGGTGCATCCAAAGGAATGGAAGGCTGAAACTCCAGCGGACCGCGCACAGGCTGCGCAAAATAATCCTGATAATGGCGCTCCAGCCCTTGGCGCCCGATACGCACAAACAGCTTATCGGCCTCCAGGCTATGTTCCATGCTGAAGGCTTGAGTCGGGCTGATGATGGAAGCCAGGCGCGAAGTAGACGCGAAACGTCCATGCGCCGTATGAATCTGCTCTTGTCCCGACAAAGGGATTTGCAAGAGATAGAAATCATCCAGAGGCTGGGGTTGAATCTGCACCTGCGCGCCATAGCGCAAGCGACCATAGGCCACATCCTGGCCTTGGCGTAGATACAGGCGTGCATTCAGGCGCTGACGGGTATCCGCCAAGGTCAGACTATGCGGGCAGAAAACCTGGGAGATATAGTGCTGAACGCAGTCCACATCCTGCGAATGCAGCTGGGCATAGCGATTCAGTATGGTGGTCATGAGCGTCGCAACAGGCGATAAAAAAGCTGTGCCTTAGTGTGGCACAGCCTCTCGCACTGCAACATCGAGACTATCCCTAGGCCCGGCTCAGGCGCCAGGTCAGGGACAGCAATCCCGACGATTTACTGGCCCTGAAAGCGGCCAAAGCGTCCCTGCCAATACAGCAAAGGCGAATCCTGTTCCTGCTCGGCATGGTGTACCTGCAAGACACGGCCCAGTACCAAAGCGTGGCTGTGACGTTCAATCACTTCCACAATCTGGCAGGCCAAGGCGGCGGGAGCCTGTCGGGCCAGCCAGATGCCGTGCTCGGTACGCAGCCAATCGTGCCCGGCATAACGCGCATCACCTTGCTCGCCTTTGAAACCGGCAAACTGCAAAGCCATGCCTGCCTGCTCGACACCCAGAATGTTCACACCAAACAGACCGCTGTCGCGCATCAAAGGCCAGGACGAGGAGCTTTGATTCACGCAGACCAGCACCTCTGCCGGATCTGCGGCTACCGAGGTCACCGAAGTCGCGGTCAGTCCGCTGCGCTGGCCCTGATGTTCGACCGTAATCACATTGGCCGTGCCACCCAGATGGCGCATAGCAAGTTTGAACTGCTCGGCAGAAACTCCAGGCGCGTGTAGCGCTTGGTCTGTCGGCAAGGAAGCCAATTCCACAGGCATGATTCACCTTTTCTAATCTTATGGGCAGCACCGTCATCAGGACGATGCTGCCTGCGTGGCGTATGTGAACTGGCTATCCCCCTGAGCAAACCAAAGCCTGCCCGATAGCCAGAAAATCGCTCTTAGCGAATGCCACGCTGCTGCAACAAAGGCAGCACAGTATCACGGAAATAAGGGAACTCCTTTACATAGTCCACAAAGGACAAGGTTGTTCCCCGGAAACCGGCTTCGTGCAGTGCACACAAACCGTCGGCCACTTGCTCGGGTGTACCCACCAGCGGGAAACCGCCGTGGCCAGCTGCCATGCGCTCACGGATCTGCTCCAGCAGCTCGTGCGGGAAGGAATGAGCGTGGGCAAACTGCAAATTCATCAGATTATCCACAGCACCATTGTCGATATTGGCCATGATGCGTTCCCACTCGGCCTTGGCCTCGGCTTCCGTAGGACGGCAAACCACGTGCGAGAAGGTCATCACATCAACCTTGCGGCCTTGCGCTTCGCCTTGTGCCTTTAGCTCAGCCACTTCTTTCCTGGAGCGCTCCAGCTCCATGGCAGGGGTGAACAGGAAGTTGGCATTGCGGCTGGCAAACTCACGGCCTTGACCGGAACCGGCAGCATTAAAGATAGGCGGGTCAAATTCAGGGCGGGGGTTGCCGTAGACACCCTTGGCCTGGAAGTACTTGCCATCCCAATCGAAACGGCCATCGTGGTGCCAGATCTTCTTGATCAGATCGAACCATTCTTGCGCATAGCCGTAGCGGGTTTCGTGGTCATCAGGCAGCTTCACGCCCAGAGCGTCGTACTCGGGCTTGTTCCAGCCGGCCACGATATTCAAACCGACCCGGTTGCCGCTCATCTGGGCCATGGTGGCGATTTGCTTGGCGATCACCACAGGGTGGTTGGCAACCGTGTGCACAGTGGCAAACACGCTGATATTGCGAGTATTGGCCAGCAAGGCAGTCGCCCAGGTGACGGTTTCCAGCACGTAGCCGTGGAAATCAGTTTCGCCACCGTAACCAATCCAACGGGCGATAGGCAGCATGAAGTCGATGCCAGCATCGTCCAGCAGCTTGCCCAGCTTCAGATTGTTTTCCCACGTAGCTTGCCAGCGATCCGGCAAGGTCGATACCGTCATACCACCACCGCAGTTGGTGGCAAAGGTTCCCAGCAGAAACTTATCGTGTGTGAGCAATGTATTCTGTGCCATCGCCAGTCTCCTGAAAATCGTCGTTCTTTACAGCTCGCCACCATGGCGAAGCTGACATAGCGCAGATTTTAGGGAGCGGCCCCAAGGCCCACTATCGGATCACTGCCGGTTTTATCAATTGCCTGCAATTATTTGAACTTTAAAGCTATGCAGCCCGCAAACCTTGGTAAAAACCCTTACATAACAGTGCCTTGCCATGACTTTGGCAAGCATCTGGCCAATAAAAAAACGGACTCCTGAGAGTCCGTTTTCAATACTACTGTAGAAACAAGCGGCGCTTATTCAGCAGCGGCTTCTTCCTGAACTTCTGGACGATCCACCAGCTCCATGAATGCCATAGGAGCGTTGTCACCCTGACGGAAACCCATTTTCAGGATGCGGGTGTAGCCGCCGTTACGCTCTTGGTAACGTGGGCCGAAAACTTCAAACAGCTTGGTCACTGCATCGCGGTCGCGCAGACGGGCGAAAGCCAGACGACGGTTTGCCAAGGTTGGGTTTTTAGCCAAAGTGATCAGAGGCTCAACCACGCGGCGCAGCTCTTTAGCTTTAGGCAGGGTGGTTTTGATGGCTTCGTGAGTCAGCAGGGACACGGACATGTTGCGGAACATGGCCAAACGGTGGCTGCTGGTACGATTCAGTTTACGTAGACCGTGACGGTGACGCATGATGATTTTCCTAAATAATGAATCTAATGGGCACGTCGCTTATGCGACATGCGTAAATCCGGTTCTTCTATCAGCTAAGCTGCGGACCAGATGGACAGCGCAAAACAATAGCACATTTTCAGCCGCCACTCACACTTTTTGCAGGTGTACAACACCAGAAAAAGTGTAAGCGGCGTCTAAGAAACGTCTGTCTTGCTTACTACTTATGGACGCTCAAGACCCAGTGGTGGCCAGTTTTCGAGCTTCATGCCCAAAGTCAGACCACGTGCAGCCAACACTTCCTTGATTTCGTTCAAGGACTTGCGGCCCAGGTTTGGAGTCTTCAACAGTTCGTTTTCGGTACGCTGGATCAGATCGCCGATGTAGTAGATATTTTCGGCTTTCAGGCAGTTTGCGGAACGAACAGTCAGTTCCAGATCGTCGACAGGACGCAGCAACACGGGATCGATCTGTGGAGCGCCACGTACTGGAGCTTCGTAGGCATCGCCCACACCTTCCAGAGCAGCAAACACGGAGATTTGATCCATCAGGATGCGAGCGGACTGACGAACGGCTTCCTCGGGCGAGATCACGCCGTTGGTTTCGATGTCCAGAACCAGCTTGTCCAGGTCAGTACGTTGTTCCACACGGGCGTTTTCGACCGCGTAGCTAACACGACGCACTGGGCTGTAAGACGCGTCCAGCACGATACGACCGATCGTGTGGGTGCGGTCATCAGCCAGGGCACGAACGTTACCAGGCACGTAGCCACGGCCTTGTTCAACCTTGATCTGCATTTCCAGCTTGCCGTCGTCGGTCAAGGTGGCAATCACATGATTGGGGTTGATGATTTCAACGTCGTGCGGCAATTCGATGTCGCTAGCCAGAACCTGGCCGGCGCCTTCCTTGCGCAGGATCAGGGTGACTTCTTCACGGCTGTGCAGCTTGAAGACCACGCCCTTCAGGTTCATCAAGATATCAACCACGTCCTCGCCCACGCCTGGCAGCGTGGAGTACTCGTGCACCACACCGGTAATTTGCACTTCAGTGGGTGCATAGCCGGTCATGGAGGACAGCAAGATACGACGCAGTGCGTTACCCAGAGTGTGGCCGTAGCCGCGCTCGAAAGGCTCCATGATCACCTTGGCGTGATTTTTGCTGATCGGTTCAACTTCGATGGAACGGGGTTTCAAAAAACCTTGAGACATTCGATTTCCTTTTCAATACCCTCGGCTCGTTACACCGATAAGGCTGACGGAAACTGGCCTAAGCCAGCAGAAAGTATCGCAAAGCCCACTTGCCGAAAAACGGGAAGTGGGCTTGCTTTACTGCATTGTGTAAGCGGTCTTCGCGTAAAAGATTAACGCGAGTACAACTCAACAACCAGCGATTCGTTAACGTCTTGAGCGACGTCAGCGCGATCTGGAGCTTGCTTGAACACGCCGGACAGCTTGGCAGCGTCAACTTCCACCCACTGAGGCAAGCCAATGCCAGTAGCCAGATCCAGGGATTCCTTGATACGGCCTTGGGATTTAGCTTTTTCGCGGACGGAAACAACGTCACCGGCCTTGATCAGCATGGAAGCGATGTCAGCGGTGTGACCGTTGACTTCGATAGCGCGGTGGTTAACCAGCTGGCGAGCTTCAGCACGTGTAGAGCCGAAACCCATGCGGTACACCACGTTGTCCAGACGCGATTCCAGCAATTGAATCAGCGTTTCACCGGTGTTGCCACGGCGGCGGTCAGCTTCAACGTAGTATTTGCGGAATTGCTTTTCCAGCACGCCGTACATACGCTTGAGCTTTTGCTTTTCGCGCAGCTGCAGACCGAAGTCAGACGTACGAGCACCGGAGGTGCGGCCGTGCTGACCAGGACGCGATTCCAGTTTGCACTTGGAATCCAGCGAGCGACGGGCGCTCTTCAAAAACAGATCGGTACCCTCGCGACGCGAGAGCTTGCATTTTGGTCCAATATAACGAGCCACTTCGCTTCCCCTTAGATGCGACGACGCTTGGGCGGACGGCAGCCGTTATGCGGAACCGGTGTGATGTCTGCAATGCTGGTGATCTTGATACCCAGAGCATTCAGAGCACGCACAGACGATTCACGGCCTGGACCGGGGCCCTTGATGCGAACTTCAAGATTTTTAATACCGTATTCCATGGCAGTACGGCCGGCTGTTTCAGCGGCAACCTGCGCGGCAAACGGCGTGGATTTACGAGAGCCTTTAAAGCCCGCGCCACCCGACGTAGCCCAGGACAATGCGTTGCCCTGACGGTCAGTAATGGTGATGATCGTGTTGTTAAAAGAAGCGTGGACGTGAGCAATCCCGTCCGACACGCTTTTTTTGACTTTCTTGCGTGCGCGTGAAGCGCTGCTAGAAGCTTTGGCCATCTTCTATTCCTCGATTATTTCTTCAGGGACGCGGCGGCGCGACGCGGACCTTTACGGGTGCGAGCGTTAGTGCGTGTACGTTGGCCGCGCACTGGCAGACCGCGACGATGACGCATGCCACGGTAAGTTCCCAAGTCAGCCAAACGCTTGATCGAGAGCTGAACTTCACGACGCAGGTCACCTTCTACGGTGAACAGGCCGATCTGTTCGCGAATGCGCTCGAGTTCCGCGTCGGTCAGATCTTTGACCTTCTTGGAGTATTCAATACCCGATGCTTCGCAAATCTTGCGAGCGCGGGTGCGACCGATGCCGAAAATCGCGGTAAGACCGATTTCGGCGTGTTGATGCGGCGGGATGTTAATGCCGGCAATACGGGCCATGGTTATTCCTTGTTAAATCGGTTGCGTTTCGGCAACTTAGCCTTGACGCTGCTTATGACGTGGATCGGTGCAGATGACACGCACCACGCCATGACGTTTAATGATTTTGCAGTTGCGGCAGATCCGCTTTACTGATGCCATTACCTTCATGGTTTGACTCCTAGTTTCCTGTAACCGGCCGCTTATTTGGAGCGGAACACAATTCGTGCTCGGGATAGATCATAGGGCGTGAGCTCCACAGTGACCTTATCGCCCGGCAGAATCCGGATATAGTGCATACGCATTTTGCCTGAAATGTATCCGAGCACTACGTGACCATTTTCCAGCTTGACGCGAAAAGTTGCGTTGGGAAGGTTCTCAAGAACCTGTCCCTGCATTTGAATGACGTCGTCCTTTGCCATTTTCGTGAATTACCGCATCGGCAAGCTCGAGCCTTTGAAGTTAGCCTTCTTGAGCAGCGAGTCGTATTGTTGTGACATGACATAGGCCTGGGCCTGCGCCATGAAGTCCATGGTTACTACAACAATAATCAGCAAGGATGTGCCGCCAAAATAGAACGGTACATTCCAGCGCATTTGCAAGAACTCTGGCACCAGACATACCAAGGTAATGTAGATTGCACCGGCCAACGTCAAACGCATCAGGATCTTGTCGATATAACGCGCTGTCTGATCACCGGGACGAATCCCTGGTACGAAAGCTCCACTCTTTTTCAGGTTGTCTGCAGTTTCGCGGCTGTTGAACACCAGGGCCGTGTAGAAAAAGCAGAACAAAATGATCAGCGCGGAGAACAAAGTAATGTAAAGCGGCTGACGCGGCGACAAAGCAGCCTCGATTTCACGCAACCAACCCAGACCGGGTGTGCTGGAGAACCAATTAGCAATTGTCGCTGGCAACAGAATGATGGACGAAGCGAAGATCGGAGGGATCACGCCAGCCATGTTCAGTTTCAGCGGCAAATGCGAGCTTTGACCACCATAGATACGGTTACCTACTTGCCGTTTGGCGTAGTTCACCGTGATACGACGCTGACCACGCTCGACAAAGACGACGAAGTACGTGACGGCGGCTACTAAAACGAGGATAAACAGTGCCGATAGAATCGACATGGAATCCGTACGCACCAGATCAAGCATACCGCCCAAAGCATTAGGCAGACCCGCTACGATACCGGCGAAGATCAGGATGGAAATACCATTACCCAATCCACGTTCAGTGATCTGTTCACCCAGCCACATGACGAACATGGTGCCAGTGACCAGTGTTACCACTGTCGTGAAGCGAAACAGCATCCCTGGGTCGATAACCAGACCGGGCTGCGATTCTAGAGCGATGGAAATCCCAACTCCCTGGAACAAAGCCAAAAAGACCGTTCCGTAACGGGTGTATTGCGTGATCTTGCGACGACCCGACTCACCCTCTTTCTTGATTGCTTCCAGCGTGGGCACCACAGCGGTCATCAATTGCATGATGATGGACGCAGAGATGTAGGGCATGATTCCCAGTGCGAACACTGAGAATCGCTCTAAAGCACCACCGGAGAACATGTTAAACAAACCCAGAATACCACTCTGGTTTTGAGTAAACAGTTCGGACAAGGCATCAGGATTGATGCCTGGTACCGGAATGTGCGTACCCAAGCGGTAGACAATCAGGGCGAGCAACAGGAAAACGAGACGACGTTTCAAATCGCCGTAGCGCGGACCCGACTTACTCTGTGCCTGAGCTTTTGCCACCGTGACCCCTTTTTATTCCAGCGAGCCGCCGGCTGCTTCGATCACGGCGCGAGCGCCGGCCGTTGCATTAATGCCTTTCAGCGCAACTTTACGGGAAAGTTCACCGGACTTGATGACTTTAGCGTAACGCACCATTTGGCCAACCACGCCAGCCTGCTTCAGTGCCTGGACGTCGATAACTTCGGCATCCATTTTTTGCAGTTCGGACAGACGTACTTCTGCGTACAGGTGGTCGTCCAGGGTGGTGAAACCACGCTTGGGCAAACGACGTTGCAAAGGCATTTGACCGCCTTCGAAACCGACTTTATGAAAACCACCCGAGCGGGATTTTTGGCCTTTATGGCCACGTCCGCCGGTTTTGCCCAAGCCGGAACCGACACCGCGACCAACACGACGTGCTGCGTGTTTGGCGCCAGCGGCGGGCTTGAGATTGTTCAATTGCAATTCAGACATCCCGATTCCTTTCAGGCTTCCGAGACCGTAACCAGATAATCCACCTTGCGGATCATCCCACGAACCTCAGGAGTATCAACCAATACACGGCTGGTGTTGACTCGGCGCAGACCCAGGCCGCGAACGGTGTCGCGATGGCTTTGCTTTGTGCCGATGACGGAACGCACCAACGTAACTTTGATTTGTTTCTGTGCCATGACTTACCCCAGAATTTCTTCAACTGTCTTGCCGCGCTTGGCAGCAATGTCAGCAGGTGTCGAGCAAGCACGCAAACCGTTCAATGTAGCGCGAACCATGTTGTATGGGTTGCTGGAACCCAGGCTCTTGGCTACGACGTTGCGAACGCCCATCACTTCGAAGATAGCGCGCATTGGGCCACCAGCGATAACGCCAGTACCTTCAGCTGCGGGAGAGATCAGAACGGTGGCTGCACCGTGCTTACCAACTACGGTGTGATGCAAGGTGCCGTTCTTCAGAGGCACTTTGATCAGACCACGACGGGCCTGTTCCATTGCCTTCTGAACAGCAACGGGTACTTCGCGGGCTTTGCCCTTACCCATGCCGATGCGACCATCGCCATCACCGACCACGGCCAGCGAAGCAAAGCTCATGGTGCGACCACCTTTAACGACTTTGCTGACGCGGTTGACCGCAATCATCTTTTCTTTCAGGCCGTCATCGCGCTCTTGCTCTGGAGCCTGTCTGCCTTGTGCTTTAGCCATTTGATAATTCCTTTAGAATTTCAAGCCGGCTTCACGCGCGGCCTCGGCCAGCGCTTTCACGCGGCCATGGTAACGGAAGCCCGAGCGGTCAAAAGCAACCGTCTCGATGCCCGCAGCCTTCGCCTTTTCGGCGACGCGCTTGCCAACCAGGCTGGCTGCCGCTACGTTGCTGCCAACGGCCAATTCTTTGCGAACTTCGGTCTCGACAGTGGAAGCACTGACCAGAACGCGGTCGCCTTCGGGCGAGATGATGCTCGCGTAAATATGCGTATTCGTGCGATGCACCGACAGGCGGTGTACGCGCAGTTCGGCGATCTTGCGGCGAGTAGCCACTGCACGACGCATACGGGATTGTTTCTTGTCCATGATTCGTCCTTGCCTGCGGGCTTATTTCTTCTTGGTTTCCTTGAGGATGACGCGTTCGCCGACGTAACGTACACCCTTGCCTTTGTAAGGCTCTGGTGGACGATAGCCACGAATTTCTGCGGCAACCTGACCAACCACCTGTTTGTTCGAGCCCTTGATCACGATTTCAGTCGGAGTGGGGCACTCGGCTTTGATGCCTTCAGGCAGGTCGTGCACGATGTCGTGCGAGAAACCAAGTTGCAACTTCAAGGCATTACCCTGGACGGAGGCACGGAAACCCACGCCAACCAGACTCAGCTTGCGTTCGAAACCGGCGCTCACGCCAACAACCATGTTGTTGACCAGTTGGCGCACGGTGCCGGACATTGCGTTTGCGTGACGAGTTTCGTTCGCAGGCACAAAAGACAGCTGACCGTCTTGAAGTTCAATGGTGACGTCGCCAGTCAGAGTTTGAACCAAAGTGCCCAGAGGGCCTTTGACCGTGATCTGATCAGCGGCAATGTTCGTTTCTACGCCTTTAGGCAGGGAAACGGGATACTTAGCGATACGTGACATATGATGTTCTCCTTATGCCACGTAGCACAGCACTTCGCCACCGACGCCAGCTGCACGTGCTTTGCGATCGGTCATCACGCCGCGAGACGTGGACACGATAGCAACACCCAAGCCGTTCATGACTTGAGGGATGTTTGTGCTGCCTTTGTAGATGCGCAGTCCAGGACGCGAAACGCGGTCGATGCGCTCGATGACTGGCTGGCCGGCATAGTATTTCAGGGTGACTTCCAGTTCTGGCTTGGCTTTTTCGCCAACGATACGGAAATCTTCGATGTAGCCTTCGTCTTTCAGCACAGCAGCAATAGCTGCTTTCAGCTTCGAGGAGGGCATGCTAACCGATGTCTTGTTGACCATTTGCGCGTTACGCACGCGGGTCAACATATCGGCGATTGGATCGCTCATGCTCATGTGTATTTCTCCTACCAGCTGGCCTTGGTCATACCGGGGATCTCGCCGCGCATTGCCATTTCGCGCACTTTATGGCGAGTCAAACCGAATTTCTTGAAAACACCACGAGGGCGACCGGTGATAACGCAACGGTTGCGTTGACGGGTCGGGTTCGCGTTGCGTGGCAATTGTTGCAACTGCAAACGAGCTTCGTAGCGCTCTTCGTCAGACTTGGACTGGTCGTCAATAGTCGCTTTCAGTGCTGCACGCTTGGCGGCGAATTTCTCAGCCAGCTTGGCGCGCTTGATGTCGCGATTGATGAGGGAAAGTTTAGCCACGTTGCGCCCCTTAGTTGCGGAACGGGAAGCTGAACGCGCTAAGCAGCGCCTTGGCCTCTTCGTCCGTCTTGGCAGAAGTAGTGATGCTGATGTTCAGACCACGCACTGCGTCGATTTTGTCGTACTCGATTTCGGGGAAAATGATTTGCTCTTTAACCCCCATGTTGTAGTTGCCACGGCCGTCAAACGCACGACCCGACACACCACGGAAGTCACGAACGCGTGGCAGAGCCACAGCGACCAGACGATCCAGGAATTCGTACATGCGTTGACCGCGCAGGGTCACCATACAACCGATCGGGTAATCTTCGCGAATCTTGAAACCGGCAATAGCTTTGCGGGTTTTCGTGATAACGGGCTTCTGACCAGCAATTTTGGTCATGTCCGATACCGCGTTCTCGATAATCTTCTTGTCAGCAACGGCTTCCGAGACACCCATGTTCAGGGTGATCTTGGTGATGCGCGGTACTTCCATGATGCTCTTGTACTCGAACTGCTTTTGCAGATCGGCAACCACTTTTTCGCGGTAGAACTCTTGTAAACGTGTCATGTTATCCGCCCCTTATGCCTTGGCGCCAACGGCTTTGCCGCTGGAACGATAAATACGCGTCTTCTGACCGTCGATCACCTGGATACCAACGCGGTCGCCCTTGCCGGTTTCTGGGTTGAACAGAGCAACGTTCGAGATATGGATAGGCATGGTCTTGTCGACGATCCCACCTTGCGTGCCAGCCATAGGATTGGCTTTAACGTGTTTTTTGACGACATTGATGCCTTCCACGATAACGTGGTCTGCATCGACGCGTTGCAGTACGGTGCCACGGCGTTTTTTATCACGGCCGGTCAGCACAATAACTTCGTCGCCTTTACGAATTTTTTGCATTTTTCGCGCTCCTTACAGCACTTCGGGAGCCAGGGACACGATCTTCATGAACTTCTCGGTACGCAGTTCACGCGTCACGGGTCCGAAGATGCGGGTGCCGATAGGCTCCAGCTTGGCATTGAGCAATACGGCGGCATTGCCACCGAAACGAATCAGCGAACCGTCTTTACGGCGCACGCCCTTAGCGGTACGAACCACTACAGCGTTGTAGATTTCGCCTTTTTTGACGCGTCCGCGCGGGGCCGCTTCTTTAACGGTAACTTTGATAACGTCACCAATTGCGGCATAACGGCGCTTCGAGCCGCCCAGCACCTTGATGCACATTACAGAACGCGCACCTGTGTTGTCGGCCACGTCCAGCGTGGTCTGCATTTGAATCATGATTTTTCCTGTTCCAACTTAATTGCAACGATCCAGTCAAAATGACTGGGTCACACAACCAGTTTTGGTCCCGTCAGATTCGGATCCAGCCAGTTCGATACCGTAAACCCGATCTCGATCTGGTCCGGCAAGCCGAACCCTAGGTTGAAATCTTGCGAGAGACAAAACGTTGTATTACCAACTTCAATCCGGATAGGCGACTAAAGCCTCTCCGGTCAAAATAAAGAGGTAAGCCACATATACTAGCAAATAAGCCTCAAAAAAACAAGGATTTATTTGCTAAGGCCTTGGCACGACGGCGTTTTCACGCAACAACTCGTCCAACTGGGCACTATTGCTGGCTCGGGTTACCCGGCGCAAACCAATCCCCAATTCCTGCAAACTTTGCAGGAACGCCGTCAGCAAATGCCGGCCACCCACTTCGGCCTGTAGCGTCTGGGCACGCTCATCATCCAGAACGATATATTTGAGTGCCATCATGTGCAGCCACAGAATCGATTCGGGTTGTTCCAGAACGCGACGCAGACCAAATTGCACACCCAAGGGGCGCAATTTATCCACAAAAGCGACCGTTTCCACATCATGTTCGCTCAGGCAATAGGCATCCAGTTCGATAATCAGACGCTGGGCCTTGTCACCGGCCTTGGCCAGAACCTCGGCCACCTGATCCGCAAAACCGGGCTTGATCACCGATGCCCAGGAGACACGAACACTCAAACTGCCCTCATTGCTGGCCAACCAGTCGCCTGCCAGTTCCATCGTGCGCAAGTCACACTGCCACGACAGACCAAGACGCACCGCCACCGGAATAAACAAATAGGCGGGCAAACTGGCCTGACCCGGCTGCTCAGGCAACAAATTCAAGGTGGCATCGTGGATCTGACCTGCCTGACCCCAGACTTCGACGCCCGGTTTCACATTCAGTTCAATTCGGCCTTGGTCCAGACCGCGCTCAATACGTGAATGCCATTCCTGCTCACCAATGGAAGAACCTGCCTCGGAGTGAGCCCCTTCAGACGGACGGTATTCCACTTCCTGGTGCCCTGCCCCTTCGGCGCGCATCAAGGCATTGTCCAAACGCGTCATCACGGCACTGAGCGAGTCCTGACCTTCGTAGTTCGTCATCGCCATGGACCAGCGGCACAAGCTGCCGTCAGGCAAAGGCTGACGCAATTCCTGCAAGGCGGTCCGCAGTTCCTGGGCAAAACCCATCACTTGAGGACCCGTCTGGCCTTTGAGCAGCACAATAAAATCAGAGCCATTCAAGCGGGCCAGATTACCCGCGTCCATGCCATTTTTCTGCAATAGCTCGGTACAGCGCTGAGTGACCAGTTTCAGCCAGGCGTCCACGGCGTCGCGCGACAAAGAGGTGTTCAATGGCAGCAAGTCCCGCTG
The DNA here is from genome assembly GCF_009497775.1 of Alcaligenes faecalis. Lineage (NCBI taxonomy): Bacteria > Pseudomonadati > Pseudomonadota > Betaproteobacteria > Burkholderiales > Alcaligenaceae > Alcaligenes > Alcaligenes faecalis. Next base: position 4,038,330 of record NZ_CP031012.1, read on the forward strand.
ACGGAACAGCAGTACGTGACCGCCCTCCTCCTGTTGCAGCACCTGACGGAACATATTCACAAAGTACTTGCGATTGGCCAGGCCCGTCACCGGATCGCAGTTCAACTCCAGTTGCAATTGCTCGATCCGGGCATTTTGCTCCTGGCTGCTGACACGGATACGTTTTTGCACCGTGCTTAAAGTATGTGTGACGGCTTCCAGCTCGGGGATCGTGCGTACTTTCTTGCGGCTGGGTACAGACTCGCTTTGATCCATCTGTTGCAGCTCGAACTGTACGTGTTCACGCAAAGCCCGGCGCAACCAGGCCATCACCATCAGGACAAACACGCCCCAGGCAATCCCGGCGCCCAGCACCAGCAAGGTGACGCGCACAAAACTTTTCCACAAACTGGCGCGGGCATACTCGTCAGCAGGTTTTACTTCGATCGCGCCAATCTGGTTCCAGCCATTACTGACATGGGCCGAGGCCACAGGTACATCAATAGGCAAGGAGTTGGCGAACCACGCAGGCGAAGATCCGCTGACCTGCGTTTCTTGCTGAGCACTACGTTCCACCAGCACTGTATCGGAGGTGTCAACAAAGCGGATGCGCTCAAATTGCCCGGTATCGTACAAGGCGGCAATCAGCAGCTCCTGCGTCACCGGGTCCTGGTTGCTGGGCTGGGACAAGGTCAAGGCCAGCGAGGTCGCGGCCGACTCACCCTGAGCCTGCAACTGACTGCTCAAGTACTGCCTTGCCGAGTCAACGCTGAACCACAGCGTGCCAATCAAGATAGCAAGAATCGCGCACGAGACACTTAGCAGGAGCTGTTTAAGTAAAGACATAGCGCTTCCGTATATTCCATAAATTCTGGTCTAGCCCACCCGACAAGGGTGTCCTGGAGTCTGTTTCCGATCAGTGCTCAAGCCCACGGGCTGGCATCTCATCAAGGAACAAAACCTTCCTTACGCATTTTTTCCAGCAAACCCCGCCAACGACTGATACTGTCTACCGAGCCTTTCTGGGCGTTACCCACATACACCCCTTGCGAGTTGAAGCTGAACACAGGGGTCAAATCAGGACGCTGGCTGGCGGGGCGAATCGAGCCACTTAAATTATCCAGCAGCAAAGGCTCGGCTTGCGGCGTGGGATAGTAGCCCAGAACCATGTGCGCAATGCTTTGGCCGCCTACTTGAGCTCGTACATAAATCAATCGCAGTTTTTCATTGGGCACTCCCAGGTGCAACAAGGAAAAATACTTGCCGATGACAAAGTCCTCACAGTCACCCGCCGCTTTACCCAAGGTCTCGATAGGCGTGGCCCAGTAATCCAGCTGGCCCCAAATATGAATGTCCTCGCCAGCCATCACATTCATATTCCAGAAATCATTGACGGCATCGAGCTGACGACGCTCGCTTAAACCACGGGCGGACTCCAGATTGGCCATCCACCGATCCACGGCAGTCCCGGCACGGGCGCCAAAGCGGGCAACAGCGGTCTGACGAATCTTGCTGACCTCGAACTGCAAGGCAGGCGCCGACAAGGGCAGCCACACCACAAACAGCAGTGCGACCAGCACAAACAGCGCAATCCTAGATCGAAGAAAAAGGCGTAGCCAGGCAAGAGACAAGAGCACGTCAATCCCAAATAAGCAAACCCTTATAACGGCGTTATAGCTTGCCTATTTAGTGAACGCTTGGCAATCAACAAAGCGCCTAATCCCTCTATATATAGAGCAGGCCGTTAAACGGTCTCGAACCACCCCTGCAAAAAGAAGCAGCTGGTCTGCAAAACTGCAGAACCACTACTAGGCAGCTCAGTCTGGCCAGCTGTCCTGCGGCATGCGCCCTCTTTCCTGCGCCACATCACGATCATAGTCACAAATGCCAAGCACCCACTATTGGCGCTGACGACAAGCTGCAGACATAAAAAAGCCCCACAAACCCGAAAAGGCTTGTGGGGCTTGAGCACTACCCGCAGGTAGTGCCTATCCGGTGAACAGCTTAGAAATCAGTGGATTTCAGGGTGCCGTCTTTCAGCGAGTTGGCGATCTGAGCTGCCTTCTCTGCGTCAAAGTCGATGTTGTCCAGAATGATCTTCTGATCGACCTGGCCATTACCTTGAGAGCTGATGCTGATCTCCATCTTGCCGCTATCCGAGCGTCCTACCGTCAGGTACTGGCTCAGGTTACCGTCGTTGATGTCGTGACCCGACAGCAGATCAGTGATATCCAGGGTGTCGAGACCCGAGTCACCAAAGTCCATCACGTGATCCACAGCCGGCTTGCTGGTCGTGCCTTGATCACCCTTGTTCCATACAAAGGTGTCATCACCCTCACCACCGTACATGATGTCGTCACCGGCACCACCGATCAGGATGTCATTGCCACCTTGACCGTACAGGATGTCGTTACCTGCGCCACCATCCAGGGTGTCGTTACCACCGCGCTTGTCGCCTTCAACGTTGAATTCGGCGTGGTGTTCCTTGATGTAGTCGTAGATATCGTTACCGGTAGCTGGAGTACCGCCGTTCTTCATCTGCAAGAACACTTCCAGCGCCTTCAGGCCGGAACCGTCAGGCAGGTGATCAGGACGGCCACCCACTTCATGCCATGGCAACACATCGCCATCGGTGTTGATCGTGTCACCAAAGATGATGTCGTCACCGTCACCACCAATGATGTGGTCGTTACCAACCGGCGCTGGATCGTTCGTTACCGAACCACCCTTCAAGGCTGCATCCAGGTCTTCCTTGGTGTTGACGATGTCGACCTTGTTCTCCTCTCTCCAATCACTTGGGTTACCAGAGGACAACAGCGTGACGTCATCAATGTAGACCTTGTAGTTGCTGCTGCTGGAACGATCATCCACCAGGAACTCGAAGCGATACTGGCCTTCGCCTACTGGTTTGGTCGTGATGGTGCCGGAGCTACCTGGGCGACCACCTTCCTGCACAACTTCCCAGTTACCTGTTTTCTCGTTGTACTTCTGCAGTTGCCACTTGAACACGTCCTGGCTATTGCGACCGCTTTCAGCATAGGTAAAGCTAAGCTTGCCATAGCTACCAGCGGCTACTGCCATACCGGGGCCACGAACTGTCGTGGATGTATCGTTCCTATTGCTATAGGTATCCGTGATTTCCAGACGCGATCCGTACCACCAGTCGTTGTTGACGCCGACAGTGCCACCACCGTTGACCTTCGTCCAACCGTCATGACGGCCGTTTTCAAAGTCAGTAACTTCCTTGGTACCACGGATAACATCAACAATCTCAGTACCGGTGTTGTCGTACTTGCGCAGAACATCCACGCTGACGTCGTTACCAATACCCACTGCGTACACCTTGCTGCCCGAAGAAGTAACCAGGCTGTCGTAAGCAGTCTTACCGCGTGCATCAGCCGTAGCGTCGTAACCGCTACCCGCACCCTGTCCATTACCGTACTGCGTTGGGTTACCGTCAGTCAGGAAGTACGTAACGTTTTCATAAGCGTTGCCGTTCTTGTCGACTGCAGGTGCATCGCCAGTCTTGAACCATGCTTCAGCTGCCTTGAAGGCTGCTTCATAGTTGGTACCACCAACGTTGGAGTTCCAGTTGGAGTTGTAGCCATTCAAGGTGTCGATCGAGTTCAGCAACTTGACCAGATCAGCATGCGTCAAATCTTTGAAGACCATAGGCTTATCAGCGTTGGTACCAAAGCCAATAATGCTCAGGTTCACCGTGCCGCCTTCGTGGTTAGCCAAGCTTTCAGCCAAGGTCGTCAGCGCGGCCTTCAGCAACTGCATACGGTTCATATTGTCCGTACCAGAGGCTTCCTTCATGCTGTTGGAACGGTCAACCAGGATGGCAATGTTGTAGCTCTGGCCGTGCACGATGTTCTCTTGTACACCACCGCGGTCACCAATAATGATGTCGTCACCCACGCCACCATTCGGATTGCCACCACCGTTACCATCAACAATCAGCTGATCCACATCCAGCGTGTATGGGCCAGAATCGTTGGCAGAAGCGCTGTTACCAGCCGAGTCTGTCGTCGTTACCTTGGCATCAACCGTATCGTTCTTCAACAGATCCTGTACAGGCACTGGGATCTTGAAGGTCAGATCATTGCCAACGGTACCGGTGTATTCCTTGCCACCGATCGTCAGAGTCACGGTATCGCCAGGCTGTACATCCTTGCCAACCGTACCGGTCACGTCAATCGTGCCCTTGCCGTCGCCAGCTTCCTGGTGATCCAGCACACCGTCACCAGCGATCGGATCCAGAGTGATCTCGGCTTCAGGCAATGTGGTCTGCACACCGTAGTCGCGGTCGGCTTCAGCGCTAGCGCTGTTACCGGCATCGTCCTTGGTCTCGACCTTGGCGTGGACGTTGTCATCCAGAGCCAATTCGGAACCAGGAACGTTCACACTCCAGGTCTTGCCATCGGTATTAACCGTGGTTGTGTAGTCCTTGCCGTTCACGGTCACAGTGACCTTGTCACCAGCCTTGACGTCTTGACCAACCGTACCCGTCAGGGTGATGTTGGATTCGGACTCAGCCTTATTGATCACGTCGTCACCAGCAATGGTGTCGATAGCGATCTCAGCCTTAGGCAAAGCAGTCTGAACGTCGTAGCCGCGGTCGGCTTCAGCCGACGCTGGGTTACCAGCGGCGTCTTCGGTCTCAACCTTGGCGTGGACGTTGCTGTCCTTGGCCAGTTCGGCACCAGGAACGTCCACGTTCCAGGTCTTGCCATCAGCGTTAACCGTGGTCGTGTAGTCCTTGCCGTTCACGGTCACAGTAACCGTGTCGCCAGCCCTCACGTCCTTGCCAACTGTACCCGTCAAGGTCACGTTGGACTCGGACTCGGCCTTGTTGATCACGTCGTCACCAGCGATGGTGTTGATGGTGATCGAGGCTTCAGGCAGATCGGTGTCTACGCCGTAGCCACGGTCAGCTTCAGCCGACGCTGGGTTACCAGCGGCGTCTTTGGTCTCAACCTTGGCATGGACGTTGCTGTCCTTGGCCAGTTCGGCACCAGGAACGTCTACGTTCCAGGTCTTGCCATCGGCGTTAACGGTGGTCGTGTAGTCCTTGCCGTTCACGGTCACAGTAACCGTGTCACCGGCCTTGACGTCTTTACCCACGGTACCGGAAATGGTCACGTCGGACTCGGACTCAGCCTTGTTGACCACGTCGTCACCGGCAATGGTGTCGATCGTGATAGCAGCTTCGGGCAGATCGGTATCGACACCGTAGCCACGGTCAGCTTCAGCCGAAGCTGGGTTACCAGCGGCATCTTCCGTTTCCACCTTGGCGTGAACATTGCTGTCCTTGGCCAGTTCAGCACCGGGAACGTCCACGTTCCAGGTCTTGCCGTCGGCGTTAACGGTGGTCGTGTAGTCCTTGCCGTTCACGGTCACAGTAACCGTGTCGCCAGCCTTCACATCCTTGCCAACCGTACCCGTCAAGGTCACGTCGGACTCGGACTCAGCCTTGTTGATCACGTCGTCACCGGCAATGGTGTCGATCGTGATAGCAGCTTCGGGCAGGTCGGTATCCACACCGTAGCCACGGTCAGCTTCAGCCAAAGCAGGGTTACCGGCGGCGTCTTCAGTCTCAACCTTGGCGTGAACATTGCTGTCCTGGGCCAGTTCGGAACCAGGAACGTCCACGTTCCAGGTCTTGCCATCGGCGTTAACCGTGGTCGTGTAGTCCTTACCATTGACCGTTACGGTCACGGTGTCGCCAGCCTTGACGTCTTTACCCACGGTACCGGTGATCGTCACGTCGGACTCGGACTCAGCCTTGTTGATCACATCGTCACCGGCAATGGTGTCGATCGTGATAGCGGCTTCGGGCAGGTCGGTATCCACACCGTAGCCACGGTCAGCTTCGGCCGAAGCAGGGTTACCAGCGGCGTCTTTGGTCTCAACCTTGGCATGTACGTTCGAATCTTGGGCTAGTTCGGTACCAGGAACATCCACGTTCCAGGTCTTGCCGTCAGCGTTAACGGTGGTCGTGTAGTCCTTACCATTGACCGTTACGGTCACGGTGTCACCGGCCTTGACGTCTTTACCCACGGTACCGGTGATGGTCACGTCGGACTCGGACTCGGCCTTGTTGACCACGTCGTCGCCAGCAATGGTGTCGATCGTGATAGCAGCTTCTGGCAGGTCGGTATCCACACCGTAGCCACGGTCAGCTTCAGCCGAAGCGGGGTTACCGGCGGCGTCTTCGGTCTCAACCTTGGCGTGAACATTGCTGTCCTGGGCCAGTTCGGTACCAGGAACATCCACGTTCCAAGTCTTGCCGTCAGCGTTAACGGTGGTCGTGTAGTCCTTGCCGTTCACGGTCACAGTGACGGTGTCGCCAGCCTTGACGTCTTTACCCACGGTACCGGAAATGGTCACGTCGGACTCGGACTCAGCCTTGTTGACCACGTCGTCGCCAGCGATGGTGTCGATCGTGATAGCGGCTTCGGGCAGATCGGTGTCAACACCGTAGCCACGGTCAGCTTCAGCGCTGGCTGGGTTACCAGCCGCGTCTTCGGTCTCAACCTTGGCGTGAACATTGCTGTCCTGAGCCAGTTCGGAACCAGGTACGTCCACGTTCCAGGTCTTGCCATCGGCGTTAACGGTGGTGGTGTAGTCCTTGCCGTTCACGGTCACAGTGACGGTGTCACCGGCCTTCACATCCTTGCCAACCGTACCACTCAGGGTCACGTCGGATTCGGACTCGGCCTTGTTGACCACGTCGTCACCGGCAATGGTGTCGATCGTGATAGCGGCTTCTGGCAGGTCAGTGTCTACACCGTAGCCGCGGTCAGCTTCAGCGCTGGCTGGGTTACCAGCCGCGTCTTCCGTTTCCACCTTGGCGTGAACATTGCTGTCCTGAGCCAGTTCGGAACCAGGTACGTCCACGTTCCAGGTCTTGCCATCGGCGTTAACGGTGGTCGTGTAGTCCTTACCGTTCACGGTCACAGTAACCGTGTCGCCAGCCTTCACATCCTTGCCAACCGTACCCGTCAAGGTCACGTCGGACTCGGACTCAGCCTTGTTGACCACGTCGTCACCCGCAATGGTGTCGATCGTGATAGCGGCTTCGGGCAGGTCGGTATCCACACCGTAGCCACGGTCAGCTTCAGCGCTGGCTGGGTTACCGGCGGCGTCTTCCGTTTCCACCTTGGCGTGAACATTGCTGTCCTGGGCCAGTTCGGTACCAGGAACGTCCACGTTCCAGGTCTTGCCGTCGGCATTAACCGTCGTCGTGTAGTCCTTGCCGTTCACGGTCACAGTGACGGTGTCGCCAGCCTTGACGTCTTTACCCACGGTACCGGAAATGGTCACGTCGGACTCGGACTCAGCCTTGTTGACCACGTCGTCGCCAGCGATGGTGTCGATCGTGATAGCGGCTTCGGGCAGATCGGTATCGACACCGTAGCCACGGTCGGCTTCAGCACTGGCTGGGTTACCAGCCGCATCTTCGGTCTCGACCTTGGCGTGTACGTTCGAATCAGCAGCCAGCTCGGAACCGGGAACATCCACATTCCAGGTCTTGCCATCGGCATTAACCGTGGTCGTGTAGTCCTTGCCGTTCACGGTCACAGTCACCGTGTCACCGGCCTTGACGTCTTTACCCACGGTACCGGTGATCGTCACGTCGGACTCGGACTCAGCCTTGTTGACCACGTCGTCACCGGCAATGGTGTCGATCGTGATAGCGGCTTCGGGCAGGTCGGTATCCACACCGTAGCCACGGTCAGCTTCGGCCGAAGCAGGGTTACCGGCGGCGTCTTCAGTCTCAACCTTGGCGTGAACATTGCTGTCCTGAGCCAGTTCGGTACCAGGAACGTCCACGTTCCAGGTCTTGCCGTCAGCGTTAACGGTGGTCGTGTAGTCCTTGCCGTTCACGGTCACAGTGACGGTGTCACCGGCCTTGACGTCTTTACCCACGGTACCGGAAATGGTCACGTCGGACTCGGACTCAGCCTTGTTGACCACGTCGTCACCGGCAATGGTGTCGATCGTGATAGCGGCTTCGGGCAGATCGGTATCGACACCGTAGCCACGGTCAGCTTCAGCCGAAGCGGGGTTACCGGCGGCGTCTTCAGTCTCAACCTTGGCGTGTACGTTCGAATCAGCAGCCAGCTCGGAACCGGGAACGTCTACGCTCCAAGTCTTGCCATCGGCGTTAACGGTGGTGGTGTAGTCCTTGCCGTTCACGGTCACAGTGACGGTGTCACCGGCCTTGACGTCTTTACCCACGGTACCGGAAATGGTCACGTCGGACTCGGACTCAGCCTTGTTGACCACGTCGTCACCGGCAATGGTATCGATCGTGATAGCGGCTTCGGGCAGGTCGGTATCCACACCGTAGCCACGGTCAGCTTCAGCCGAAGCGGGGTTACCAGCGGCGTCTTCGGTCTCAACCTTGGCGTGAACATTGCTGTCCTGGGCCAGTTCGGTACCAGGAACGTCCACGTTCCAAGTCTTGCCATCGGCATTAACCGTGGTCGTGTAGTCCTTGCCGTTCACGGTCACAGTCACCGTGTCACCGGCCTTCACATCCTTGCCAACCGTACCGGAAATGGTCACGTCGGCTTCGGATTCAGCCTTGTTGATGATGTCATCTTCAGCGATCACGTTGATCGCAATTTCAGCTTCTGGAGGCGTTACGTCTACGTCGTAAGGCTTCTCGTCAGTAGCGGTTGTGGTGTTGCCAGCGTCGTCAGTTGTAGTGACTTTGGCTTCAACCTTGTCGTTGTTGACCAATTCGGAACCGGGAACGTCCACGTTCCAGGTCTTACCATCCGGGTTAACGGTGGTTTCGTATTCTTTGCCGCCAACGGTCACGACAACCTTGTCGCCAGGTTTGACGTCTTTACCAACCGTACCGGTGATGGTGACATCACCGCCCGATTCTTCCTTGTTGATAACGTCGTCGCCCGTGATCGGATCAATCTTGATCTCGGCTTCGGGAGGCGTAACGTCTACGTCGTAAGGCTTCTCGTCGGTAGCGGTTGTGGTGTTGCCAGCGTCGTCAGTTGTAGTGACTTTGGCTTCAACCTTGTCGTTGTTGACCAGTTCGGAACCGGGAACGTCCACGTTCCAGGTCTTGCCGTCCGGGTTAACGGTGGTTTCGTATTCTTTGCCGCCAACGGTCACGACAACCTTGTCGCCCGGTTTGACGTCTTTACCAACCGTACCGGTGATGGTGACATCACCGCCCGATTCTTCCTTGTTGATAACGTCGTCGCCCGTGATCGGATCAATCTTGATCTCGGCTTCGGGAGGCGTAACGTCTACTTCGTAAGGACGCTCGGTAGTGACGGTCGTGCTGTTGCCAGCGTCGTCAGTCGTGGTGACTTTGGCTTCAACCTTCTCGTTGTTGGCCAGTTCGGAACCAGGAACGTCCACGCTCCAGGTCTTGCCGTCCGGATTAACGGTGGTTTCGTATTCTTTGCCACCAACGGTCACAGTGACCTTGTCGCCGGGCTTGACGTCTTTGCCAACGGTACCCGTGATGGTCACGTCGCCTTCGGACTCTTCCTTGTTGATCACGTCATCGCCAGAGATAGGATCGATGGTGATTTCAGCTTCTGGAGGCAGAGTGTCGACCGTAGTCGTGTCTTCACCGCCGTTACCTGGGGTGCCCACTTCGTTGGTGTAGCTGCCGTCAGGTACTTTGACGGTGATTTCCCCTTCGTAGTTCGGTGGGGGAACCAGCGTACCGGTCCAGGTCTTGGGATCTTTGTTGTCTGGAGTCAGACCTTCGATGCGACCGCCGCCGGTGACCACGATATCTTCGATATCGAAGCCAAATGGCACTTCAGTAAACGTGAAGGTAACGGTGCCGTCGTCGTTGATCTTGACGGTAACGGAGGGAGGAACCAGAGGACCGGCCTCTTCTTCGCCAGTACCGCTGTAGCCGCCCAGGCGCACGTTTTCAACGGTCGGCACGCCAGGACGTGGGTATTCCAGCGCCAGGGGACGTGTGGTTTCCACAATGCTGACCAGACGGGTGAAGCTGCTGCCACCGCCTTCGCCACCGCCGGTCAATACGGCAGCGGTTGGGTCAAGTTGGGAGAATGGGTCATCGCCAGCTTCCAGGGCGGCCAACACAGCGGTAATCGCTGGATCGTTGGGGTTGGCCAGAGCGGCAGCTACGGGGTCCACATCGGTTTCTGCGATATCGCCGCTGACCAGGAAGGAGCGGTTATCGGAAATGGTCATCGATGGGCTGCCTGGGATCTCAAGCTCGACGCTGGCGCCGGTCTCGGTGATGATCTCGGCATTAACAGGGACGCGCATCCCTTCTTTGACAGCTACTTTGGAGCCATCAGCGGTACGGATCCATGCCGTACCTTCAACTCGTGTCACTAAAACAGTATCCAGTGCCATGCCTGTCTGATTCCTAAAAAAAGACTGCCGCCAAGCAGCAGTCAGAAATGGACTTTCTTTGATCAGAGAATAGCGAGTTGGTCCGTTACTCGATATTGGCGTCGCCGCCAGTTCGCTGTTTTATTTATTGTTATTGACTTAACTTGACAATACGAACGGGACGGCGAGCAGGGGTTTAGGCTATGCCGTGTACTTTTAGCGCCAACATCAAACGATCTGTTACATCCAACTTCTCAAAAACCGCTTGAAGATGGGCGCGAACCGTTCTCTCGGTGATTCCCAGGTCGTTTGCAATCAGCTGATTGGAGTGACCCAGCGAGGCGCGTTGCGCAACCTCGACTTCACGGCTGGTCAGGGTACTTTCCCAGCCTGCCTTGGGTTCCAGGCGACGAGTAACATCGCTGAGCAAACGGCTCAGCAAAGACTCTCCGACCCAGACCTGTCCGCTGGCCACATGGTCCAGCGCTTGCACCAGCAAGGGCGACGAGCTGTAGGCGTGAATGTAACCACGAGCCCCCAGAGCCAGTACGGCCTGTCCTTCGGTATCCAAAGGACGAGGGCTGGCGACAATAATCTTCATGCCCTGTACCGCCTGGGCCCATTGGGGATGGTTCCACAAAGCCAGGGCACTATCGATCACTACCAGATCACGCTGCTGTTGTTTCCAACGCAATAAATCGTCCATGCCCTGCCCTCTGGCGGGCAGCCAGGTGACCGAATCCAGATGACGCCAATGCTGCCACAACGCCTCATCGGCAGTCAGAAATAAAACCGAATTTACTTGTCGCATACCGCTTTTCCCTTACTGGTAACACGAGCTATAAGCCATCAGCTCTTGGTCTGACTCGGGTGTTACACCTCTATCGTCAGCGCTACTCCCCCAACGGACCAATCAGCCTTAACGCTCCCTGAATGCGTTGGATCTGGCCCTGAGAATAGGTTTGAGTAAGTACTGCATAACAGTCCGCTTGCCGGTCATGATGTGCACTTCGGCCACCATACCGGGCAAGATTGGGCGGTTATCGTCACCGACATACACCGTGTCAGTACGTACTTTAGCTATATAGAATGAATTGCCTTTTTCATCGGTAATGGTGTCGGCACTGGTCTGTTCCAGCACGCCAGGCAAGCCGCCATAAACGGCAAAGTCATAGGCGGTGAACTTGACCTCGGCAGCCTGGCCCGAGTGCAGAAACCCGATGTCGCGCGGGTTGATGCGCACTTCCAACAGCAGGGTGTCGTCAGTGGGCACAATTTCCAGAATGTCTTTACCGGGCTGCACCACACCGCCCACCGTATTGGCGGACAGGGTCTTGATGGTGCCGCGCACTGGCGAACGCACTTCTGCCAGTCGCACACGGTCAGCCAAGGCACGTTGGCCTTGTTCCAGCGAAGCCAGCTTGGCACGTGTTTCAGCCAATTCGGTACGAGCCTGGTTGCGGAAGGTAATTTCCACTTCACCAATCCGGTTCTGGGCTTCCTGAATCGAGGCCTGAATACGACTGATCTGTGCAGTGGCTGCTTTTTGCTCACCGCAGTAACGAGCCACATCACGCTGCAAACGCAGCAAGTCCACTTCAGACACCGCCCCGCTCTTGAGCAGAGGACGTGTCATTTGCAGTTCTTGCGAGGTCAGCCCGCAACTGGACGCGGCCTGATCACGATTGGCCTGCGTTTCACGCAATTCTTGTTGGCGCTGGTTCAGCTGTTCCTGAGCCACCGAAATATTGGAGCGCAACTCTTCAGTACGAGCCTGCCAGACGCGGCGTTCCATTTCGGCCAGATCCGGGGCCTTTTCCAGCACTACGCTGGGCATGTCAAAGGGCTGATCGGCAGCAATTGCTTCCAGACGAGCCGCCTTGGCCTTCAAGGACAAGGACTCGGCTTCGTTCTCGCCCAAGGAGGACGAGGCACGGGTTGGGTCAATACGCAACAGCACTTCACCCGCTTCCACGGATTCGCCTGGGCGCACCAGAATTTCTTCCACCACACCACCGTCCAGACTTTGCACAATCTGGACCTGGCGCGACGGCACAACTTTGCCTTCGCCACGCACCACTTCATCAATGCTGGCAAAACTTGCCCAGACAATCAGCAAGCTGATGGCCAGCAAGGTCAACCAGATCAGCAGCGTGGAGCCCCGTACATCTTGATAACGAGCCGTCCACGATGCGTTTTTGAGCATATTGCTGCCAGGAGGTGGTGCACTGGTGTCCTGGAGTTGCGCACGCACCCAATTTGTCAGGTTCTTTATCTTCATGCTGCACTCCGGGCCTTACCAATCTGCCCACTACGCAAGGCGGCAATGACCTGATCCTTAGGACCGTCGGCCACAATACGCCCCATATCCATCACGATCAGACGATCCACCAGCTCCAGCAAGGCGGTACGGTGTGTCACCAGCACCACTGTCTTGCCTTCACACTCTTTATGCAGGCTGCGACGCAGGGCCGATTCGCTCTGGTTATCCATATTGCTGCTGGGTTCGTCCAGCAACAGAATGGATGGATTACCGATCAAGGCACGCGCCACGGCGATAGCCTGACGCTGACCACCCGAGAGGGATTCGCCGCGTTCGCCAATCATCATGTCGTAGCCATCCGGATGGCGTCGTGCGAAATCATCCACCCCTGCCTGACGAGCCGCCGCCAACATTTGATCGTCGGTTGCGTAAGGCATACCCATCAGCAGGTTGTGCTTCAAGGTGCCATAGAACAGCGTGGGGTCCTGCGAGACATAGCCCATGGAGCGGCGCACGTCTGCCGGGTCAATCTGCTGGCTATCAATTCCGTCCAGCACAACCGTGCCACCCGTCGGTTTGTACAGACCCAGAATCAGCTTGGACAAGGTGGTTTTACCGGAGCCAATACGGCCGATAATCCCAATCTTCTCGCCAGCCTTCAAGGAGAAGCTGACCTTATCCAGCACGTTCTGGGTGGTGCCGGGATAGTTGAAGCTGACGTTACGGAACTCGATGGAGCCTTCCAGATAAGGACGTGGCACAAAGTGACGCTCTTCAGGATGCTCTACCGGCATAGTCATGTACGAATCCACCGAACCCAGGGAGGTACGTGCATTCTGATACTGCATCATCAAGCCAGCCACTTGCCCCAAAGGAGCCAGGCAACGGCCTGCAATCATGGAGGAAGCAATAATGCCCCCCATGGACAATTTGGTTTCCTGAACCAGATACACCCCGATAATCACCACGCTAATAGTGACCATCTGCTGCAGCATCTGCACCGTGTTCACCGTTAGTGTGGACGTCATCTTGATGCGCGCACCCTGACGAGCCAGGTACTCGGTGGACTGCTCCCAGTCACGCTGAGCATTGCTTTGCGCATTCAGGACTTTCAAGGTTTCCATACCAGCCAGAGATTCAACCAGACCGGCGTTACGCTGAGCAGCAGCCTGGAAGGTCTGTTTGGTCAGGCGCTCCATACGTGCTTGAGCAAACCAGGAAATACCCAGGATGATCACAATCGCCACCACTGGCGGGATCAGCATCCAGGGCGAAATCCAGGCCAGCACAGCCAAAAACAGCAGCACAAATGGCAAATCGACCAGTGTCGTCAAACTGGCCGAAGCGATGAAGTCACGCACCGATTCAAAGGAGCGCAGATTGGCAGCAAAAGAGCCCACCGACGGCGGTCGGTTCTCCATGCGCAAGTCCAGCACCCGCTCCATGATCCGCGCAGATAACTGTATATCCACCCGTTTACTGGCGGCATCGACCACATAGGCTCGCACACTGGAGAGCACCATGTTCATGACCAGCACCAGCCCAATCCCGATCGACAGCACCCACAGGGTTTCAATCGCTTTATTGGGAACCACCCGGTCGTACACGTTCATGGTGTAGAGCGGAATGGCCAGCGCAAACAGGTTGATCAGCAAGGCAGCGCCAATGGCATCGCGATACAGACGCCAGTTTTGCACCACGGCAGTCCAGAACCAGTGCTTGCCCTTCATGGGGGCTACACCATCTTTGGCACGCGCTTCGACACGGAAATCCGGTTGCACCACGGCCAACAGCCCGGAGTACTGCGCTTGCAGATCTTCCAGGCTGATTTCGCTGGGGCTACCACTTTCCGGGAAATGCACCCGGGCACGCTCTTCTTCCAGGCCCAACAAGACACATGCCCGGTTATTGTTCAGCAACAAAATAACCGGGAACAGATTGGTGTCGAGTTCGGTAAAGGCACGGCGCCACACTCGGGCCGAGCAGTGACCACGCGCGGCCGCTCGACTGAGCAAAGCAGGCGTCAAACGCCCACGCTGCAAAGGCAAGCCTGCAGACAAGTGCTGCGGCGTACAGGGATTACCGTGGATACGGGTAATCTCTGCCAGGCAGGTCAGAAGAGGATCATCATGCGTCAGATGAGGCGGGATACTGTATTCCCCGCTTGCTTGTGTCGTGCTGTCAGATGAGTGGTTCATCGTCATTAATCAAATCCAGCGAATCCCGCAGGCGCTGGCGGGTCAGTTTGCGCTCATTCAATTTGGCCAAGGCCTGTGGAGGCAGATCAGTCATACGAAGCACACCGTTAGCAACCAGTGCGTCAATCAAATCCTCCAGCACCCGGATAAAACTGGCATCCGAGACTGAAAGCTCTTGTTTGTAGTCATCTTCGTTCTGACTCATACGTGCCTCCCTTCACTATCTAATCACGCCAAGAAGCAGCTACTTACAGCCCGGCTGGTTTCTCGCGCAGGACTGGCGGAGCCATGCCGTCGCGGTAATCAACAGAAACCGGAGTCAGGTTGCTGGTATCTGGAACAGGCGTCATGCAAGCCTTGAATGCCTCTTCGGGGAAGTCCAGCTTGGCGGCCTCTTCAGGCTGCTCCGAGTAAGGCTGGGACAGGCCAACTGCCGACACCAGACGGTGCGACAAGGTCAACCAACGGTATTCGGCTTGTTGCAGGTCGTACGTGGCGTTGGCCAGAGCACGACGGGCATCAAACAGTTCGTTTTCCGTATCCAGCAAGTCCAGCAAGGAGCGCTGACCGATCTGGAACTGCTGCATGTAAGCAACGCGAACCTTGGAGGTAGCCAGTTCGTGTTGTTTCAGGAATGGCAACTGAGCACGCAGGCGCTCGATGTTGTTCCAGGCCACGGCCAGATCCTGCTGCACGTTGCGGCAGGTGTAATCACGCACGTCGCGGGCAGCGTATTGCTGAGCCGTGGTTTGACGGATGCGAGCAGCATCGGCACCACCACGGAACAGGTTGTACGACAGCATCAGCTGTACGTTGCTGCTTTGCGAGTTGCGGTAGGCGGAACCGGGAGGATCGTTCTTGTCCTTGCCGGTTGCAGCACGAAGTTCCAAGGTAGGCGACATGCGGCCCTGGGCCACGTGCTTGCCCGACTCGGCAGCCTGATACAAAGCCTGCTTGGCCAGAATCACAGGGCTGGTGCGCAAGGATGGCAAGAAGTCGGTGGTGTTGGCAGGAATCGACTCGCTCAAACTAGGAGCGGTTTGCATGACTTCAGGAGCAGCCACACCCACGATACGACGGTAGCGTTGCAGCACGTCGTTCAGGTTGCCGGCCTCGGTCATCATGTTGCTTTGAGCCAGGGACTGGCGGCCATAAGCCTGTTCCAGGTCCACGCCACGGCCCACACCCGATGCCGAACGTTCCTGAATCTGGCTCAGGATGTTCATGTGCATGCCGTAGTTTTCACGGGCCAGCTTTTCCATTTCGCGGTAGCGCAGCACGTCGATGTGCGCGTTGGCCGCTTCCAGAGCCAGAGAGTCTACCGAAGCCAGCAGCTCGTAGTAGGTAGCCAGTTTCTCGTAACCCAACTGACGAACCTGGTTGATCGAGGAGAAACCATCAAAAATCAACTGACGCAGTTGCAGGCTGTAGCCATTGCGCGACCAGTCGGTAGACGGAGCACCCGAGGTGCTGCCACGCCATTCTTTGCCAACCCAACCCTGGGCATTAACTTCTGGCAACAAGGCGCCACGACTGACATTCTGGCCTTCAAGCGCAGACTGGAAATCCTGAAAGCGAGCGCCAAGTTCAGGATTGGACATGATTGCCCGCTCAATACTGTCCTTGAAGCTCAAGCTGTTTTCCTGCTGGGCAAGCGCTGGTTGCGCCAGCAGTAGCGCTGTCAGCAGCGCACTTACCGTTAGAGTTTTCTTACCACGCACGTCGGCCTCCGTCAGATCCTGAGCCGCGTTTGCAACAGACGTCATCGCGTCAGCGTTGCCACGCATTGCCGGATCAAATTTAAGTACAAGAATGAAAGAAGAATGGGTTCGGTGTGCCGCTTAAACCAAGCTAAAGGAACACCACCCGAGGGCCCAACACCTATGTATTGCACATGGGCTTTACATCCAAGGCTGGCAAACCCAACGCCAGCCGCAGCAGTATGTTCATAATGGACCGGGGCAAGACAAGGCGGAGCTACAGGCTTCTGACCTGTATTCTTGGAGCATAACCTTGTGTCTGATTGTGACTTTTTACGCGATGCAGAGTGAAACTCATCACGCGGATCACGGGACAAATTGTATCTTAGATTACAAGGGGCTTCGTGGATGACAATGTTAAAAATGATAAATAGCCTGTGACAAAAACGGCAACAATACCCTGAAATTAAACGATTTCGAGCGATTAGGCACTTAATCATTAACTGTTGCGTGTAGTCCACTGCGTGCGATCGTTGGTAATAATCTACAAAAAACTTTCACCTTAATAAGCATTTAGGTTACATCAAGGCAAAACCAAGTTATCACCAAACGATAAAAAAAAATTTATCGTTAAAAACATAACAATCACTCACATTGAGAATGCTGCACTTGTAACGATTTCTTATTGCGTTTTGATGTCTGTTTTCATCTCTTTGTCAGGTTTCAAAAAGAGATATGAAATCAAAAACTTATAACAATCGAATGAAGTGCCCCCTGTTTTGCGCTCGTTTGTTGCTTCTCTGAACAATCCGTTGCTGCAATATCCGCCGCCCACGCTTGTCCCGCTTCTGCCCGCCCGATACCATCGAACGGTACGTATTTAGTTAGCAACACAGACAACTTGGAGGCCGCTCATGTATCAACACCTGGCCCTGTATATCAATGGTCAATTTCTGGACGGACAAGGTCGCCAGACCCAGGCCGTCATCAACCCTGCCAATGGCAGCACCTTGGGCCAACTGCCGCTGGCATCCCAGGCGGATCTGGATGCGGCTCTGAACGCCGCCCAGGCCGCGTTCAAAAGCTGGCGTCACAGCTCGCCCATGGATCGCAGCGCGATTCTGCGCAAGGTCGCGGAACTGTCGCGTGAACGCGCGCAGGAAATTGGCCGCAATCTGACACTGGACCAAGGCAAGCCTTTGGCCGAGGCGGTGGGCGAAATCATGTCCTGCGCGGACCATGCGGATTGGCATGCCGAGGAATGCCGCCGTATTTATGGCCGCGTCATCCCCGCCCGCAATCCCAAAGTGCAGCAAATGGTGTTG
This sequence comes from Alcaligenes faecalis, assembly GCF_009497775.1. NCBI lineage: Bacteria > Pseudomonadati > Pseudomonadota > Betaproteobacteria > Burkholderiales > Alcaligenaceae > Alcaligenes > Alcaligenes faecalis. The sequence goes on from NZ_CP031012.1 coordinate 4,056,157, forward strand.
CGTGAACCTATTGGGGTCTGCGCCGCCTTTACGCCCTGGAACTTCCCCTATAACCAGGCCATTCGCAAAATCTGCGCCGCTATTGGGGCTGGCTGCACGATTATTCTGAAAGGCCCCGAGGACTCCCCCAGTGCAGTCATGGCTATTGCCCAAGCCTTTCACGACGCGGGCCTGCCGCCCGGCGTGCTGAATATTGTCTGGGGTGTGCCGCAGGAGGTGTCGGACTACCTGATCCGCTCGCCCATTGTGCGTAAAGTCTCCTTTACCGGATCGGTACCTGTGGGCAAGCAACTGGCTGCGCTGGCCGGTGCCCATATGAAACGCATCACCATGGAATTGGGTGGTCATTCGCCCGTGCTGGTCTTGCCCGATGCCGATGTGGCTCGCGCCGCCCGTCAGCTGGCTCGTTTCAAAATCCGTAACGCTGGGCAGGTTTGCATTTCGCCCACGCGCTTTTATATCCACGACGATATTTACACGGCATTTGTAGACCGCTTCACCGAAGAACTGGCCAATGTAAAAGTGGGCGATGGCCTGGACCCGGATACGCAAATGGGCCCCTTGGCTCACGAGCGCCGCCTGCCCATGATGCAAAAGTTTGTCGATAACGCCCGTGCTCTGGGCGGCAAAGTGTTGTTGGGTGGTGAACAGATCAAGCGCGACGGTTTCTTTTTCTCGCCCACGGTGCTGACGGATTTGCCTGACGATGCGCTGGTCATGACCGAGGAGCCGTTCGGCCCCATCGCCCCCCTAACCCGCTACAGTGATCTGGACGATGCCATTGCCCGTGCCAACAGCCTGCCCTTTGGTTTGTCGGCCTATGCCTTTACGCAATCCCTGCAAGACGCGCATCGACTGGGCACCGAGCTGGAATCCGGTATGGTCAATATCAACCACTTTGGCAGCTCCCTGCCCGAGACTCCGTTTGGCGGCGTCAAGGACAGCGGCATTGGCAGCGAAGGCGGTGCGGAAACCTTTGACGGATACTTAGTCACCAAATTTGTGACCCAGATCTAAGACTGGCTCCTGGCCCCGCTTTGCGGGGCTAGGGTGAACCCCTACTGTACTAACTGCGCATTCCCGTTACATTATTCAAACACTCGTTTGAAATTAGGAAATAACGGTGAAACGCTCTGATCGGACACAGTCCGCCATTCTCGATGCAGCCGAACATCTTTTCGCGCTGTATGGCCACGAAAATACCTCCATGCGCCAAATTACGGCGCAAGCCAAGGTGAACCTGTCGGCTGTCAATTATCACTTTGGCAGTAAAGACGGACTGACACAGGCCGTGTTCCAGCGCCGCCTGAACAGCATCAATCAAGAGCGCCTGGAAAAGCTGGCTTTTTATCGCCAGCAAGCCGGTGAAGGCCCGTTGAAAGCATCTCAGGTGGTGGATGCCTTTTTTGGCCCACTGATCCGCCTGGCGGGTTCAGGCAACGGCACGCCACGCTCGTTTATTCCTTTGCCAGGGCAAGACCGCCCGGCGCCGCAGGATTTCATTCAGTCCATCTGTTGGGACGAACAAGTCGCCATCTTCCTTCCCTTCAAGCAGGCTTTGCACGAAGCCCTGCCCACTGTGCCGGAAGAAGAAATTATCTGGCGATTCCACTTCATGCTGGGTGCCACCTCTTATGCCTTGATGGGCACCCAATCACTGCGTCGGGCTTTGCAATTACCCCTGAGCGACAGCCCCGAAAGTGAGCAACAACTGCAACAGCGTCTGATGAGTTTCCTGCTGGGTGGATTACGAGCTCCTTTACCCGCCAGCACCTGAGCTGAACGGTCCTGTCCACCAAGCTACACCAAGGTGAACCACGCCCCTCTTTTAGGGGCAGCAAGTCGAAGGTGCAGCGTGGGGTGTTTTTACCGCCGGGCCGCTCCCAAGGCTCGGCGCCCCCGGTAAAAAGCGCCCCCTCGGGGGGGGCAGTAAGCCGAAGGCGCAGCATGGGGGCATCCTTCTTTTTTTTCTGAGCTAGTCCGGAGTTGCTATGTTTGTGACCTTGCTATTGATAGTGCTAGTGCTTGGCTGCGTCTACGTTCTCAAAAACCGGAATCTACGTACCAAGTGGCTAAGCCGCCCAATCTACCGCGCTTTTTCCAGCGTTTTGCCTGCCATGTCCCAAACCGAGCGCGATGCGCTGGAAGCGGGTACGGTCTGGTGGGAAAGCGAGCTGTTTCGCGGCAAACCCAACTGGAATACCCTGAGCTCTTATCCGGCCTACCGGCTCACCGATGAAGAGCGCCAGTTCATGGACAATGAAGTCAATGTGGCTTGCGCCATGATTGACGACTGGCAAGTCAGCCAGGAAGACTTCGACATGCCTGCCGAGGTCTGGACCTACCTGAAAGAAAACCGCTTCTTCAGCCTGATTATTCCCAAGGAATACGGCGGTCGCGGTTTTTCGGCGCAAGCGCACTCGGCGGTTGTGGCCAAGCTCTCCACCCGTAACTCGGCCTTGTCCGTCTCGGTCATGGTGCCCAACTCGCTGGGCCCGGCTGAATTGCTGCTGCACTACGGTACTGACGAGCAGAAACAACACTATCTGCCCCGTCTGGCTGATGGCCGTGACATCCCCGCTTTCGCACTGACCAGCCCTTGGGCCGGTTCCGATGCCGCCTCCATTCCTGACGTAGGGATTGTTTGCAAAGGCGAGTGGGAAGGTCAGGAAGTTCTGGGCATGCGCGTCACCTGGGACAAGCGCTACATCACGCTGGCTCCGGTTTGCACCTTGCTGGGTCTGGCCTTCCGCCTCTATGACCCGGACGGTTTGCTGGGTGGCGAAAAAGACATTGGCATTACCTGCGCCCTGGTTCCTAGCGACCATCCCGGCGTGGACACAGGCCGTCGTCATTTCCCCTTGAACGCCATGTTCATGAACGGCCCCACCCGTGGCAAAGACGTGTTCATGCCGCTGGAGTTCATTATTGGTGGTCCCGCCATGGCCGGCCAAGGCTGGCGCATGTTGATGGAATGTCTGGCTGCTGGCCGCTCCATCTCCCTGCCCTCCTCCTTTACCGGCATGGCCAAGCTGACCAGCCGCGCCGTGGGTGGTTACTCCGCCGTCCGTACCCAGTTCCGCAGCGCCATCAGCAAGTTTGAAGGCGTGGAAGAAGCTCTGGCCCGTATCGCTGGTCACACCTACGCCATGGATGCTGCCCGCACCATGACGGCTGCCGCCGTGGACCTGGGCGAGAAACCCTCCGTGGTCTCGGCCATCGTCAAATACCACGTGACCGAACGCGGTCGTATTGTGGTGAACGACGGTATGGACGTAATTGGCGGTAAAGGCATTTGTCTTGGCCCATCAAACTTCCTGGGCCGTGCTTACCAGCAAATCCCCGTCGGTATCACGGTGGAAGGCGCCAATATTCTGACGCGCAGCCTGATCATCTTTGGTCAGGGCGCTATCCGTTGCCATCCTTTCATTCTGGAAGAGATGACCGCCGCGCTGAACCCCGACCGCGAAGCCGGTTTGCGCAAATTTGACCAGGCTTTCTGGGCGCACATCCGCTACACACTGGCCAACACAGGCCGCTCCTTCTGGTTGGGTCTGGGTGGCTGGCGCTTGCTGAGTGGCCCCACCGGCACCTCCAAGGCCATGCACACCTACTACAGCCAGGCCAGCCGTTACAGCGCCGCCTTCTCCTTGCTGGCCGACGCCTCCATGCTGGTGCTGGGTGGTTCCCTGAAGATGCGTGAACGTCTGTCCTCGCGTCTTGGCGACGTGCTGTCCGAGCTGTACATGCTGAGCGCCGTACTCAAGCGCTATCAAGACGAAGGCCGTCAGCAGGAAGATGCGCCTTTGGCTCACTGGGCGGCTCAAGACGCTTTGATGCGCGCTCAACACGCCCTGGACAAGGTACTGGAAAACTTCCCGAACCGTCCTTTGGCTGCCGTGCTGCGCTTCCTGGTCTTCCCCCTGGGCCAGCGCCGTCTGGGTCCCGATGACAAGCTGGATCACACCGTTGCCAAGCTCTTGACCAAACCCGGTGCCACTCGTGATCGCCTGACTTACGACACCTACTTGCCTGACGACGATATGGAACCCGTCGGTGCGATTGAAGCCGCCTTGCTGGCTTCGCTGAACACCCGCGATATTGACGCCAAAATCCGTCAGTTCGAGAAAAGCGGTCAATTGCAGGACAACCCCAAAGCCAACGTGCGCGATCTGGCCGAAGCCGTCTTCCAGGCCGGTGGCATCACCGCCCAGGAATACGAGCAAATCCAGGCCCGCGACATCGTGCGCGACCGCGTTATTGCTGTGGATGATTTCCCCTTCGATCTGCGTCGGGAAAATCCTGCCGCTGAAGCCGCCAGTGGGAGCCAGGTATGAGTTTTCAACCGGTCTATATTATTGACGGCGCACGCAGCCCGTTTCTGAAAGCGCGTAATGCGCCCGGCCCCTTCTCCGCTGGAGATCTGGCCGTGCAAACAGGTCGCGAGCTGCTGCTGCGCCAACCCTTTGAGGCCCCGCAGCTAAGCGAGGTCATCCTGGGTTGCGCCGCCCCCTCGCCCGATGAAACCAATATCGGCCGGGTTCTGGGTCTGCGTCTGGGCACAGGTCACAAAGTGCCGGGCTGGACCGTCATGCGTAACTGCGCTTCGGGTATGCAAGCGCTGGATTCGGGCGTGCAGGCCATTCAAACCGGCCGCTCGGATCTGGTGCTGGCCGGTGGCGTCGATGCGCTGTCTCACGCCCCCATCCTGTTCAGTGACGATATGGTGCGCTGGCTGGCCACCTGGGGCAAAGCGCGTAGCCTTGGCGCACGCCTGAAAGCACTGCGCAGTCTGCGTCTGGCCTACCTGAAACCGGTCATCGGCCTGCTCAAAGGGCTGACCGACCCAGTCGTTGGCCTGTCCATGGGACAGACCGCTGAAATCCTGGCACACGAGTTTGGTATCAGCCGTCAGGATATGGACGAGTTTTCGGCCCGCAGTCACCGTCTGGCCTTGCGCGCCCAGCAAGAAAACGCTTTTGAAGAAATCGTGCCGCTGAGCGACACGCGCGGTAATAACTACCCGCAAGATGATGGCGTACGCGAAGACTCCACGCCCGAGAAACTGGCCAAGCTGCGCCCGGTCTTTGACCCGCCCTGGGGCAATATCACCGCAGGCAACAGCTCCCAGGTAACCGATGGTGCGGCCCTGCTTATTCTGGCCAGCGAAGCAGCCGTCAAGGAACATCAGCTCAAACCCATTGGCCGCATTGTGGATGCGCAATGGGCTGGGCTGGACCCGGCCACGATGGGCCTGGGTCCTGTATTCGCCGCGACGCCTATTCTGGAGCGCAACCGTCTGGCCCTAAATGGCCCGGACTTGTGGGAAATCAACGAGGCTTTTGCCGCACAGGTACTAGCATGTCGTGCTGCATGGAACGACCAGGAGTGGTGCCAAAAGCATCTGGGTCGTGATGCGTTGGGACTGCTGGATATGGACAAGCTCAATGTGGACGGCGGTGCCATTGCGATCGGCCACCCGGTGGGCGCCTCCGGTGCCCGAATTGTGCTGCATTGCTTGAATGCCCTGCGTCGTCGCAACTTGCGTCTGGGCATGGCCGCTATTTGTATTGGCGGCGGTCAAGGCGGCGCCATGCTGATCGAATCGCTGCAAGGAACTGAATCATGATGCCCGTCGCTACCTTGGATTTGCAAAACTTCACGCTGTACACGGACGATCAGCAAATTGCCTGGCTGAACATCGATTGCGTGGGCAGCTCGGTCAACCGGCTCTCGGCCGCCGTCTTGCAGGAACTGAACCAGGCGCTGGACTACCTGGGCAGTCATCCTCCCAAAGCACTGATTATTTACTCCGGCAAAGCCGCCGGTTTTGTAGCCGGTGCGGACATTGACGAATTTTCCGAACACAACAACAACCCTGAAAAGGGTCTGGCGCTGGTCACGCGTGGCTGGACAGTTTTCAACAAGCTGGCCAAGCAAAGCTATCCCACATTGGCACTGGTGCAAGGTCACTGCCTGGGCGGTGGTCTGGAACTGGCCCTGGCGTGCCGTTACTGCCTGGCTGTGGAACAAGACGACACGCGTCTGGCTCTGCCTGAAGTGATGCTGGGTATTTTCCCCGGCTGGGGCGGCATGTTGCGCTTGCCTGAATATATAGGCCCCGCCGCTGCCATGGACTTGATGCTGAGCGGCAAAAGCGTGGATGCCCGCAAGGCTGCCCGTCTGGGTATGGTCGATGCTTGCGTCCCTGTCCGTCTGGCCAAGCAAGCCGCCGTCAAGCAGGTACTCAGTGGCAAGAAGCCACGCCGTGCCAAAGGTCTGCCCCGCCTGATGAATACCAAGCTGCTGCGCCCCCTGGTCGCGAATCAGGTACGCAAGCAACTGGCCAAGCGCGATCCCTATCAGCACTATCAGGCGCCCCGTGCCATCCTGGAGATCTGGGAAAAACACAACGGCAATGCCTTGAAGGCTCCCGAGCTGATCGAGCAAATCACCCGCTCCAACACCGCAGCCAATCTGCTGCGCGTCTTCCATCTGCAAGAGCGTCTGAAAAGCGTAGGCAAGCATTCCTCGACTCAAGAAGTCAGCCATATTCATGTGGTGGGTGCGGGCGTCATGGGGGGCGATATTGCCGCTGTATGCGCACTGAAAGGCATGCGTGTGACACTGCAGGACCAGGACCGTACACGGATCGCCCAGGCTCAGGGTCGCGCCGCCAAGCTGTTCCAGCGCCGTCTAAAGGACCGCAGACTGGTACAAGCTGCACTGGATCGCTTGATCCCGGACCCGGACGGCCACGGCATCCCTTCGGCAGACCTGGTTCTGGAAGCCATCTTCGAGAACGCCGATGCCAAGCGCAGCCTGTACGCCACGATTGAGCCCTTGCTAAAGCCCGGTGCTGTGCTGGCGACCAACACCTCCAGCCTGCCCCTGTCCGAGCTCAGCCTGAATCTGATCAATCCGGAACGACTGGTGGGCATTCACTTCTTTAACCCGGTCTCTCGCATGCCCTTGGTTGAAGTGGTGGAAAGCGAATTGCTGGCCCCGGAAGTGCGCAGCGCCGCCTACGCCTTTGTGAACCAGATTGGCAAGCTGCCCCTGCCCGTTAAAGACAGCCCTGGCTTTCTGGTCAATGCGGTCCTGGCTCCCTATATGTTGGAAGCCATGCGCTGCGTGGACGAAGGGCTGGACCCGGCCACCGTGGACAAAGCCATGGTGCAGTTCGGCATGCCCATGGGCCCGCTTGAATTGGCCGACACCGTGGGCCTGGATATTGCCCGTGATGCAGGCGCACAACTCAGCCAGCAGGCGGCCATGCCAGCCTGCCTGAAAACCCATCTGGATCGTCAGGAACTGGGCCGTAAAACCGGCCAGGGTTTCTACACCTGGAAAGATGGCAAAGCCCAGAAATCCCCTGCGGGAACGGTTCCAGGCGGTCTGGCTGATCGCCTGATTAAACCCTTGATCGAACAGACCGAACACCAGGTTCGAATTGGTGTTGTGGAGAACGACGATCTGGCCGATGCAGGCGTAATTTTCGGTACCGGCTTTGCTCCATTCAGAGGTGGTCCTCTGCATTACAAAGCAACACAAAAACAACGCAATTAGTTCGGATTGGCACAAATACCTATACGCCGATTGGCCTAGGTCATGCACCATAGAAAACAAACAGGTGTTTTAAAACCTGTCCCAAGCCTCTGTCAGACGTCGCACCTATACCTTGGAGAAGAGACATGAAAAAGACGGTAGTAGCTTTGCGTACCATTCCCGCCTTGCTGATTCCTCTGGGAATGAGCCTAGGGATGGGCCAAGCCCATGCGGCTGGTTTTAACTTGCTCGAACAAAATGCGAGCGGCCTGGGCAATGCCTACGCAGGCTCGGCCGCCATTGGTGAAAATGCCAGCACGATCTACTTCAACCCGGCCGGCATGACCCTGTTGCCCGAGACGAACTTCTCGGCAGGTTTTAACGCCATTAAACCTACCTTCAAGTTCTCCGATAAAGGCAGTACCGACCCTCTGGCCCTGACGGGTGGCGCCAGCCGTCCTGCCACCGGCGGTTCGGGTGGTGATGCCGGTAAAGTCGCCGCTGTTCCCAATATTTATCTGTCCCATCAGCTCTCGCCCAAGTGGTGGGTGGGTCTGGGTATTGGTGTCCCATTTGGTCTGACAACTGAATACGACGAAGGCTGGATTGGCCGTTACCACTCCGAAAAATTTGCCATTGAAACCATCAACGTCAACCCGTCGGTGGCCTACAAGGTCAACGATCAGTTGTCCTTCGGTGTGGGTGTGAACTGGCTGCACATTGATGCGGATTACCGTCTAGCGACCCCCGCTGGCTATCATCCGGCACTGGGCCCACTGGACATGGACACCCGCGTCAAGATGAAGGGCGACGCCTGGGGCTGGAACGCTGGTTTCCTGTACCAGATGACCCCAAGCACTCGTCTGGGTGTTTCCTATCGCTCGCAAATCAAGGTCACGGCTGACGGCGACACCAAGCTGCGCAACCGCAACATTCCAACCGGCGCTCCCAACATCAACTGGGATGCCGAAGCCACCATCAAGCTGCCTGACACCGCCATTGTCAGCTTGGTGCACGACCTGAACTCGCGCTGGCAATTGCTGGCCGACGTGTCCTGGACAGGCTGGAGCAGCATCCCACGCCTGACCATTGAAAACAGCGGCCCCGGCGCCAAGGATTCCGGCCTGGAGCTGAAGTTCAAGGACGCATGGCGTGTGGCCCTGGGTGCCAACTACCACTACAGCGAACAGTGGACCTTCAAGGGTGGTATTGCCTGGGACCAATCGCCCGTACGCGACAAGAACTACCGCCCAACTGCCCTGCCTGACAGCGACCGTTACTGGGTGTCCCTGGGTGCCCAATACCGCCCCAGCAAGAACGCCACCTGGGATATTGGCTACACCCACTTGTTCCTGAAGAACACCGACATGAACAACAACACGGATCTGGTTGGCCGTGGCTTGACTCGCGGTACCTACAAAAACAGTGGTGACATCCTGGGCGTGCAGTTCAGCTATCGCTTCTAAGGATGCACTATGGCCCGCAGTCGCCGCATGGAGCTGCTCGCACGCCTACCCCCCACATGGCGTGCGCGCTTTTTGCAGCTGGGCTTTAACTGGCACCCCGCCTTCCGGGCAACCGGCGGGCGGGTCCACAAAGTTTCAGCGAATCTGCAACACATCGTCGTACGCCTGCCATTGCGTCGTCGCACTCGCAACATCAATGGCTCTTTATTTGGCGGGTCCCTGTTTGCCATTACAGACGGCGTGCACGCCACCATGCTCCTGGCCGGGCTGCAACGTCATGTGATTGTCTGGGACAAGAATGCAGAGATCCAGTATCGCCGCCCCGGCTACCAGACGCTGTACGCCAATTTTCAAATCAATCCAGATGAACTGGACGCAATACGAGGACAGCTAGACCAATACCACGAGGCTGAAGCCACGTTTACCGTGCAGATCCAGGACCCGGAAGGCCAGATCTACACCACGGTGGAACGCACCATCTATATCGCCGACGCCCACTTCTACAAGCAGAAATCACAATCACGCTAATTTGCCGGAGGACCGCTTCATGTTTACCCCCCGCTGTGCCGCCCTGATTTTAAGTCTGTCCCTGGGGCTACCCGCCGCCCAGGCCGCTACTGTTGCGAATGTCACCGTGCCGGACACGGTCACCGTCGAACAGCAAAGCCTGAAACTGAATGGGGCAGGCCTGCGCAAGAAAGTTGTTTTTGATGTGTACGTTGCCGCCCTGTATACCGCCTCACCGTCCCAAGATGCCGAAGCCATTATCCAATCTCCCGGACCGCATCAGATCCGGCTGGTCCTCAAACGCGACCTGGATGCCCAAACCCTGATCGATGCCCTGAAAGACGGCATTCACAGCAACCTGACTGATCCTGAAAAACAAGAACTGGACCCCGTCATCAAGCAATTTGAAGACTTGATGCGCCAGGTGGGTGAAGCCAAGGAAGGCGACGTCGTGGTGCTGGACATGCATGCACCACAGGTCAAGATCCTGTTTAACGACAAGACGCTGGGCGAGCTCTCTCACCCCGGTCTGACCCCTGCTTTGTTGAAAATCTGGCTAGGCAAGAAGCCTGCTCAAGAATCGCTCAAAAAGGCCCTGCTGGGATTGTCTTGAACCTACACGCCTCGGAGCGCTTCATGGATAAAGTCTGGCTGCAGAACTACCCCACCGGTATTCCTGCCACTATCGAAGATCAGGCCCAGCAGTACTCGTCCTTGCTGGATGTATTTGAACAAAGTTGCACCGAGTTCGCGCAGCGCACGGCCTATATCAGCATGGGCAAACGCATGAGTTACCGCGAACTGTCGACCAATGCCTTGGCCCTGGCCAGCTGGCTGCAAAGCCAAGGCGTGAAAAAAGGCGACCGTGTCGCCCTGATGATGCCCAATATGCTGCAATACCCCATCAGCCTGTATGGGGTGTTGCGCAGCGGGGCCACCATTATCAATACCAACCCGTTGTATACCGCCCGTGAACTGCGCCACCAGCTGCAAGACAGCGGCGCGGAAACCATCATCATTGCGGAAAACTTTGCCCACGTGCTGCAGGAAATCCTGCACGAAACGCCGATCAAGCGAGTCATTGTGACCAGCGTGGGCGATTGCCTGGGCGGCTTCAAGGGCTGGCTGGTCAATCAAGTAGTACGCCACATTAAAAAGGGTGTGCCTGCCTGGTCCTTGCCCAGCGCCGTTCCGTTCAAAACCGTGCTGGCACAAGGCCGTAACCGCGCCCCTGCGCCGGTCGAACTAAGCCACGATGACATTGCCTGCCTGCAATACACCGGCGGTACAACAGGCGTTGCCAAAGGGGCCATCCTGACCCACGGCAATCTGGTCTCGAACCTGAGCCAGGCCCTGTCCTGGATTCGCCCGTATCTGAAAGAAGGCCAGATCGACTGCGTTGTCACCGCCCTGCCGCTCTACCATATCTTCGCTTTCACCGCGAACCTGCTGGTGTTCCTGCGTCTGGGTGCCGAGAACCTGCTGATCATTAATGCACGCGACATTCCGTCCATGATCAAGGACATGTCCAAGCTGCGTTTTACCGCCATTACGGGGGTGAATACGCTGTTCAATGCCATGCTGAACAATGCCGAGTTCCGCAAGCTGGATTTCTCCTCGCTGCGCTTTACCTTGGGCGGCGGGATGGCGGTGCAGGAAGTGGTCGCCAAGCGCTGGCTGGAAGCAACCGGCAAACCTCTGGCCCAGGCGTATGGCCTGACTGAAACCTCGCCGGCTGCCACCATCAATCCGCTGGATAAGAAAGAGTTCACCGGCTCGATTGGCCTGCCCGTTCCTTCTACCGACATACGCATACGCGACGAAAACCAGAACGACCTGCCTTTGGGCGAAACGGGCGAGCTGTGCATTCGCGGACCGCAAGTCACCCCCGGCTACTGGCAACGTCCCGATGAAACCGCCAAGGTCTTTGATCGCGACGGCTTTTTACGCACGGGCGATATCGGCTATATGGACGAGCTAGGCTACGTCTTCCTGCTGGATCGCAAGAAAGACATGATTCTGGTCTCGGGCTTTAACGTCTACCCCAATGAAGTGGAAGCCGTCGCCGCTCAGCACCCGGATATTGTCGAGGCCGCCGCCGTCGGTGTGCCGGATGAAAAAGCAGGCGAAATCGTCAAACTCTATGTCATCAGCCGTAATCCCGCGCTGACTGAAAAAGACGTGATTGCCTTCTGCCGCAAGGAACTGACCGGCTACAAATGCCCGCGTATTGTGGAATTCCGCGATGATCTGCCCCGCACCAATGTAGGCAAAATCCTGCGTCGGGAATTGCGCCCATAACACGTATTTCGCACGCGCTTAGACCAAGATGAAAGGGGCTTATGCCCCTTTTTCATTAACCGGAGGATTCATAAACAAATAAGAATCAGATCGTTCGTAGCCCTGATACCGCTCTTTAGAATGGGACAAACTATTTATATAAGCGAGTGTCAGAATGCACGCCCTGTCCCGCCTCTCGGAGTCCAATCGCACCGCGATTGCCCAAATTACCGACGAGCTCGATCCGCTGTCCCTGAACTGGCTGTCCGGCTATCTCGCAGGTGTCGCGCAAGTGCGCCATGCCGGCCTTCCCGCTCAAGCGCCTGTTTCCCCTGAACTGTCTTTGGTGCCCGCCGCCGCTGCGCCCGCCCAACGACCTGCCACCATTGTATTTGGCAGTCAGACAGGCAATGCCCAGCGCGTTGCCGAAGCCTTTGCCCAACGCTGCGAAGCCGCCGGTATCCCCGTGCGCCTGCTGCGCGCCGACCGTTACCCTACGCGCGAGCTGAAAGAAGAGCGTCTGCTGTACGTCATTATCAGCACCCAGGGTGAAGGCGACCCGCCAGATGATTCCATCGCGTTTTTCGAATTCCTGGCCGGTGCCCGCGCCCCCAAGCTGCCCGAACTGAAATTCGGTGTGCTGGGCTTGGGTGATTCCAGCTACCCCCTGTTCTGTGGGATCGCGGAAAAGATTGATCAACGTCTGCTGGCTCTGGGTGCGGAACGCATTCTGGACGCAGGCCTGGCCGATCTGGATATTGATACGGTTGCCGCCCCCTGGCAGGACAAGGCCTTCGGTTTTCTGGAAACGGATCACCAGACCCATGCCGCAGCGGCAGTTCCTGCTGCCCAGTCCAGCAACGTTACAGTGCTGGAAACCCAGGCTCGCAGCAGCTTCACCCGCGACAATCCCTTCCAGGCCACGGTGCTGCAAAGCCAAAGCATTACAGGCCGCGACAGCACCCGCAATATCTATCACTACGAACTGTCGCTGGAAGGCAGTGGCCTGAAGTACCAACCCGGTGATGCATTGGGTGTCTGGCCTACACAAAACGCCAAGCTGGTCGAAGCGGTTATTCAGACTTTGAAGCTGGACCCGCAAGAGACCGTCACCATTCAGGACAAGTCGCACACGCTGCAAGAGTGGCTGAGCCACTACCGCGAGCTGACGCAACTGACCAAACCTTTCCTGGTGGAACTGGCCAAGCGCAATAGCGATGCCATGCTGCAAACAGCGGTGGGCCCAGATGGTTTGAGCACCTTGCAAGAACTGCTGAAGACCCATCAAGTGCTGGACGTACTGGAACGCTTCCCGGCCACCTGGAACGCTGCCGAGCTGGTGCAAGCCTTGCGCCCCCTGGCACCCCGCATGTACTCCATCGCCTCCAGCCAGTCCGAGGTGGATGAAGAAGTACATCTGACTGTGGCCAATGTGCACTACCAGTTCAATGAACAAGATCGTTGGGGCGTGGCTTCCGACTATCTGGCCCGCCTGAGCGAAGGCGATACCGTGCCGGTCTTTATCGACCCCAATACCCGCTTCCGTCTGCCTGAAGACACCAACCGTGACGTGATCATGATTGGTCCCGGCACCGGCGTTGCCCCCTTCCGTGCCTTTGTGCAGGAACGCAGCGTTCAAGGTGGTGAAGGTCGCAACTGGCTGTTCTTTGGCAACCCGCACTTTCACTCCGATTTCCTCTACCAGACCGAATGGCAACGCGCCCTGCAGGACGGCCAGTTGCAACACCTGGACCTGGCCTTCTCGCGCGATCAGGAAAACAAGGTTTACGTACAGCACCGCTTGCTGGAAAAAGCAGCCGAGGTCTATGCCTGGATTCAGGGCGGCGCCCACATTTATGTGTGCGGTGATGCCAACCAGATGGCCAAGGACGTACATCAAACCCTGCAGGAAATTGCCCGCCAGGAAGGTGGATTGGACGCAGACCAGGCTCGCAGCTGGTTGGAAGAACTCTCGGCGCAGGGCCGCTACGCCCGCGACGTTTACTGAGAAGCAAGGACATGACAGAAAAGAAAATCGCCGCTATCGAGCAAGTAAAAATTGATAGCCGCTATCTGCGCGGTGGCATTACCGAGGGTCTGGCAGACCCCATTACCGGCGCCATCAGCGAAGACGACAACAAGCTGCTGAAATTTCACGGCAGCTATCAGCAAGACGACCGCGACCAGCGCGAAGAGCGTCGCAAACAAAAGCTGGAACCGGCTTTCAGCTTCATGATTCGCGCCCGCTTGCCCGGTGGCGTGGTCACGCCCGCCCAATGGCTGGCCTTTGACCAGATCGCCTGTGACTGGGCCCAGTTTGGCCTGCGCATCACCACCCGTCAGACCTTTCAATGGCACGGCGTGCGCAAGCCCTTTTTAAAGCCCACCCTGCAAGCCATCAATAACGCCATGTCCACGACATTGGCGACTTGCGGCGACGTGAACCGTCAGGTGGTCAGCGCCACCAATCCCTTGCTGTCCGAGCAGCACGGTCTGGTCCAGGAGTGGGCTGACAAGATTTCCGAAACCTTCCTGCCCAAAACTCGCGCCTATGCCGAGATCTGGCTGGACGGCAAAAAAGTCGAAGACGCCATTGATGGCGAAGACTTTGAACCGATTTACGGCAAGACTTACCTGCCCCGCAAATTCAAGATCGGCATTGCCGTGCCTCCCCTGAATGATGTGGACGTATTTGCGCAGGACATCGGCCTGATCGCGATTATTGAAAACAATCAGTTGTTGGGCTTTAACGTCGCCATTGGCGGCGGCATGGGTGCCACACATGGCGACGACACCACCTACCCACGACTGGGCAGCGTGATCGGCTTTGTACGCCCCGAGCAATTACTGGCTGTTTGCGAAGCCGTTATCACCACACAACGTGACCACGGTAACCGCGACGAGCGCCGTCATGCCCGCCTGAAATACACCGTGGATAAGCTGGGTGCCGACTGGTTCCTGGAAGAAGTGCAAAACCGCAGTGGCCAAACGCTGGAGCCTTCGCGCCCCTATCACTTTGACCACAATGGCGACCGCTTCGGCTGGACCCAGGGCAGCAATGGCCGCTGGCACCTGAGCCTGCGTATCGATTCAGGCCGCATCATGGATACCGAAGTCGGCCCCTGGCTGACAGGTATGCGTGAGATTGCCAAAATTCACCAGGGACAATTCCGCCTGACCTGCAACCAGAACCTGATCATTGCCGATGTGCCTGAAGAAGATAAGGCCAGGATCGACAAGCTGGTTGCCGACCACAAACTGGATGTGTACCAGACACAAAGCGGCATACGCAGCAGCACGATTGCCTGTGTCTCTCTGCCAACTTGCGGTTTGGCCATGGCCGAGAGCGAACGCTACGCCCCCATCTTGCTGCCCAAGCTGGAAACCCTGCTGGACAAATACCAGCTGCGTGACGAGCGCATTGTGCTGCGTATCTCCGGTTGCCCCAACGGCTGCGCCCGTCCCTACCTGGGTGAAATTGCCCTGGTGGGCCGCGCTCTGGGTCGCTATGACTTGCGTTTGGGTGCGAACTTCAGCGGCGAACGCCTGAACGTGATCTATCGCCAGAACATTGGTGAGCCTGAAATCCTGAGCATTCTGGACGAGCTGTTTGGCCGCTTCGCTGCCGAGCGTCTGGAAGGCGAGCACTTTGGTGATTTCCTGGTTCGCGCTGGCGTGGTTGCCGAGCCTTCAAGCCGCTTGATTCCTTTAGTTTTACAACCAGCCTGACATGAACCTCTTTCCTTTATTCGCCAACCTGAAGCAGCGCGCGGTACTGGTGATCGGCGGTGGAGAAATCGCTGAACGCAAAGTGCGTCTGGTCCTGGCTGCCGGTGCCCAGGTTACGCTGGTCGCCCCCTATGTGGTGGACAGTCTGGAAGAGCTGGCTAATCAAGGGCGCATTACTCTGATTCGGGAGCGCTATCAGGCCCAGCATCTGCAAGGGGCCTGGCTGATTATTGCCGCCACTGACAAGCGGGACGTGAACCAGGTCATTGCCCAGGATGCACAAGAAGCCCGCATTCTGGTCAATGTGGTGGACGACCCCGAGCTGTCCAGTTTTCAGGTGCCTGCCATTGTGGATCGCTCACCGCTGATTATTGCGATTTCCTCGGCGGGGTCGGCCCCCATGTTGGCACGGCGAGTACGGGAGCAGTTGGAAACCATGTTGGACCACAGCCTGGGTGCGATCAGCCGTCTGGCGCAGGAATACCGCAGCGCCATTCGGCGCGCTCGCCCCGAGCTGGGTGCGCGCCGCCGTTTCTACGACTGGCTGCTGGATGGCCCGGTGGGTGCAGCACTACGCAGCCATCAGAATGAACAGGCACGCCTTAGCCTGGAAAGCGCACTGCAACAGCCTGAATTGCCCCGCGCCACACAAGGCCGCGTGATTCTGGTGGGTGCCGGTCCTGGTGATCCAGGTCTGCTGACCTTGCATGCCCTGCGTGCACTGAATCGCGCTGATGTAATTCTGTACGATCGCCTGGTGTCTGATCAGGTGATGGAGCTGGCCCGTCGCGATGCCCACCGTATTTTTGTGGGCAAGCAGTTGGGTGAAGACCATCACCAGACCCAGAACCGCATTCATCAGCTGATGATTGAACACGCTCGCGCAGGCCAAACTGTGGTGCGCCTGAAAGGCGGCGATGGCTTTATTTTTGGCCGGGGCGGTGAAGAGCTGGAATATCTGGCCGAGCACGGTGTCGCCTTTGAAGTGGTGCCCGGCATCACGGCTGCCATTGCATGTGCAGCTTATAGCGGCATTCCCCTGACACACCGCGATCATGCCCAGTCCGTACAGTTCGTGACGGCACATCGTAAAAGCGGGCACGGCATCGAAGATTGGAACCCGTTGCTGGATACCAGCCAGACAGTGGCTGTGTACATGGGCTTGCAGCAAATCCTGGGCTTTAGCCATGAGCTGGTACAGCGTGGTCGCAGCGCCACTACGCCCTGCGCCTTGATTGAAAATGGCTCGCGCCCTGAACAACGTACCTTGCTGTCCACACTGGAAAATATTGCCCAGGATGCACAGCAACACCAGTTTGCCAGCCCCTGCATTTTGGTGATTGGTCAGGTCGCCACCTTGGGTACCACCCTGTCCTGGTATGGCGAGTTGATTGATCAGCTCAGTCCTCGTGTGGCGATTGAACAGGATGCGGACAATACCTTGGTCGCTGCCTGAAGGCAGTCGTCAAGCAGGGTTAGAGTCCCTGCATTGCACGACACTCTAAACAGCACGACATTAGCATCCTCAAACACCGCTTCAAGCTAAATCTAAAAAGGCCCTCAACATCTCAGCATGTTGAGGGCTTTTTTTATCTTCTGCAGCTTATGAAAAAGCCAGTACGCACAAGGTAAAACCGTCAGCGTCTATAAGCGCAAAATAGACAGCGGCAGGTAGCATAATCATTCTCTGTCATTGGCTTTTCACGCAGACAAAGGACAGCCACAGCCCTTCACCCGCCAGCCCCAAAAGGCTGCTTATCTAGCGCTGTCCAAAAGCCGCAAACAAGGCTCGCAAAGCACTATCCAGCAGATAGCCAATCAGACCAATCAGGACAATCACAGCCATCAGCTCGGAATACGCCATGCGATCACGCGTATCCAGAATCAGGTAGCCCAAACCGGCTGACACACCCAGCATTTCGCAGGGCACCAGCACAATCCACAAGACACCGATAGCCAGTCGGCTACCCGTCAGCACCGAGCCGACAATGCCGGGCAGAATCAAATACAAAAGCGTTTCCAGCCTGGTAGCCGCCAGACTGCGACCCAGCATCAGCCAGCGTGGATTCAAATGCCGCACGCCCGATGCCGTATTCAGCAAGACAGGCCAGACACCGGCTACACCCAGCAGAAAATAAATCGGTGCATCCCCAATCCCGAAGGCCATGACAGCAATGGGCATCCAGGACAGGGGCGAGATCATGCGCAGGAACTGGAACAAGGGAGTCAATGCAGCGTGGGCTCGGGCTGACAAACCCAGCAGCAAACCGGCAGGCACGCCGACACCCAATGAAATCGCCAACCCTACAAAAATACGCTGCAAGCTGGCGCCTACGTGCATCCAGGTCTCTGACCAGCCCAGTATTTCCAACAGGCTATGAAACGCGGCTGCAGGCCCGAATTGCTGCATCAACGGGCTGCTGGACCAGGCTGTAGTCAGGTACCACAGCACGACTCCCGCCAACAAACCGCCCAAACCCCACAAAGTGCTGGCAATCCAGGCATTCATTTTGGGACGTCGCAAAGACGCAGCCGATCGTGGATCAGACTGCGCCAAAGGCGTCACACGGGAAGAAGAAGCAGACACACTCAAACTCATACAACAATGCTCTCGTTGCGGCTGTATTGCTCGGACAAGCCAAACTGCGCCAGACCACCCTGCTTTTCCAAAGCGGCACGGACAAAGCGGTCATCCACCAGATCACTGGCTACATGCTCAGGAGACAGCCCTTCCAGAAAACCACGTTCGCCCTGGATCAGGGTCCCTTGCAGCATTTGCACCAAGGACTCGGTGTAACTGGGAAAGGGATAGGGTTGAAAATCAATGCGCTGATCATCCCAGTCCGGGTGACGAATCACGCCAGACTTCACGTATTGAGCACGATCAGCCGGGTCCGGGGACAACACTTTCAACAGGTTTTCCTGAGTGTGCGGGGTGTAGCGATTCCCACCCTCACGCGACAGGATCTGGGCCGCCTCGGCACGGTTGCTGCGTATCCAGATCTGCGCCTTGACCAGACCATCCACCACGCCTTGCGACCATTGGGGACGAGTCTGCAAATCCTGCTCGTGCATGAAGGCCACGCAACAGGCGTGATCGCGCCAAACGTCGCCAGTAAAGCGCAGGATGCGGCCCATGCCCTGGGTTTCTGCCAAGGCATTGAACGGTTCGGCCACAGTAAAACCGGCAATCCGCCCCGAAGCCAAGGCCGGAGGCATGTCGGCAGGCGCCATCACCACCAGATTGACCTCGTTGGAAGCCAACGCACCGGAGTTTTTCACGACCGGCGTCAGGCCATGTGCTTTGAGCACATGCTGCAACACCACGTTGTGAATCGAATACCAGAAAGGAATAGCCACCGTCTGCCCGCCCAGTTGCTCGGCCGAGCTGATGTTCTGCGCCACCGTGATGGCAGAGCCACTCATGTGATTCCAGGCCACCACTTTTGCAGGCACTTTGCTGCCGTAGCGTGCCCACACCGTCATGGGCGAGAGCAAGTGCACCAGATTGACCTGACCGGAGATAAAGGCCTCGATCAGTTGGGCCCAACTGCGCACCATCACGGGCTTTTCCACCGCAATGCCTGCTTCTTCAAAGTATCCATTGTGATGCGCCACCAACATGGCGGTGGCATCGGTAATTGGCAAATAACCGATACGCAAAGGCGCATTCGACTCGCTCTGTGCACGGGCAACCCCTTGGGCCAGCAAAGGCGCAGCGCCCGCGACAGTCAGCAGGGACGCCAGTTTCAGTAAGTCGCGACGGGTACGGGACGTAGGAGATTCAATCATGAAATGCACCTTACAAAACAGAAGCGTGAACCGCCTGGGAGAGGCTTTGCTCCAGGCTGGCCACAATTTCCAGGCGTATGGCCTGAAGCCAGTTATCCAGATGAGATCGGGGATGTGCCGGGCAGCTCCACTCACGCTGCAAACCGGCAGGACGGCCACCTAAAAGCAGGACGCGGTCTGCCAACAAGAGGGCTTCATCAATATCGTGAGTAACCAGCACAATGGCGCAGCCGGTCTGGTCGCGTATCGACAGAATCAGCTCCTGCATCTGACGACGGGTTACTTCGTCCAGCGCGCCAAAAGGTTCGTCCATCAACAAGACTTGTGGGCGTCGAGCCAGACAACGCGCAATGGCAACGCGCTGTGCCATACCGCCCGACAAGGCGCCAGGACGCTGATGACGGCTTTCATATAAACCAACCTGGCGCAGCGCCTGTTCAACTCGCAGGCGACGTTCTGCCGCGGATACGGAAGGCTGACGAGCAAAGCCCAGGCCAAAGCCGGTATTGGCCTGCACATTTAGCCAAGGCAAAAGAATGGCCTCCTGAAACGCCATGGCCAAAGCGGGATGCACTCCACGCACGGCCTGCCCCAGAAAGGACACCTCACCCTGAGTGGGCGTTTGCAGACCGGCCAGTACCCGCAACAAGGAGGACTTGCCCACCCCGCTGGGACCCAGCAGCGCCACGATCTCGCCCGCGCGCACGTTCAAGTCCAGGTTCTGCAAGATCGTCTGGCCACCGTAGGCCAGACTGATCCCCCGTGCGGACAAGAGCCCGGCCCTTTCAGAATCGGTATGCGAGGGGGCGGCGGAACTCATACGGCATCCTGCCCAAGTTCAGCTTTCAGCTGCGCCACAGTAGGCGAAATCAAAGGCACCAACATGGCTTCACGATAACGACGCAGCAGTTGCGGATGCTTGCCCTGCATATAGGTCGCGCCGCCAATCGCTGAGCTTTCCAAGGCCACGGCCTGCGACGCCAGACTGCTTAGCTCGATACGGACCTTGAACAGATCAGGCGGCGTAGCCGAACCGGGTTTACGTACGGCATCAACCAGCACATCCGACAATTCCTGCACGCGATCCAGCAAGCGGCGAGCAGGCTGTTCCTGTACCCATTGGCAGCGTGGCGCATCCAACACTTGCTTCAAGGAGCGACGTGCCAGGCCCATGGTCATACCGCATTGCAGCGCCATGAAACGGGGACGTACCGAGCGCACAAAATGACCCGCATCAGGATGCAGCAAACGCTCCTGTCCCAGACGCACGGCATTGAACGTCAAGGCAGCGGTATTGCTGCCACGCAGTCCGACCAGATCCAGGTCCGCCGAACGTTCCAATCCTTGATCGCCCAGTTCTGCCACCCAGATACCGGCCTGGTCCTCGGGCATGGCGGCCACAATGGCGACCAGACAATTGCCGGGGCGCAGATTGGTAATCCAGGGCAAGCGACCTTCAAACTGCCATTGCCCTTGCTCGGGCTGGGCGCGCACTTGCAGCTCTTCAATACCACCCAAAAACTTGATGGCATTGGACAGTCCCGTTGCACCCGCAATACTGCCGTCCAGCAAACCGGGTAGATAACGCTCGCGCATGGCGGGGTCCTGAACATCACGCAGGTATTCAATAAAGGTGCGCTGGCTCCACAGGACAAAACCTGCCGTCAGCGAATGTTCAGCCACTTCCACGATGGATTGAACGGCATCGCCAAAGTCGGAAAAGTCTGCTTTCAGGCCCAGGCTCAACAAACCGTCTTGCGCCAGGCGAGGCAGCAAAGCCTGCGCCTGGGAGGCATCGCTATCCAGCGATAGGGCATGCTCCTCCAGCCACTGGGCCAAGCCGGGCGACAAAACAGGGCGTTCTGAGGCCAGCACAGGCTGCTCAGCGCGCTTTAAGGCGTTTCCCATGCGTAGGCCTCCAGCTGGCTATTGAGCGGCGTACGGGCCAGATTATTGGCAAAGTTGCAGATCGTCGCCAAGCCGATGCCGGTAATCACTTCCAGAGCCTGCTGGTCGCCGTAACCCGCTGCACGGAAATCGGCCAGAGCCTGATCCGACACCTGACCACGGGTATCAATCACGGCGCGGCTGAACAAAGCCAATGCTTGCAGGCGCTCGTCGTTGATCTGGTCAAAGCCACGCGCACGCAAGGCAGCCAGGATTTCCGGGTCCAGCTTGGCTTTATTGGTCGCAATGGCGGTGTGACCAGCCACGCAGAAGCGGCAACCATGAGTGGTGCCAGCGACCAGTTGCACCACCTCGCGCTCGACCAGCGACAGGCTGGCGGTGGCGTTCAGGGCGGACATATCCTGATAGGCTTGCAGGGCAACGGGCGCATTGGCCAAAATAGCCAGCAGATTGGACAAAAAGCCGCTACCACGCACAGCTTTTTCAAGGGCTGGTTTGACCGCCTCTGGTGCGGAGTCCACAGTATGCAAAGTTAAGCGGGTCATGATGGCGACAATTCCTTAGTTAATCCGAGAAGGTTTTATTGTCGATTGACTGGCGCCTTATCTCCATGTGCGAACATAGCGGTATTCATATTAAAAATATCCACGAAAAGAAATAAGCATATTTTCTGCATGAGCGACTCTGCCTTTCCTGACAGCCATTGCGCTGTCGATTCCAAAGACACAGGACACCCTGTGGAGGAACTGCTCTTGTCCGGGCTGGAGATCTCGGCCAGCCTGTTTCACTTGGGCCAGTACTGCAATCAATGGGAAAGCAGCCTGCACGGACATCAACGGGCAGGCTTTCATGTGGTCTTGCATGGGCCGTGCTGGCTGCATATTCAGCATCAGGACGCCCTGGCCTTGCAGGCGGGTGATGCGGTGTTCTTCTTGCGGGATGTGCCCCATCGCCTAAGCTCATCGCCCACGCCGCCAGACTGGAACGCGGCCATGCAGCGGCAAACCATGCAGAATCTGGAGCCGCAGGTGCCGCAAAGCACGGGTTTGCTCTGTGGTTTCCTGGATCTGGGGCGTGGTTTGAGCGAATTGCTGCTGGCAACCGTGCCTGATGTTTTATTGATTGATGGTTCTCAGGCAGATGCGGACTCTGGACGTCCTTTGCTGGACTTGATCCAGGCCGAGATGCAGCGGCAGCCACAGGCCAATTCCAGCCTGCTGGAAAAACTGGTGGAACTGTTATTGTTCTATACCTTGCGCCAGCAAATCGGGCAGACACCGGCTGAAGGGGCCCTGCCTGCGGGCTTGATTCATCTGGCCAGCGATGCTGCGTTTGGTGGTTTGATCGAGCAACTGCTGCGAGAGCCTGCCAAAGCCTGGTCGGTGGATGATATGGCCGCCTACCTGAATATGTCACGTGCCGCCTTTCACCGCCGCTTTACTCTGCTCTGTGGGATGGCACCGGCCCAGGTGCTGCTGCAGCTGCGTATGCAGCTCGCCAAGCGTCAGCTGGAGCAAGGGCTGACCATGGAACAGATTGCCGAGCGTATTGGCTATAGCTCGGCGGCCGCCTTTAGCGCCGCATTCAGGCGCAGTGTGGGTGTCAGCCCCGCGCAGTGGCGCAAGCAAGACGCGCGTAGCTAAGTCGTCAGTATGCGACTTACGGCCGCAACCAGCCGCTGTTTTCAGCCCAATCATCCATGCAGGTCAATGGCCCGAGCCATAGGACATAGCCGATATCCTGCGCAAGATGCCATGCTGCCCAGGCAGGAGTAAAACCCACGGGCCACTCGGAATCAAACGCTAATTCCAGCCTTCACGCCGGCAACTGGCACACCATACGATCACTCTTTTTTTCCAGTACCCGTCGACAAACAACCGGGCATAAAAAAACCCCAATCTGTAACCAGATCGGGGTTTTTTTGACCTACCAGAGCCAGGCCGAAGCCTGGGCATCTGAGCAAGCGTTTAGATCACGCGGGCTGCTTCGATCAGACGCACAACAGTCCAGGACTTGCTGCGGCTGATAGGACGGCCTTCGGAAATCTCAACGGTATCGCCTTCGTTGTACTGGTTGGTCTCGTCGTGCGCTTTGTATTTATTGGAGCGGACGATGATCTTGCCATACAAGGGATGTTTAACGCGGCGTTCAACCAGAACGACGACAGTTTTGTCCATCTTGTTGCTGACAACTTGACCAATCAGGGTACGTTGACGTTTTTCGGTAGTTTGAGTTTCGCTCATCTTACTTTCCTGCGGTCTCAGCCATGACAGTACGGACACGAGCGATGTCGCGACGTACTTTGCCCAATTGGCTGGTGTTGGAAAGCTGTTGAGTAGCACGCTGCATGCGCAGGTTAAATTGTGCTTTCAACAGGCTCTCGAGCTCTTTCTGGAGCTCGGCGGCATCTTTGGTACGGAGTTCGCTGGCTTTCATGACGTCTCCTTAAGCACCGATCTGACGCGTTACGAACGTCGTCGAGATAGGCAGCTTGGCAGCGGCCAGACGGAATGCTTCGCGTGCCAGCTCTTCGCTAACACCTTCCATTTCGTACAGGACCTTGCCTGGTTGAATCTCAGCGACCCAGAACTCTGGATTACCCTTACCGTTACCCATACGAACTTCGGCAGGTTTCTGCGAAATTGGCTTATCGGGGAAGATACGGATCCAGATGCGGCCACCACGTTTGATGTGACGGTTAATTGCACGACGTGCTGCTTCGATCTGGCGAGCAGTCAGACGGCCACGGTCAGTGGCTTTCAGACCAAATTCGCCAAACGAAACTTGCGCACCGCGAGTAGCCAGACCGGTGTTACGGCCTTTGTGCTCTTTGCGGTACTTTCTGCGAGAAGGTTGCAGCATGTTTTATTCTCCTTCGGACGCAGCAGGAGCAGCGTCTTTACGAGGACCGCGGCCACGACCACCTGGACGGCGGTTTTCAGGGCGGTCACCACGTGGACGACGTGGGCGGCGCTCTTCAGGGGCTACGGTGTCAACAGGCATTTCGCCGTTAGGCAGCATGTCGCCCTTGTAGACCCAGACCTTGATACCGATGATCCCGTACGTCGTGTGCGCTTCGGAAGTACCGTAATCGATGTTAGCGCGCAGGGTGTGCAGAGGCACACGGCCTTCGCGGTACCATTCGGTACGAGCGATTTCGATGCCGTTCAAGCGACCCGAGCTCATGATCTTGATGCCTTGGGCACCCAGACGCATGGCGTTTTGCATGGAACGCTTCATCGCACGACGGAACATGATGCGCTTTTCCAGTTGCTGAGCAATGGAGTCGGCGATCAGTTGAGCGTCGGTTTCAGGTTTGCGAATTTCTTCGATATTAACGTGCACTGGCACGCCCAACAGGCGCTGCAGGTCAGCCTTCAGGCTTTCGATATCCTCGCCGCGCTTGCCGATCACTACACCAGGACGAGCCGAGTAAATGGTGATGCGAGCATTCTTGGCAGGACGCTCGATGACCACACGGCCAACGGACGCACTTTTCAGCTTGCGTTTCAGGTATTCGCGCACACGGATGTCGTCAGCCAACATCGTACCGAACTCAGCACCGTCAGCGTACCAACGCGAGCTCCAGTTACGGTTAACAGCCAGGCGGAACCCAATTGGGTGGATTTTCTGTCCCATTGTGACTCCTTAAGCGCCGACTTTGACCACAATGTGGCAAGTCTGCTTCTCAATACGGTTACCGCGGCCTTTGGCTCGTGCAGAAAAACGCTTCAACGACTGAGCCTTGTCCACGTAAATGGAGGTGACTTTCAGTTCGTCGATGTCGGCGCCGTCATTGTGCTCAGCGTTGGCAATAGCCGATTCCAGAGCTTTCTTGATGATGCCAGCGGCTTTCTTAGGAGTGAAAGTCAGCGTATTCAGAGCGTGAGCGACGGACTTGCCGCGGACCATGTCCGCAACCAGACGTGCTTTTTGCGCCGAAATATGGACTCCACGAATAATTGCTGTAGTTTCCATCACTTATCTCCGGGCCTTTTTGTCCGCAGCGTGACCCTTGAAAGTACGGGTCAAAGCGAACTCGCCGAGCTTGTGGCCAACCATGTTCTCGTTGATGTAAACGGGAATGTGTTGACGGCCATTGTGAACGGCAATCGTCAGCCCAATGAACTCGGGCAGGATGGTAGAGCGGCGCGACCAGGTTTTGATTGGTCGCTTGTCGTTACCCACAACGGCTGCGTCAACCTTTTTGATCAGGTGAGCATCAACGAATGGGCCTTTTTTGATCGAACGTGACATAGTGTTCGCCCCTTACTTGCGCTTACGGCGCGAAACAATCATGTTGTCTGTGCGCTTGTTACGACGGGTGCGGTAGCCCTTGGCAGGAGTACCCCATGGGCTGACTGGCTCACGGCCTTCACCCGTACGACCTTCACCACCACCGTGCGGGTGATCGACTGGGTTCATCGCCACACCGCGAACGGTAGGACGAATACCACGCCAGCGAACAGCACCGGCTTTACCGATTTGACGCAGGCTGTGATCGTGGTTGCTGACTTCGCCAATCGTGGCGCGGCAGTCGATGTGAATGCGGCGAACTTCACCGGAACGCAGACGCACTTGAGCGTACGTGCCTTCACGAGCCAGCAACACAGCGGAACCACCAGCGGAACGAGCGATTTGAGCACCCTTACCAGGCAGCATCTCGATGCAGTGAATGGTTTGACCCACAGGAATGTTGCGGATAGGCAAAGTGTTGCCGGAACGGATAGGAGCTTCCGCGCCAGACACAACCGTTGCACCCACTTCCAGACCACGAGGGGCGATGATGTAACGACGCTCGCCGTCTGCGTAGCACACCAATGCGATGTGAGCGCTGCGGTTAGGGTCGTATTCCAGACGTTCTACTTTCGCAGGAATACCGTCCTTGTTGCGACGGAAGTCGACAATACGGTAGTGCTGCTTGTGACCGCCGCCACGGTGACGAACCGTGATGTGGCCGTTGTTGTTACGGCCAGCACTGCTGGATTTCTTTTCCAGCAAAGCCGCGTAAGGAGCGCCTTTGTGCAGTTCAGGGTGAACCACTTTGATCATGCCACGGCGACCTGGCGACGTTGGTTTTACTTTTACCAATGCCATATTAGTTCACCTCAGAAAAGTCGAGTTCCTGACCGGGCTTGAGCGAGACATATGCCTTGCGCACACTGCGGCGGCGACCCATGAAACGGCCAAAGCGCTTTTCCTTGCCCTTCTGATTGAGCACCTGCACCGACTCAACTTCTACTTTGAACAGCAGTTCAATAGCAGCTTTGATTTCAGGCTTGGTAGCATCAGGAGCGACGCGGAAAGCGATTTGCTGATTTTTTTCGGCAACGTACGTGGCTTTTTCAGTCACGACAGGAGCCAGAATTACTTGCAATAGACGTTCGGCGTTCATCCCAACATCTCCTCAAACTGAGCGACAGCCGCTTTGGTGACCAACACTTTTTTGTAGTGGATCAGGGACAGCGGGTCAGCGTAGCGTGGTTCAACCACAGCAACGTGAGGCAGGTTACGCGTAGCCAGGTACACGTTCTCGTCCAGCGCGTCGGTGATGATCAGCACGGATTCCAGGCCCAGGTCTTTCAGCTTGTTGGCTGCCAGACGGGTCTTGGGTGCTTCCAGAGTGAAGGAATCAACAACCAACAGACGCTCGTCACGGACCAACTGAGACAGAATCGCGCTGATACCGGCGCGGTACATCTTCTTGTTGACCTTGTGCGTGTAGTTTTCTTCACCGGTGTTGGGGAATGCACGACCGCCTCCACGCCACACGGGCGAGGATGTCATACCAGCACGAGCGCGGCCGGTGCCTTTCTGGCGCCATGGCTTCTTGGTGCTGTGGTTGACTTCGGCACGAGTCAATTGCTTGCTGTTACCGCTGCGAGCATTGGACTGGTATGCAACAACGATCTGGTGAACCAGGGCTTCGTTGAATTCACGACCGAAAACGGTTTCGTTGGCCTGCAATGTGGATGCAGCTTGGCCTTGTTCGTTCAGGAGCTTCAGTTCCATGGATTAGGCTCCTTTCACAGCAGGGCGCACAACGATATTGGCATTCTTGTGACCTGGGACAGCGCCCCGGACCAGCAACAAGCCACGCTCGGCGTCGACGCGGATCACGTCAAGATTCTGAACCGTACGGGTAACGTCACCCATATGGCCCGACATTTTTTTACCTTTGAACACACGGCCTGGATCCTGGGCTTGACCAATGGAACCGGGTACGCGGTGCGAGCGCGAGTTACCGTGGCTGTTACGCTGGCCGCCAAAATTGTGGCGTTTGATGGTACCGGCAAAGCCTTTACCGATCGTGGTGCCCGTAACGTCAACCTTCTGACCCGCTTCGAAAATGCTTTCCACAGCAACTACGGAACCGGCGGAAAGCTCGGCGATAGCAGCGGGGTCGAGGCGGAATTCTTTCAGGATGCTGCCAGCTTCAACGCCAGCTTTTGCATAGTGCCCTGCCTGGGGCTTGGTAACGCGTGTTGCACGACGGGTGCCAAAGGCAACCTGTACAGCAGCGTAACCGTCAACTGCGGGCGTCTTGACCTGGGTGATGCGGTTGTTGGACACGTCCAGCACGGTCACAGGGATGGACTCGCCTTCCTCTGTAAACACACGGGTCATGCCAACTTTACGCCCAACAAGGCCCAGCCGCCACGCGGCAGGCGTAGGTGTCGAGTTCGACATCGTTTTCTCCATTCCTGACTACGATTGGTCAGGGCTAACTGAGAGTACACGCAATGATTTGCGCGACGACCATAGCCAAAACTTTTTGGCTAAGCTAGTAAATATAGCACGCTGCTGTAAAGCCAAGCAAGATTTACTGCAAAAATCTGCCCTAAACTGCTTGATTGACAACAGTTTTTTCGGATTCGGGGAGTGCGGCTATGGAGCTACGATCAGGAAAACTGATCTGCGCCCCGTTTTCTATTGATGCGCCTTATTTACAAAGCGGGCAACGTATTCGTTCACGGGCTCGTCGCGAATTTGAGCTGGAGTACCGCTTTGTTCCACCCTGCCCTCGCGCAGCACCACGATGTGTTGGCCCAGCCGCAATGCCTCATCAATATCGTGAGTAATAAAGATGATGGTTTTGTTCAGGCTGCTTTGCAGGCGCAACAGCTCATCCTGCATCTCGTAGCGAATCAAGGGGTCCAGAGCCGAAAAGGCTTCGTCCATCAACAGAATGTCTGCATCGACGGCCAAGGCTCTGGCCAGACCCACCCGTTGCTGCATCCCGCCTGACAATTCGTCTGGGTAGTTATCGGCATAGTCTTGTAGACCCACACGCTCCAGCCATTGCCTGGCCTGCTCCCGGGCTTGTGAACGCTTGTCGCCGCGTACCTCCAGACCAAAGGCAACGTTCTCCACCACCGTCAAATGGGGCAACAAGCCAAAGGCCTGAAAGACCATGCTGATTCCATAGCGACGGAACTGTCGCAGGCTGGCCATGTCCAGCTGCAAGATGTCCTGCCCATCCACCAGCACCTGTCCGGCACTGGGATCGATCAGGCGATTGATGTGACGCACCAAGGTAGATTTACCTGAACCGGACAAACCCATTACGCAGGAGATCTGCTGCGCAGGAAAGCAGGCATTCACACCCGCCAGACCCACAATGCAATCCGTCTGCTTCTGCACTGCCTGCTTATCAGCCCCCTGCTTTAACAGTTCCACGGCTTCACTCGCCCGGTTGCCAAAGACCTTATAGACGTCTCGCAACTCTATCTTGCAAGCTTGCTCGCCCAAGGGTGTAGGAATGGTATTCATGCTTGCCTCCTGACCTTGCGGCGATGACGCTGGGAACGGCCAAAGGATTGAGAAATCCGGTCAATAACAATGGCCAGGATCACAATCGCCACCCCTGCCTGCAGCCCACGCCCTATATCCAATGTCTGAATGCCGGCCAACACGTCTTCACCCAAGCCCTGAGCCCCAATCATGGAGGCCACCACCACCATGGACAAGGCCATCATGGTGGTTTGATTAATGCCCGCCATGATGCTGGGCCGCGCCAAGGGCAAGGTGACCTTGGTCAGCATTTGCCAGCGCGTGACCCCATACGCCTGCGCCGCCTCCATCACATGCTTGTCTACCTGTCGCAAACCCAAACTGGTCAGGCGAATCAAGGGCGGGACAGCATAGACAACGGTGGCTAGGACGGCGGGGACTTTACCCAGACCGAACAGCATCAGCACCGGAATCAGGTACACAAAGCTAGGCATGGTTTGCATCACATCCAGCACGGGCGTCAGCACTTTTCTAAGCAGACGGCTTCGGGCGCTCAGAATGCCGACCGGGACACCGATCAAAACAGAGAAGACAGTTGCCACCAGCACCAGGGTGAAGGTTTGCATCAGCTTGTCCCACAGTCCCATGGCGCCTATCAAGTACAAGCCACCCATATACAGAAGGACAGGCAAAAAGCGCCGTTGTCCCCACCAGGCCAACAAGCCGGTCAAAACCAGAATCGCCCAGGCAGGCACTTGCTGCAAAACACGCTCCACCGGCAAGATGGCATGCGTCAGAATCCAGGCGCTGATCTGGCGAAAACCCGTGCCCCAATCCTGCACGGCAACCAGCAACTGACGGTTCACCCAATCTGCTGCTGACCACTCCGGGAAGAAGCGGGACTGCGCTGTGGTGACTGGTTTTGTTGCTTGCGGCTCCAAAGCAGCCTGCAAGCGATCTGCCTGAGCCACCGGCATCCACTGACGCCATTGCTCTGCGTTCTCTGTCAGGAATTTCTGTACCTGCGTGCTGGCGTTCTGCCCGCCTTCCGTCATGCCCAAAATGATCTTGTTCATCTGCTCGGGCTCTAGCTGGATCTTTTCAAACAAAGCCACCAGCTCAGGATAAGACTCTACGAAAGGGGTGGAAGCCGCTACGCCTATATGCGCCAGGATGAAGTCCGTCGGGCAAATCGTGCCCTTGCCAGAAACAGCAGCCTCCCAGCAGCTTTCATTGAAAGGCGCGCTGGCCAGTTTCTTGAAGGAGTACTTGGCCATCAGGCCTGCAGGCTGCCAGTAGTAAAACAGAATGGGCTCACGTCTGTCGTAGGCAGCACTGATTGCCGCATCCAGAGCCGCGCCCGTACCGGGCCGGAAGTTTTGATAGTGCTCGCCCAGACCATAGAGATCGAACAGGCGACTATTGAAGGTTTCACATACCCAACCGGAGGGGCAGTTATAAAAGCGGCCTTTATTCGGCTGCTCCGGGTCGCTGAAAACAGTGGCGTAGCGCCCTAGATCTTCCACTTTCTGTAGATCGGGAGCAGTTGGCTTGATTCCCTTGTCCGGGTCGCCGTCGACGACATAGTCCGGTACATACCAGCCCTGCTCGGCCCCGCCCTTCAAGGTATTGCCTAGTACTTGAACTTGACCGGCTTCAATGGCTTTTTCGATGATCTCGGTACGTCCTGACCAGATCTCGCCTATGACTTGAATATCATTTTGCGCCAGCGCACTTTCCAGAGCAGCCGAGGAGCCCGGCACCCGTTCGGTCTTGCAACCGTAGGCCTTCTCCAGAATCTGCTGATACAGCTCGGTGCTGAATGCTGCGCTTTCCCAGCTCAGGTCGGCCAACCGTATGGGTTTGTCATCTGCACAGGCTTGCGCTGCTGCGCTGCTTCCCCACAGACATAGCCAGAGTGCCAGGAAATACCACAGGGCCAGGAACGGCTTGCGTCTCCGATTTATCATTCTTGTCCTCCTTCACCTTGCCCATCGTCGCATTTGTTTCCGGGTCAAAGTGTGTCCGGTCGTAAAAAACAAACCCGCAGACGAAAAAAAACGCCATGCAGTTGCATGGCGTTTCTTTCGATGAAGCTCGAACAGCTAGGCAGAATTACTGCAGAGCGATTTCGACGTCAACACCGGCTGGCAAATCCAGACGCATCAGAGCGTCGACGGTCTTGTCGGTAGGATCGACAATGTCCATCAAGCGCTGGTGGGTACGCATTTCAAACTGATCGCGCGATGTCTTGTTGACGTGCGGCGAACGCAGAATGTCGTAGCGACGGATACGTGTTGGCAGTGGTACTGGACCACGAACAACAGCGCCGGTGCGCTTGGCGGTTTCTACGATCTCAGCAGCAGACTGATCGATCAACTTGTAATCGTAAGCCTTCAGACGGATGCGGATTTTCTGGTTTTTCATGGGTAATCCTAAAGAACGATATAAGTGGGGGCTTTTTGACTGGGCTTATCAATTGCTCGAAGAAACTCTGACTAAAAAGCACCCCTTTTGGGGGTAGCAAAGACGCGGCGGGAAGGTTTACACCTTCACACCGCGATCAAGGCTTATTACTTGATGATTTTTGCAACCACGCCAGCGCCAACGGTACGGCCGCCTTCGCGAATAGCGAAGCGCAGACCTTCTTCCATGGCGATAGGAGCGATCAGGGACACTTTCATCGAAATGTTGTCGCCTGGCAGAACCATTTCCTTGTCTTCTGGCAGCTCGATCGTGCCGGTCACGTCAGTTGTACGGAAGTAGAACTGAGGACGGTAGCCCTTGAAGAAAGGAGTGTGACGACCACCTTCTTCTTTGGACAGAATGTACACTTCGGCGTCGAAGTCAGTGTGTGGCTTGATCGAACCAGGTTTGGCCAGAACTTGACCACGTTCCACGTCTTCACGCTTGGTACCACGCAGCAGCAGACCGACGTTATCGCCAGCTTCGCCTTGGTCCAGCAGTTTGCGGAACATTTCAACGCCGGTACAAATGGTCTTGACCGTGTCTTTGATACCCACGATTTCGATTTCTTCGCCGACTTTGATGATGCCGCGCTCAATACGACCGGTCACAACCGTACCACGGCCGGAGATCGAGAACACGTCTTCAACAGGCATCAGGAACGTACCGTCAACAGCACGCTCAGGCGTAGGAATGTAGTTGTCCAGCGCTTCGGCCAGAGCCAGAACGGCTTGGCTGCCCAGTGGGCCTTCGTCGCCTTCCAGAGCCAGTTTGGCCGAACCCTTGATGATCGGGGTGTCGTCGCCAGGGAAGTCGTACTTGGACAACAGCTCGCGAACTTCCATTTCAACCAGTTCGATCAGCTCTTCGTCATCGACCATGTCGGCCTTGTTCAGGAACACGATGATGTAAGGAACGCCAACCTGACGGCTCAGCAGGATGTGCTCGCGAGTCTGGGGCATTGGGCCGTCAGCGGCCGAGCAAACCAAGATAGCGCCGTCCATCTGGGCAGCACCAGTAATCATGTTCTTGACGTAGTCAGCGTGGCCGGGGCAGTCAACGTGAGCGTAGTGACGGTTAGGCGTTTCGTACTCAACGTGCGACGTGCTGATGGTGATACCACGTGCTTTTTCTTCAGGGGCGTTGTCGATCTGCGAGTAATCGCGTGCTTCGCCGCCGTATGCCTTGGACAGAACCGTGCAGATTGCAGCGGTCAGAGTGGTTTTACCGTGGTCAACGTGACCGATAGTACCGACGTTGACGTGCGGTTTAGTCCGTTCAAACTTACCTTTTGCCATGATTTATCCCAATTATGTTTTACAGGAAAACAAAAAAATTGTTGAGCAGCCCGCCATAGGGCGGGCTGATATTGCTATTACTTACCGCGAGCGCTGATCACTTCGTCAGCCACGTTCTTTGGAGCTTCAGCATATTGCTTGAATTCCATCGTGTACGTAGCGCGACCTTGTGTTTGCGAACGCAGGCTGGTCGAGTAACCGAACATCTCGGCCAGAGGAACCTCGGCCTTGATGACCTTGCCACCACCAACCATATCGTCCATACCCTGAACCATACCGCGACGGGAGGACAAGTCACCCATCACTGTACCGGCGTATTCCTCAGGGGTTTCAACTTCTACAGCCATGGTCGGCTCCAGCAGAACTGGGGCAGCCTTGCGCATACCATCCTTGAAGGCCATCGAAGCGGCCATACGGAAGGCGTTTTCGTTCGAGTCCACATCGTGGTACGAACCGAAGAACAGCGTAGCTTTGACGTCCACCACTGGGTAACCAGCGACCACACCTGCGTGCAGGGTTTCGCGAATACCTTTTTCAACAGCAGGAATGAATTCGCGAGGAACCACACCGCCCTTGATGGCGTCAACGAACTCAAAGCCGCCGCCTGCTTCCAGGGGCTCAAGCTTGAGGACAACGTGACCGTACTGACCACGACCACCGGACTGTTTGACGAATTTACCTTCAATTTCGTCGCAAGTCTTGCGGATGGTTTCGCGGTAAGCCACTTGTGGTTTACCCACGTTGGCTTCCACGCCGAATTCACGGCGCATGCGGTCTACCAGAACTTCCAGGTGCAGCTCGCCCATACCGGAAATAATGGTTTGGCCGGACTCTTCGTCGCTGCTGACGCGGAAAGAAGGATCTTCCTGAGCCAGACGGGACAAGGCCACGCCCATTTTTTCCTGGTCGGACTTGGTTTTTGGTTCCACAGCCTGCGAAATCACGGGCTCCGGGAACTCCATGCGTTCCAGAATGATGTGCTGACCAGCGTCACACAGGGTTTCACCTGTGGTCACGTCTTTCAGACCCACCACGGAAGCGATGTCACCAGCAACCAGTTCTTTCAGTTCGGCACGGTTGTTTGCGTGCATCTGCAAGATACGGCCGATACGCTCTTTTTTGCCCTTGATAGGGTTGTAGACCGTGTCGCCCGAACGCAGAACGCCCGAGTAAACGCGCACGAAAGTCAATTGACCAACAAAGGGGTCAGTCATCAGCTTGAACGCCAGAGCGGACATAGGCTCTTCGTCGTTGGCTTTACGATGAATGACTTCACCGTCATCGTCCGTACCTTCAACAGGTGGAATATCCACTGGCGATGGCAGGTAGTCGATCACGGCGTCCAGCATGCGCTGTACACCCTTGTTCTTGAACGCGGTACCGCACAGCATTGGCTGAATTTCGCAGGCAATGGTACGTGTACGCAGACCCAGGTTGATTTCCTCTTCGGAGAGGTCACCGTTTTCCAGGTACTTGTTCATCAGGTCTTCGCTGGCTTCAGCAGCCGACTCGACCATTTTTTCGCGCCATTCCTCGGCCGAAGCTTGCAGCTCGGCAGGAATGTCGGTGTATTCAAATTTCACGCCGTTGCTGGCTTGATCCCAGATGATTGCTTTCATCTTGATCAGGTCAACCACGCCTTGGAACTCTTCTTCAGCGCCGATCGGGATAACGACAGGCACGGGGTGGGCTTTCAGACGCAGCTTGAGCTGGTCGTAAACCTTGAAGAAGTTAGCGCCAGTACGGTCCATCTTGTTGATGAAGGCCAGACGAGGCACACCGTATTTGTTGGCTTGACGCCATACGGTTTCCGACTGAGGCTGAACACCACCCACAGCGCAGTACACCATGCAAGCGCCGTCCAGCACGCGCATGGAACGCTCAACTTCAATAGTGAAGTCAACGTGACCGGGGGTATCAATGATGTTGATACGGTGTTCTGGGTAATTGCCCGCCATACCACGCCAGAAAGCAGTGGTAGCAGCCGAGGTAATGGTGATCCCGCGCTCTTGCTCTTGCTCCATCCAGTCCATGGTGGCCGAACCTTCGTGGGTTTCGCCCAGCTTGTGGTTCACACCGGTGTAGAACAGGATGCGCTCGGTAGTGGTCGTTTTCCCGGCGTCGATGTGAGCCGAGATACCGATATTGCGGTAGCGCTGAATGGGGGTTTTGCGGGCCATGGTTATATGTCCTCAGATTACCAACGGAAATGGCTGAATGCTTTGTTAGCATCGGCCATCTTGTGCGTGTCTTCACGCTTTTTCATTGCACCGCCACGGCCTTCAGCCGCATCGGACAATTCGCCGGCCAGGCGCAAGTCCATCGATTTTTCACCGCGCTTTTTAGCGGCTTCGCGCATCCAGCGCATGGCCAGAGCCAGACGACGGACAGGGCGCACTTCGACAGGAACCTGGTAGTTAGCACCACCAACACGGCGGCTCTTAACTTCAACAACAGGTTTTACATTATTGATGGCAGCATTAAACACTTCGAGCGGATCTTTGCCGGTTTTCTGCGCAATTTGTTCCAGCGCGCCATAAACAATACGTTCGGCAACAGCTTTCTTGCCGGACAGCATGACCACGTTCATGAATTTGGCCAGCTCAACGCTGCCAAATTTTGGGTCAGGTAGGATTTCACGTTTGGGTACTTCGCGACGGCGAGGCATTTTAAATTTCCTTGTGACTATTCAGTTGAACCGCTTTTCGCGGTCTCGGCCATTCATGACAAATGACCACTTACCTACCATGGCGCAACGGCCACGGTTGCACGGATCCAGATCAGTGAACTGATCGATGGATACATGGATTACTTGGGACGCTTGGCGCCGTATTTGGAGCGGGACTGTTTACGGTCCTTGACGCCTTGCAGGTCAAGTGCACCGCGAACGATGTGGTAACGAACACCAGGCAAATCCTTGACACGACCACCGCGGACGAGAACGACCGAGTGCTCTTGCAGGTTGTGGCCTTCACCACCGATGTAAGAAATGACTTCGAAGCCGTTGGTCAGACGCACTTTGGCGACTTTACGCAGAGCGGAGTTAGGCTTCTTGGGGGTCGTGGTGTATACACGGGTGCAAACACCGCGGCGCTGTGGGCAGTTCTCGAGCGCTGGGCTCTTGCTGCTAACGCGGCTGACTTCGCGCGGTTTACGCACGAGCTGGCTAATGGTTGGCATGACCTTTACGTATCCTATAACGTACTTTACGTACTGGTTGACGTATGTGTTTTGAAAAACGCCGTCCAGTTGGCGGGTTTTGAAACCCTGTACCGGAAGCGGCATTGCGCAATACCACTCCCCATAAAACACGAAAAAGAGCGGTCTTGCACATGGCTTGGGCTTGATTTCAGGCACTAAAAAAATGCCCGCAGCCCTGAAAATCCGGGCTGCTATCAAATTACTGCAAGGTGTACCGGCAAAGGATCCTTAAAGTAAGCTCTAAAATTTACCACAGTAAACCCTTATAGGTCAACGATTTGGGCACCGATCCAGCAGTTTCCCGTTGTCACGGCACACGCATGGAAGCACTTGGTCACTCGCTATCTACATATCGTTATACTGCAGGGCTATTGCACTTCTGCGACAAGGACAATACCCATGATCATCGCTTCCCTGGAAGACGACCTCGTCCAGGCTGAACTGATTGCCCGGATCTTGACCGAGGCTGGCTATGAATGTCGCTCCTTTCATCAAGGAAAGGACCTGCTGGCCGCGCTGGCCAAGCCACATAATTTCGGTTTATTGCTACTGGACTGGGAACTGCCGGATGTCAGCGGCCTGGATGTGTTGCGTTGGGTTCGCACCACACTGGGTCATGCCCTGCCCGTCATATTCCTGACCAGCCGTACCCAGGAAGAGGATCTGGTCACGGGTTTGCAGGCCGGAGCCGACGACTATATTAATAAGCCCGTACGCAAGGGAGAACTGGTTGCGCGCGTCAACGCCGCTGTCCGGCGTATGGATCTGAGCACCTCGGCCACTCAGGACAGCCGATTTTCATTTGCCGGCTACGACATCTTCCCTGAACAAGGCCATATTGTGCTGGACGGGGAAACCGTCACCCTGGCGCCCAAAGAATTTGAACTGGCCCTTTTGCTGTTTCGCAATCCCGGCCGCCTGTTCTCGCGTGATGTTTTAAGCTCCGCGGTCTGGAACCGGGAAATTCCTGCCACCTCCCGTACGCTGGACACTCACCTGTCCAACATACGCCGTAAACTCCAGTTGCGACCCGAAAACGGGGTGCGCCTGACGGCGTCCTACGCTCTGGGCTATCGCCTTGAACTTTTGACCGACCCTAGCTAGCTGACTTTCTATGATTACTTTGCGTATCGCCGCGCCCCTTGTTTGCGGCCTGATTTGGGGCGGCGTCGTGTCAGCCCAACCCTCCGGCGCCCGTGGCGAGAACTTTGTCTACAAAGTGCTGGCCGGCGACACCTTGCTGGGCATTTCCCAGACCTACACCCGCCAGGACCGCAACTGGTCCGAAATCCAGCGTTTGAATGCGGTGGCTGACCCTTATCGCCTGCCTATTGGCAAAGAGCTGCACATTCCGTTTCGCATGATTCCGGAAGTGGCCGCCCCCGCCCGCATTACGCACCAAACCGGCCAGATCCAGGTGAACGGTCAGCCTCTGGGCGCAGGTACAACACATTTGCAGGAAGGCGACCTGATACACACGGGCAGCAATGGCTACCTGACACTGGAACTGCAAGACGGCAGCCAGCTGAGCGTCCCCGCCCAGGCCTCCTTGAGCGTGACCCGCATGCGTGCCTTTGAAGGCACTGGTCTGACCGACTCGATCATCGCTCTGGATGATGGCGACGTGGAATCGCGCGTTTCCCCGGAAAAAACCGGCGTAGGCCGCTTTGAAGTTCGCACCCCCGTCAGCATTACCGGCGTGCGTGGGACCGAATTGCGTGTGCGTACACAACAAGGCATGGCTCACAGCGAAGTGCTGGAAGGTCGCGCAGAACTGGGAACCCAGCAACGCAGCACCCCCACGGCCCTGAAGCAGAATCAAGGGGCTGCGGTGGGCACGGACGGCAATATCATGGCGCTGGAGCCTTTGTTGCCCGCTCCGCAGATTTCCACGCCCGAGCGTCGCGGTGGTCAATGGAACAGCACGATTCAGGCAGTACCCGGTGCCCAGGCCTATCTGGTCCAGACCTCCACCGACCCGCAAGGTGCCAAGCTGCTGTCGCGCGACATTACGACAGATACGGACATTCAGTTCGGTGCCTCGCGCCCCGGCACTTACTACGTCACCGTACGTGCCATTGACCGTCACGGTCTGATGGGCCCGGACACGATCGAAAGCTTCGAAGGCGCAGCCAGCCTGACCAGCTCGGATGGCCAAGCCGTGGTCAGCAATTTTGGCGACCCGATCCTGCTGTCTCAGTTCTAAAACCTGAACGGCGTACGGCATGAGCAGCCCGGCCCCCAGAAACAACAAGCTACTCTCTGACCGGATCCGGAAAGAGTGGCATCTGGTTTCGGGCTTGCTGATGCTGCTGACCTTATTGTTCAGCTCCCTGCGTGATGACTTCGCGCTGGGCAAGCTGAACAACCTGATTTACGACTTCACCATGGCGGCAGCTCTTCCACAGGCTGCGCCCCCGGATATTGTCATCGTCGCCATCGACGACTACAGCATTGCCAATCTGGGCTTCTGGCCCTGGCGACGCATCAACCATGCACAACTGCTGAGCCGTCTTGAACAGGCCCGCGCTGTCGGCATCGATCTGGTCTTTCAGGAACCCAACCCGGCCTACCCGGATGATGACCTGGCGCTGTCCGAGGCCATCCATCATCACGGGCGCGTTGTGTTGCCGATGATTTATGACACCCAGCGCCAGACCGTCAATACCGCCATTCCCATGCTCAGCAAGGCGGCCAAGGCATCGGGCTATATCAATATCGAGCCTGATTCAGACGGTGTGGTGCGGCGTGTCGCCCTGCAGCAGGCGACCCCCTCGGGCCGGGTGCTGCCACACTTCACGATTGCCATGCTGATGACGGGCGGAGATGTGGATCTGGCCCTGCAAGCCCTGGACTCCAGCCAAACAGACATTCCCCACATTCCCTTTCTGGGCCGCAGCGGTCACTTCCAGACCGTGCCTTACTTCAATGTCCTGAACGGCGATATTCCGCCTTCCTTCTTCAAGGACAAATACGTGCTGGTGGGTGCCTGGGGCAGTGGGCTGGGCGATACCTTTCCTACCCCTTTGTCCAAAGCCGGCATGAGCAGCATGTCGGGTGTGGAGATTCTGGCCAATACCTTGCAGGCAGTGCGCAGCAATCAGTGGGTACGCACGCCACCGGCCTGGTTTATTGCGCTGGCCAGCTGCTTGCCAGTCCTGCTGGCCTGTCAGGTTCTGATTTATCTGTCGCCACGCGCCACCTTGCTTAGCCTGATCGGGCTGGTCTTTGCGATTTTGCTGGTGAACTGGATCGCCATGCATGGCTTCAACCTGTGGATTCCGCCACTGGCCAGCCTGATTACCGTCCTGCTGGCCTACCCGCTATGGCACTGGCGCAGTCAGGAAGCGGCGCTGAATCAGGTCACAGAAGAGCTGAACAAACTGCAGCTGGAGTACCCGGATGTCCGAACCGCACTGAACGAGCGCCTATCCGGCTTGAGTGCGCGTAACTTGCCGCATCGTCTGACCCAGCTGCACAAATCCATCAATCTGCTGCGTCAGGCCCAGACCAAGCGTGAAGAGACCTTGCGCTTTATTTCGCACGATATGCGCGCCCCCCAGAACTCGATTCTGGCACTGACCAGCCTGCAACGTCAGGATGACAGCAAGCTGCCGCCAGATCAGTTTCTGCACAAGATGGAAGGCTATGCCGAGCAAACGCTGGAGCTGGTGGATAACTTCATCAGCCTGGCACGGGCCGAGGCCATGGAAATGGTATTGAGCCCCCTGAACCTGTCTGATCTGCTGGCAGACTGTCTGGATGATGCCTGGGCCAGCGCCAGCAAGCGCTCTATCAGCCTGAACCTGAATGACTCGGAACTGGTCTGGGTGAACGGTAATGCACCCATGCTGCGCCGTGCCTTTACCAACCTGATTCAGAACGCCATCAAATACGGGCCGGATGGCAACCAGATCGATATTGACCTTGCGCTGGACAAAAACACAGTTCAGGTATTCGTCAAAGATCAGGGCTGGGGGATTCCGGCAGAAAATCAGGCGACTATTTTTGAACCTTATCATCGAGCCCACGAAAACGCCGCTGGTGCGCCTTCAGGTAGCGGACTGGGTTTGGCCTTTGTGAAAACCGTGATCAACAAGCACGGCGGGGATATAGCCCTGGACAGCACACGCGAGCAAGGCTGTACCTTTATCGTCTCCCTGGCCACCGTTGATGTCTCCGATGAAGACTGAATTCTGGCGTGATGCTGCCCTGCCCTATGTAGAAAGCCGACGCGCCTGTGACAGCCGTATCTGCTACCAGGAACACAGCCACCCCACCTACTCGATAGGTGCAGTTGATGGCGGTGGCAGCGTCTTTACGGGCGCACCCGGCGGCCCGGTCCGGCTTGCACCTGGTTCTTTGGTCTTTGTACCCGCGCACCGCAGCCACGCCTGCAATCCTCTGCCTGACCAGTCCTGGAGCTATCAAATGCTGCATCTGGATGCGGCATGGCTGGCGCAGCTTTGGCAGGAAAGCACAGGACTCAGGCTGGAGGCCCAGGAGCCTATCCGTGTTAGCCACGAACCGCAGCTTTATGCGGCCTACTGCGAGTTGAACACCCTCTTGTTTTCAGCCGCTCCGATACTGAGCAAAGAAGCAGCGATGATCGACTTTTTGCTGCACCACGGCTCAGCCCAATCCCAGCCCTTGGCCCCCGCTCCCCCACCTAGCGCCGTTTTGCAGAAAACCCTGGATCGCTGGATAAAAGGCCAGTTAGCCACTATTCCCCTGCACGAACTGGCGCAGGAAACAGGTTTTAGCCGCTATCAGCTGATTCGCGCCTTTCGTCGCCATACCGGCCTGACGCCACAGCGCTGGCAATTGAATCAGCGTGTCAACCTGGCCCGTGATGCCTTGCGCCACGGTGATGAGCTGGCTGATATTGCCTATCGCCTGGGCTTTGCCGACCAAAGCCATTTTCAGCGCGTCTTCAAGCACTACACCGGCGTCACCCCCGGCCAATACCGCAGCTAAGGCACACCTCACGCCCCTGCGACCTCTGCTCCAAGGGCGCGCACTTTTATTCAATACGGTCCCCACGCTTCTGGTCACACTGCGGTTTTGCTCCTGGAAGTACCGCCGTGTCCTTGTTCCTGCTGATCGCCAGTACCCATTTCCTGGCCCTGCTTTCCCCCGGCCCTGATTTCTTCCTGATCGCCCGCAGCACCTTGGCCCATGGTCGCTGGGTCGCAAGCGGTGCTTGCGCTGGTGTCGGCCTGGCCAATGGCCTGTACATCAGCCTGGCGCTGACGGGTTTTGCCCGGATGAGCACCGGCAGCCCCCTCTTTCTGCTGCTTCAGGGCGCGGGAGGGCTGTATCTGCTGTATTTGGGCGTGAAATTCCTGCAGGCAGCCCATCACAGCACCCAGCAAAGGATCAGTGCCTCTGGCGCCTCTACAGGCGGCTGGTGGCATCATGCCCTGCTGGGCCTGCTCTCCGGTCTGCTGAATCCTAAAAACGCTCTGTTTTACGCCAGCCTGGCCTCCGTACTCGCCAGCAGCCGCGCTGGCACCGGTCTGCACATCCTGCTGGGCCTGTGGATGTTTTTTATCGTTCTGCTCTGGGACTTGTTCATCACGGTTTTGATCGGGCATCCCCACTGGCAACAGCGCATACAAAAGCACTTGCCACGTATCGAGCAGCTTTGTGGCCTGCTGTTATGCCTGATTGCCGCTGCGGCACTTTTCAATGTGGCCCAACACCTGGTCACAAACTAAACATCCCGAAAAGCGGAACCTGATCTGCGCTGCCGTCAAGCTCACTGGGGGCGATAGAGTGAGGCTGTTAGAGCCACATCAAACGATAAGAAAACAAATCATTTACGGGCTCGGATGCGGCAATATAAGCCGGTAAAATAGTCCGGGTCTTTGTTTTGTTAAGCACCTTGAGTGCGCTACAGTCTATGCTGTAAGACCGGAACAACACCCCCGTGTCCCGTTCCTTTTTTTGTCAGTTTTCGAGGAGTTACTAGAATGTTTGCCAAACTTGCTTTCACAGCCGTTCTTGGATTGGCCAGCGTGCCTGCTTTTGCTGCTTGCGACGTTACCATCGAAGGCAATGACTCCATGCAGTTCAACACCAAGAGCATCGTTGTTGACAAGACATGCAAGGAATTCACAATCAACCTGAAACACACCGGCAAGCTGCCTAAAGCAGCCATGGGCCACAACGTCGTTATCTCGAAGAAAGCCGATGAAAGCGCTGTTGCTACCGATGGCATGAAAGCCGGTCTGGACAACAACTACGTTAAAGCCGGTGACGAGCGCGTGATCGCTCACACTGACGTGGTCGGCGGCGGTGAAAGCACCTCCGTAACCTTTGACGTCTCCAAGCTGCAAGCCGGCGAAGACTACGCTTTCTTTTGCTCCTTCCCAGGTCACTGGAGCATCATGACTGGCGAAATCAAGCTGGGTAGCTAAGCGCATCCGCTTATAGCCGCCAGACGGCCATGAAAAAACCCCACGTGGCATAGCCATGTGGGGTTTTTTTTTAAGCTCGAACTAGCTGGTTTTATCCGATTACCTGAAGGTATCGGCCCACCCTGGATAGCCAGGGTGGGGAACCACTATATCCTGCTTATTCCTGATCGCCTTCTGGGGCTTCAGGCTGCTGCTCGGGCTCGGAGGCACCGGACACAAAGACCGGATCTTCCGAAGGCTCAGGAGCCGATGCGAACGGGTTTTCCAGTTCACGGGCTGCTTTGCGCTCTGCCACTTCAAAGGCTTCTTTTTCCTTGCGGGCGGAATGGAAGGCCATACCGGTACCAGCAGGAATCAGACGACCCACGATCACGTTTTCTTTCAGACCACGCAGATCGTCGGTTTTGCCCATGATGGCCGCTTCGGTCAACACGCGGGTGGTTTCCTGGAAGGAAGCCGCCGAGATGAAGGAGTCGGTCGACAGCGAGGCCTTGGTAATACCCAGCAGCACGTTTTCGTACGTAGCTGGAATACCGTTTTCGGCCAGGACGCGATCGTTCTCGTTCAGCAGTTCGGAGCGTTCAACCTGTTCACCCGTGATGAAGTTGGTATCACCGGCATCCACAATGTTCACGCGGCGCAGCATCTGACGAACAATCACTTCAATGTGCTTGTCGTTGATCTTCACACCTTGCAGACGGTAAACGTCCTGCACTTCGTTAACAATGTAGTTGGCCAGCTTCTCGATACCCTTCAAGCGCAGGATGTCGTGCGGGTCGGCTGGGCCGTCCACAATCATCTCGCCCTTGTTCACCACTTGACCGTCGTGAGCCAGAACCTGTTTTTCCTTCGGAATCAGGAACTCGTGGCTGACGCCGTCCAGGTCGGTAATGACCAGACGCTGTTTGCCCTTGGTGTCTTTACCGAAGGAAACCGTACCCGTAACTTCGGCCAGCAGACCGGCGTCCTTGGGCGAACGAGCTTCGAACAGTTCGGCCACACGTGGCAGACCCCCGGTAATATCCCGAGTCTTTTGCGATTCTTGAGGAATACGCGCCAGAATCTCACCCACGGACACTTGCTGACCGTCGCGAACGGTAATCAGCGCACCCACTGGGAAGGAGATATTGACCATGTGGTCGGTACCAGCGATCTTGATCTCCTGACCTTGCTCGTTCAGCAGCTTGATCTGAGGACGCATGGTGATCTTGCCACCACGTGTCTTGGGAGTGATCACAACCAGAGTCGACAGACCAGTCACTTCGTCCACTTGACGAGCCACGGTCACGCCTTCTTCGATGTTCTCGAAGCGAACGGTACCGGTGTACTCGGACACGATAGGACGGGTCAGCGGATCCCAGCTTGCCAGACGTTGGCCAGCCTTGATGGCTTCACCATCGCCCACCGTAATGGTGGCGCCGTAAGGCACTTTGTGGCGTTCGCGTTCGCGGCGGTTGTCGTCAAAAATGACGATTTCACCGGAACGGGAGATCGCAACACGTTCGCCCTTGGCGTTGGTCACGTAGCGCAGACCGATTTCAAAACCGATCGTACCGGCCGTCTTGGTTTCCACCGAGCTTGCCAGCGCTGCACGCGAAGCCGCACCACCAATGTGGAACGTACGCATGGTCAGCTGAGTACCCGGTTCACCGATGGACTGAGCAGCGATAACACCGATGGCTTCACCACGGTTAACCAGCACACCACGGCCCAGATCGCGACCGTAGCAGCTTGCGCACAAGCCGTGACGGGTTTCGCAAGTCAGCGGAGTACGGATCTTGACTTCATCAATACCCAGGTTGTCGATCAGGTCGACCAGGTCCTCGTTCAGCAAAGTGCCGGCGGGGATAACCAGTTCCTGATTGTCAGGGTTGACGATGTCGGTCGAGGCCACACGGCCCAGAATCAGATCGCGCAGGGGCTCGATAACCTCACCACCATCCAGGATGGCTTTCATGGTGTAGCCGCCCTTGGTACCGCAATCGTCTTCGGTAATGACCAGATCTTGAGTCACGTCGACCAGACGACGAGTCAGGTAACCGGAGTTAGCCGTCTTCAAGGCCGTATCGGCCAGACCCTTACGAGCACCGTGAGTCGAAATAAAGTACTGCAGTACGTTCAGACCTTCACGGAAGTTCGCGGTAATAGGCGTTTCAATAATGGAGCCATCAGGCTTGGCCATCAGAC
Organism: Alcaligenes faecalis; assembly: GCF_009497775.1. Classification (NCBI taxonomy): domain Bacteria; kingdom Pseudomonadati; phylum Pseudomonadota; class Betaproteobacteria; order Burkholderiales; family Alcaligenaceae; genus Alcaligenes; species Alcaligenes faecalis. The sequence continues at coordinate 4,100,695 of NZ_CP031012.1, forward strand.
CACGCATACCAGCCAGCTGACGAATCTGTGCAGCCGAACCACGAGCACCGGAGTCCGCCATCATGTAGATGGAGTTGAAGGACTCTTGGCGTACTTCTTCACCAAAACGGTTGGTCACTGGCTCGGAAGCCAGTTGCTCCATCATGGCCTTACCCACGCGGTCACCGGCTTTGCCCCAGATGTCCACTACGTTGTTGTAGCGTTCCTGAGCCGTCACCAGACCGGAGGAGTACTGCTTGTCAATTTCTTTAACTTCGTTGCTAGCCTGAGCCAGGATGCTTTCCTTGACGACAGGCACAACCATGTCATTCATCGCGATGGAAATACCACCACGAGTTGCCAGACGGAAACCGGACTGCATCAGCTTGTCCGCGAAAATCACGGTGGCACGCAGGCCGCAGCGACGGAAGGACTGGTTGATCAGACGCGAAATTTCTTTCTTCTTCAACGCACGGTTCAGTGCGGTGAAAGGCATGCCCTTGGGCAGAATTTCGGACAGCAAGGCACGGCCAGCAGTCGTTTCGTAACGCTTGATGGTCTTGACCCACTCACCGTCTTCGCCCTTCTCGAATTCTTCGATACGGACGGTCAGACGAGTTTGCAGCTCGACTTCCTTGTTGTCGTAGGCGCGCTGAACTTCAGCCACGTCAGCCAGGAACAAGCCTTCGCCCTTGCCATTCACCAGTTCGCGGGTCGCGTAGTACAGACCCAACACGATATCCTGGGAAGGAACGATGGACGGTTCACCGTTGGCGGGGAACAGCACGTTGTTGGAGGCCAGCATCAGGGTGCGCGCTTCCAGCTGGGCTTCCAGCGACAGCGGCACGTGAACGGCCATCTGGTCACCGTCAAAGTCAGCGTTAAAGGCGGCACACACCAGGGGGTGCAGCTGAATCGCTTTACCTTCGATCAGGACCGGTTCAAAAGCCTGAATACCCAAACGGTGCAGCGTAGGCGCACGGTTCAGCATGACCGGATGTTCGCGGATCACCTCTTCGAGGATGTCCCACACCACCGGTTCCTGGCTTTCCACCAACTTCTTGGCTGCCTTGATGGTCGTAGCCAGACCCATCAATTCCAGACGGTTGAAGATGAAAGGCTTGAACAGTTCCAGCGCCATCAGCTTGGGCAGACCGCACTGGTGCAGTTTCAGCTGAGGACCCACCACAATCACGGAACGACCGGAGTAGTCCACGCGCTTGCCCAGCAGGTTCTGACGGAAACGACCGCTCTTGCCCTTGATCATGTCAGCCAAGGACTTCAGTTGACGCTTGTTGGCGCCAGTCATGGCTTTACCGCGACGACCGTTATCCAGCAAGGAGTCCACGGACTCTTGCAGCATACGTTTTTCGTTGCGCAGGATGATGTCCGGAGCCTTCAGTTCCAGCAGACGCTTCAAACGGTTATTACGGTTGATAACGCGGCGGTACAGATCGTTCAGGTCGGAAGTCGCAAAGCGGCCGCCGTCCAGTGGTACCAGCGGACGCAGGTCCGGTGGCAGCACGGGCAGCACTTCCATGATCATCCAGTCTGGCTTGATGCCGGATTTCTGGAAGCCTTCCAGCACTTTCAGACGCTTGGAGATCTTCTTGATCTTGGCATCCGAGCCAGTGGCTTTCAGTTCGGCACGCAGGCGCTCGACTTCGCGATCGATGTCGATGGTACGCAGCAGTTCGCGCACGGCTTCCGCACCCATCAGGGCGTGGAAGTCGTCACCGTATTCTTCAGTCTTGGCCAGGAAATCGTCGTCGGACATGATCTGACCGCGCTTGAGCGGGGTCATACCAGGTTCGATCACGCACCAGGCTTCAAAGTACAGCACGCGCTCGATGTCACGCAGGGTCATGTCCAGCACCATGCCCAGACGGGATGGCAGGCTCTTCAGGAACCAGATGTGAGCAACCGGGCAGGCCAGTTCAATGTGACCCATGCGCTCGCGACGCACCTTGGAGACGGTGACTTCAACGCCACACTTCTCGCAGATGACGCCACGATGTTTCAGGCGCTTGTATTTACCGCACAAGCATTCGTAGTCCTTGATGGGACCAAAAATCTTGGCGCAAAACAGGCCATCGCGCTCGGGTTTGAACGTGCGATAGTTGATGGTCTCTGGCTTGCGGACTTCTCCGAAAGACCAGGACCGGATCTTCTCGGGCGAGGCGATGCCGATCTTGATGGCATCGAACTGCTCGTCCTGAGTGACTTGTTTAAAGAGATCGAGTAGCGCTTTCATTATTTACGCTCCAAATCCATGTCCAGGGACAAGGAACGGATTTCCTTGACCAGAACGTTAAAGGACTCCGGCATACCGGCGTCGATCACGTGGTCACCCTTGACAATGTTCTCGTAGACCTTGGTACGGCCGGCGATGTCGTCGGATTTAACCGTGAGCATTTCCTGCAGGGTGTAGGCGGCGCCATAAGCTTCCAGCGCCCAGACTTCCATCTCCCCGAAACGCTGACCACCGAACTGCGCCTTACCACCCAGCGGCTGCTGAGTAACCAGCGAGTATGGGCCAGTGGAACGAGCGTGCATCTTGTCATCGACCAGGTGATGCAGCTTCAGGTAGTGCATGTAGCCTACGGTGACCATACGCTCAAAGGCTTCGCCGGTACGACCATCAAACAGGCGAACCTGAGTGCGGTGTGGTGCCAGCTGCAGGTTCTCGGCGATGTCGTCAGGGTAGGCCAGACGCAACATCTGGTCGATTTCCTGCTCGGTTGCACCGTCGAACACTGGCGTTGCCAATGGCAGACCTTTCTGCAAGTTGGTGGCCATGTTCATCACTTCGTCGTCAGTCAACTCGTTGATGCGAGTCTTCTTGCCGGCAGTGTTGTAGACCTTGTCCAGGAACGCGCGCAGTTCGGAAACCTGCACGTTCTTTTCTTCTTGCATCATGTCGTTGATGCGGTGGCCAATACCCTTGGCAGCCCAACCCAGGTGAACTTCCAGAACCTGACCCACGTTCATACGCGAAGGCACGCCCAGCGGGTTCAGAACGATGTCCACAGGAGTACCGTCAGCCATGTGCGGCATGTCTTCCACGGGAACGATGCGGGAAACCACACCCTTGTTACCGTGACGACCGGCCATCTTGTCACCAGGCTGCAGACGACGCTTAACAGCCAGGTAAACCTTGACCATCTTCAGCACGCCAGGAGGCAGCTCGTCGCCTTGGGTGAGCTTCTTGCGCTTTTCTTCAAAAGCCAAGTCGAACTGGTGACGCTTTTGCTCCAAGGATTCCTTGGTGTGCTCCAGCACCAGTGCGTGTTGCTCGTCAGCCAGACGGATGTCGAACCACTGCCAGCGATCCAGATCGTTCAGGTAATCAGCGGCCAGCTCGGTGCCCTTGGGCAGCTTGCGTGGACCACCGTTGACGGTTTTGCCGACCAGGAACTTCAAGGCACGGTCAAAGGCGTCGTCTTCAACGATTTGCAGCTGGTCGTTCAGGTCCTGGCGGTAGCGACGCAGTTCATCATCAATGATGGACTGGGCGCGCTTGTCACGCTCGATACCTTCACGGGTAAAGACTTGAACGTCGATCACCGTACCGACCATGCCCGAAGGCACGCGCAGGGAGGTGTCTTTAACGTCAGAGGCTTTTTCACCAAAAATGGCGCGCAGCAGCTTTTCTTCCGGAGTCAGCTGAGTTTCACCCTTGGGTGTCACTTTACCGACCAGCACGTCGTCGGCACGCACTTCGGCGCCGATGTACACAATGCCGGAATCGTCCAGACGGTTCAGCTGAATTTCGGACAGGTTGCTGATATCGCGAGTGATATCCTCAGGCCCCAGCTTCGTGTCACGGGCAACAACCGTCAGCTCTTCGATGTGAACCGAAGTGTAGCGATCATCAGCCACGACCTTCTCGGAGATCAGAATCGAGTCCTCGAAGTTGTAGCCGTTCCAGGGCATAAAGGCGATCAGCATGTTCTGACCCAGAGCCAATTCGCCCAGGTCAGTCGATGCGCCGTCAGCCAGCACGTCACCACGAGCCACGATATCGCCACGTTTGACGATAGGACGCTGGTTAATGTTGGTGTTCTGGTTGGAACGGGTGTACTTGGTCATGTTGTAGATATCTACACCGACCTCGCCAGCCACGTTCTCGTCATCGTGCACGCGAATAACCACGCGCTGTGCGTCAACGTCTACCACCACACCGCCACGACGGGCTTGTACGGTTGTACCCGAGTCAACAGCAACAGTACGTTCGATACCGGTACCGACCAAAGGCTTCTCAGGGCGCAGGCAAGGAACTGCCTGACGCTGCATGTTGGCGCCCATCAGTGCTCGGTTGGCGTCATCGTGCTCCAGGAACGGAATCAGCGAAGCAGCCACAGACACGATCTGCGAAGGAGCCACGTCCATGTAATGGATGTTCTCTGGCGCAGTCATCATGGTTTCGCCAGCTTCACGGCAGGCAACCAGATCGTCAGCAAAGGCACCGTCTTCGGTCAACTCGGCGTTAGCCTGAGCGATGACGTAATTGCTTTCTTCAATAGCCGACAGGTAATCGATCTGTTCACTGACCTTGCCGTCAACAATCTTGCGGTAAGGCGTTTCCAGGAAGCCGTACTCGTTCAGACGAGCGTACAGCGCCATGGAGTTGATCAGACCAATGTTTGGACCTTCAGGCGTTTCAATCGGGCACACGCGACCGTAGTGGGTTGGGTGCACGTCGCGCACCTCAAAGCCCGCACGTTCACGAGTCAGACCACCAGGGCCCAGTGCCGAAACACGACGCTTGTGCGTGATCTCGGACAAGGGGTTGGTTTGGTCCATAAACTGCGACAGCTGGCTGGAACCGAAGAACTCTTTAACAGCCGCAGAGATGGGCTTGGAGTTGATCAGATCGTGCGGCATCAGGTTTTCGGTCTCGGCCTGGCCCAGACGTTCCTTGACAGCACGTTCCACACGCACCAGACCGGCGCGGAATTGGTTTTCGGCCAATTCGCCAACGCAACGAACACGACGGTTACCCAGGTGATCGATATCGTCGATCTGACCGCGGCCGTTACGCAGACTCACCAGCACCTGAATGGTGTCCAGGATGTCTTCGTCGGTCAGGGTCATGGGACCTTCAATGCTGTCACCACGGCCCAGACGGCTGTTGACCTTCATACGACCCACGCGCGACAAGTCGTAGGACTCTTCGCTGTAGAACAGACGGTTGAACAGGGCCTCAACCGCTTCTTCGGTTGGTGGCTCGCCGGGACGCATCATGCGATAGATCGCGATACGGGCAGCATTGGAATCCGCTGTTTCATCCGTGCGCAGGGTCAGGGAGATAAAGCCGCCCTGGTCCAGTTCATTGATGTACAGGGTCTCGAAATCACGCACATTGGCTGCGCGCATTTCGGCCAGAATGGATTCGGTGATTTCGTCGTTGGCGTTGGCAATCACTTCGCCGGTTTCGGCGTTGATGATGTTCTTGGCCAGCACACGACCCAGAAGGAAATCTTCCGGGATGGAAATGTATTCGATCTTGGCTGCTTGCAGGTCGCGCAAATGCTTGGCATTGATACGCTTGTCCTTTTCAACCAGTACGCGACCGTCACGGTCGGTAATGTCGAAACGGGCAACCTCGCCCTTCCAGTGTTCTGGAACGAATTGCAGCTTGCCACCTTCCTGGTGCAGTTCGATGTGATCGAACTCGAAGAAGTGGGCCAGGATCTGCTCTGGCGTCAGGCCAATGGCCTTTAGCAAGATAGTCACAGGCATCTTGCGACGACGGTCGATACGGAAGAACAGAATGTCCTTGGGATCGAACTCGAAGTCCAGCCAGGAACCACGGTAAGGAATCACGCGCGCCGAGAACAGCAACTTGCCCGAGCTGTGCGTTTTACCGCGGTCATGTTCAAAGAACACGCCGGGGGAACGGTGCAGCTGGGAAACGATGACTCGTTCGGTACCGTTGATCACAAAAGAGCCGTTATCAGTCATCAGGGGCATTTCGCCCATGTAGACTTCTTGCTCTTTTACTTCCTTGACGGTAGGCTTGCTCACCTCGCGGTCCATGAGGACCAGACGAACCTTCGCCCGCAAGGGGGAGGCATAGGTCAAACCACGAAGTTGACACTCTTTGACGTCGAACACCGGCTCGCCGAGCGTATAGCTCACGAACTCTAGCCGCGCCATTTGGTTATGGCTTACTATTGGAAATATGGAACTGAAAGCTTCCTGCAAGCCTTCAACCTTACGCTGAGAAGGCAGCGTGTCCTTCTGCAAGAAGGTTCTGAAAGAATGCAGCTGGGTAGCCAACAGGTAAGGAACCTGCTGTACGTCTTCACGTTTGGCGAAGCTCTTGCGTATGCGCTTTTTTTCGGTGTACGAATAAGGCATGAGCACTCCGACTCAAGGGTTACACGGACCGTCAACCACGGCCCTGGTTTACGACTCTAAAAAACCCGACTTTCTACAATACTAATTAAAAATCGTGGGTTTTCTGGAAACGCAAAAGCCCGGGAAGGCTTGAAACGCATTCCCGGGCATCTATCGATACTCTTACTTGAGCTCGATCTTGGCGCCAGCTTCTTCCAGCTTCTTCTGAGCGTCTTCAGCATCAGCTTTGGACAGGCCTTCTTTAACAGCCTTAGGAGCACCGTCAACCAGATCTTTGGCTTCTTTCAGGCCCAGACCGGTGATTTCGCGCACGACTTTAATGACGCTAACTTTGTTTGCGCCAACGTCAGCCAGGAACACGGTGAATTCGGTTTGCTCTTCAGCGGCAGCAGCAGCGCCACCAGCAGCAGGAGCTGCAACAGCAACAGCGGCGGCAGCAGCCGACACACCGAATTTTTCTTCCATTTCTTTGATCAGCTCGGACAGTTCGAGCACGGACATTGCGCCGATGGCGTCAAGGATTTCAGCTTTAGTAGCCATTTTTAAGAACTCCAGATATTAGGTAAATGCCAGGTTTGGTTGTCGTTCGCAACGACGAAGTTTCCTGAAGGAAAACCGCTTACGCAGCTTCTTTCTGATCGCGCACAGCCGCCAGGCCGCGAACAAACTTGGTGGGAACTTCGTTAAGCGTACGCACAAAAGTAGCGATAGGTGCTTGCATGGTGCCCAGCAGTTTCGCCAGCAATTCGTCGCGCGAGGGCATTGTGGCCAGAGCCTTAACACCATCAGCATTCAGAACGCTATTGGGCAGCGCACCGCCCATGACGACCAATTTGTCATTGGTCTTGGCAAAATCTGCAACGACTTTCGCCGCAGCAACGGGATCTTCACTGATGGCGTACATCAGAGGACCCACGAGCTGGCTGGAGATACCGTCAAACGAGGTACCTTCCAACGAACGACGAACCAGGGTGTTTTTCAACACACGCAGGTAGACGCCAGACTCACGCGCTTTTTTGCGCAATACGGTAGCAGAAGCGACGTCCAGACCACGGTACTCGGCGATAATGATCGATTGGGCCTTTGCCAGTTCGGCAGTGACTTCTTCGATGACTACCGCTTTCTCTTCACGATTGAGACTCACGGTTGAACACTCCTTCAAACGATGTCGGGAAGGCTTCCCAACATCAACCGAATGCGGCGCACCTGGACGAGTTCTATTACGAATTCTTCCACGGGCGCCGTCTACGTTGGATGGGACGTTTTGCCCCGATTAAGCAGTGAGATGACAAGTCAGCCAACTGCTCCAACGGTCTTTGACAGCAGTGACCCTGTAAACAGGATCACAGCCCAAAGTTCTTTTTTTCCAACTGTTGATTAAACAGTCAGAGATGCAATTTCAACACGTGCACCGCCACCCATGGTGGAGGACACGGCAACCTTGCGCAGGTAAACACCCTTGGCAGCGGCTGGACGAGCCTTGTTCAAGGCGTCAACCAGAGCAACCAGGTTGGTCTGCAGCTGTTCAACGTTGAACGAAGCGCGACCGATGGTGCTGTGAATGATACCGGCCTTGTCAGTACGGTATTGAACTTGACCAGCCTTGGCGTTCTTGACAGCCGTGGCAACGTCAGGAGTCACAGTACCAACCTTGGGGTTTGGCATCAGGCCACGAGGACCCAGAACCTGACCCAGGGTACCAACAACACGCATGGTGTCGGGCGAAGCGATCACAACGTCAAAGTCCATTTGACCGGCTTTGATTTGCTCAGCCAGATCGTCCAGACCAACGATGTCAGCACCAGCTTCACGAGCGGCGTCGGCTTTTTCACCTTGGGCGAAAACGGCAACACGCACGGATTTACCGGTACCAGCAGGCAGAACCACCGAGCCACGGACCAATTGGTCGGACTTACGGGGATCGATGCCCAGCTGAACAGCGATATCGATGGATTCGTCGAACTTGGCAGTGGCAGTGTCTTTCACCAGGGCCAGAGCTTCGGCCACAGGGTAGAACTTGTTGCGGTCGATCTTGGCAGCAATAGCGGCTGCGCGTTTGCTTACTTTAGCCATGACTTACACCACCCCTTCAACGTTGATGCCCATGCTGCGAGCGCTACCAGCGATGGTACGCACAGCGGCGTCCAGATCGGCAGCGGTCAGGTCGGGTTGTTTGGTCTTGGCGATTTCTTCAGCCTGTGCACGAGTCAGCGTACCGACCTTGTCCACGTTAGGACGTGCAGAACCGGATTTGATACCAGCAGCCTTTTTGATCAGGATGGTTGCTGGAGGAGTCTTCATGATGAACGTGAAGCTCTTGTCAGCAAAAGCGGTGATCACCACAGGAATTGGCAGACCGGGTTCCAGACCCTGTGTCTGGGCGTTGAACGCCTTGCAGAATTCCATGATGTTCAGACCGCGCTGACCCAGCGCTGGACCGATTGGAGGGGATGGGTTTGCCTTACCAGCTGGGACTTGCAGCTTGATAAAGCCGACGATTTTCTTCGCCATGCTTAGCTCCTTGCGGGTGATGACGCCTGACACATGATGCGGCAGGCTTCCCGGGGGTTGTAATTAATCAGGTCTTTTCGACTTGATCGAAATCGAGTTCAACGGGGGTGGCGCGACCGAAAATAGTAACGGTGACACGAACCTTGTTTTTCTCGTAGTTAACTTCTTCGACGTTACCGTTGAAGTCTGCAAACGGACCGTCCTTGACGCGTACCAGTTCGCCCACCTCAAACAGCACTTTGTGCCGTGGCTTCTCAACGCCCTCTTCCATTTGCGACAGGATTTTTTCCACTTCGCGCTCGGAGATAGGAGCGGGACGGTTACCGGAACCGCCCAAAAAGCCGGTGACTCGCGGCGTACTTTTTACCAAGTGCCAGGTTTCGTCGGTCAAGGCCATCTCGACCAGGACGTAACCGGGGTAAATACGTCGCTCTGTAATTGATTTCTTGCCGTTCTTTACTTCAACGACTTCTTCCGATGGAACCAGAATGCGACCAAACGCTTCTTGGAGATCAGCGCGTTCAATGCGCTCCACCAGAGCTTTGTGCACGCTTTTTTCCATGCCGGAATAAACGTGAACCACATACCAGCGTTTGCTCATGTGTGCCCTTTATTTCCAGCCCAGCAACAGGCCATAAATGATCCAGCCGAGCCCTTTGTCAATCAGCCACAACAAGATGGCCATAACGGCAACAAACACAAAGACGATACCCGTCATTTGCGTTGCTTCTTTACGGGATGGCCAGTGGACGCGACGTACTTCCGTGTAGGCATCACGAGAAAAAGCGACCAGGCGGCGGCCTGTATCGCTAAACCAGATGATCAATACGGCGACGATTAAGCTGGCTACAAATACCCCAGCGCGAACCAGTGAATTTTGGCCATCCAGAACGGAATAGCCAACAATACCGGCGGCGACGACTAGGACCGCTAGGCCCAGCTTGATGCGCTCGGAACCTCGGTTAACGGTTTCTACGTTGGTATTCGACATATTCCGACGAGTGACGCCACGCGAGATGGTGGCGAGTGACTGTGGTGGCAGGGGCAGAAGGAATCGAACCCTCAACCTTCGGTTTTGGAGACCGACGCTCTGCCAATTGAGCTATACCCCTATACCTTGACAAACCGTAGCGCGCTACTTTGCTACGTTTGGCTTTTAGGCAAAAGAGGATATTAACCTCTTTCGCCCAAAATTACTACTCTTTTTTTACTTCAGGATCTTGGCTACGACACCAGCGCCAACGGTACGGCCACCTTCGCGAATAGCGAAGCGCAGACCTTCTTCCATGGCGATAGGAGCGATCAGGGACACTTTCATCGAAATGTTGTCGCCTGGCAGAACCATTTCCTTGTCTTCTGGCAGCTCGATCGTGCCGGTCACGTCAGTTGTACGGAAGTAGAACTGAGGACGGTAGCCCTTGAAGAAAGGAGTGTGACGACCACCTTCTTCTTTGGACAGAATGTACACTTCGGCGTCGAAGTCAGTGTGTGGCTTGATCGAACCAGGTTTGGCCAGAACTTGACCACGTTCCACGTCTTCACGCTTGGTACCACGCAGCAGCAGACCGACGTTATCGCCAGCTTCGCCTTGGTCCAGCAGTTTGCGGAACATTTCAACGCCGGTACAAATGGTCTTGACCGTGTCTTTGATACCCACGATTTCGATTTCTTCGCCGACTTTGATGATGCCGCGCTCAATACGACCGGTCACAACCGTACCACGGCCGGAGATCGAGAACACGTCTTCAACAGGCATCAGGAACGTACCGTCAACAGCACGCTCAGGCGTAGGAATGTAGTTGTCCAGCGCTTCGGCCAGAGCCAGAACGGCTTGGCTGCCCAGTGGGCCTTCGTCGCCTTCCAGAGCCAGTTTGGCCGAACCCTTGATGATCGGGGTGTCGTCGCCAGGGAAGTCGTACTTGGACAACAGCTCGCGAACTTCCATTTCAACCAGTTCGATCAGCTCTTCGTCATCGACCATGTCGGCCTTGTTCAGGAACACGATGATGTAAGGAACGCCAACCTGACGGCTCAGCAGGATGTGCTCGCGAGTCTGGGGCATTGGGCCGTCAGCGGCCGAGCAAACCAAGATAGCGCCGTCCATCTGGGCAGCACCAGTAATCATGTTCTTGACGTAGTCAGCGTGGCCGGGGCAGTCAACGTGAGCGTAGTGACGGTTAGGCGTTTCGTACTCAACGTGCGACGTGCTGATGGTGATACCACGTGCTTTTTCTTCAGGGGCGTTGTCGATCTGCGAGTAATCGCGTGCTTCGCCGCCGTATGCCTTGGACAGAACCGTGCAGATTGCAGCGGTCAGAGTGGTTTTACCGTGGTCAACGTGACCGATAGTACCGACGTTGACGTGCGGTTTAGTCCGTTCAAACTTGCCTTTAGCCATGGCAGACTCCTGAAGGGATAGAACGATATAGAGAAGAGAGATGTGGTGCCCATGACGCGGATCGAACGCGTGACCTCTCCCTTACCAAGGGAGTGCTCTACCACTGAGCCACATGGGCATTCAACTTCAGCCGAGAGTGGCTAAAGATTTTTTACTTGGAGCGGGTGAAGGGGATCGAACCCTCGTCTTAAGCTTGGAAGGCTTCTGCTCTACCATTGAGCTACACCCGCAGACTTTTCTTCACCCTCTCCTAAAGTCGCCTTGCTGGCTGACTCTAGAAAAGTGCTGGTGGTGGGAGTTGGATTCGAACCAACGTAGGCGCAGGGCCAACAGATTTACAGTCTGCCTCCTTTAACCACTCGGACATCCCACCCGAAGCGAAAATCGAATTATGGACATGTTTTATGAAGTCGTCAAGCCTTTTGGGAAGAAAACTTAATAATTCGATGAAATTTTTAGAAAAACCTGATTTTGGACGCTTTTCTTACTGGTTTTGTCACTATTTTCAGGCTCTGGGGATGCCGCTTTTGAGCGCATTCAAAACCTGGAAATCAGGGTGAAATGCGGGTAAACACATAGATTTTTTCGTATTTTCAGCGCTTATTTTTGTAAGCAAAAGATACCGAATCGGATTTTCTGCTTTTAGCCCGGCTTTCGGGCCTCTTCCCTACCTCTCCCTTGCCTCCCCAAGACCCTCATCGTGCTGTTTTCTACTGACTGGAGCACAAGCAAGCAATCTGAAAATCACGCAGTCATGAGCTGCCGCCAAAAAAAGATTGGATAGCTGAGGAGTTTTAGGGGAGTAACCCATCATTCCAGAAGTTTTTCAAAGTCTTCCTCCACCAGTCGCTTCTTTTTCTTGCTCCAAGATGCTGACCAGTCACAAACCATGCTTCATGGCAAAGAAAAAGCCGACCTTAGGTCGGCTTTTCTACAGCAATCACATCGCCTTCAGCGTGGCGCGCACCTGACTTAATCCTCTGTTTGCTCCAGCAAGGACGACAGGCCCTGCTTTTCCAGCAAGGCATTCAGATGCTCCCAGCCATGGAAAGCGATCTGCAGCTGGCCCTTGTCCTTGGCACCGACCTTCAGGGTCACCTTGGTACCCAGGTGGTCGGACAGCACCTTTTCAAAGCGCTGTACGTCGCCATTGCGGCTGGCCTTGCTCTGGGCCTGCTTGCTGGCAGGCTCGTCATCCTCGTGCAGGGCACGGGCAACCAGCTTCTCGGTTTCACGCACCGACAGACGGCGGGCAATCACCTCGTTGGCCAGCATGATCTGGCGGGCAGCGTCCATGGCCAGCAAGGCACGGGCGTGACCCATGTCGATGTCACCGGCCAGCAGCATGATCTGTACGGGCTCAGCCAGGTTGATCAGACGCAGCAGGTTGCTGGTGGTCGAGCGCGAACGACCAATGGCCTGGGCGGCCTGCTCGTGGGTCAGACCGAACTCGTCCAGCAGACGCTTCACACCTTGCGCCTCTTCCAGCGGATTCAGATCTTCACGCTGAATGTTCTCGATCAGCGCCATGATGGCAGCGTTCTCGTCGCCTACTTCGCGCACCAGAACGGGCACTTCTTCCAGGCCGGCAATTTGCGACGCACGGAAACGGCGTTCACCCGCGATGATCTCGTACTTGCCCTTATCCTTGCCCGACAGGGGACGCACCAAAATAGGCTGCATCACACCTTGTGCGCGTATGGATTCGGCCAGCTCGTTCAAGGCGCCCTCGTCCATGCGAGTACGCGGCTGATACACCCCGGCCTTCAGCAGTTTGACGGGCAGGTTGGAAGGTGGGCCATCGCTCACCGCCGCTTCGCCCTTTTTCCCTATAGTTGCGATAGCGCCTGCGTCTGCGCCGAGCAAGGCATCCAAGCCTCGACCTAGACCTTTTGGTTTTCGTGTAGCCATGCTTACTTTCCTATTGATTCTTGTGTGCCTTACGCCTTATCGCTGCGGGAGTCTTTCTTCAAGCGCTTGATCAGCTCTTTGCCAAAGTCCATATAGGCCTTGGCGCCCCGGGAGTTCTTGTCGTAGACAATACCTGGCATACCGTGGCTTGGCGCTTCAGCCAAACGCACATTACGTGGCACAACCGTCTTGAACACCTTATCGCCAAAGTGTGTCTCGATCTGATTGGAGACTTGCTGCTGCAAGGTAACACGACCATCAAACATCACTCGCAGCAGACCAATCAACTGCAAATCCGGGTTGATATTGCGATAGACCCGCTTAACCGTATTGACCAGATCCGACAGCCCTTCCAGTGCAAAGTACTCGCACTGCATGGGGATGATGACCCCGTGCGCGCTGGCCAGGCCATTGAGCGTTAGCAGCGACAAGGTAGGTGGGCAGTCAATCAGCACGAAATCGTAATCGTCCAGTACCTGTGCCAGTGCCTGTTTGAGTTGTTGCTCACGCTCTTGCATCTGAATCAGGTCGATTTCCGCGCCCGACAGCTCCCTATTGGAAGGCAAGACGTCATAGCCACCTGTTTCTGAATGTATCTTGACGTTAGCAATGTTTTCATCGCCAATTAGCACCTGGTATAAATTACCAGACAGGCTGTTTTTATCAATGCCACTACCCATGGTGGCATTACCCTGAGGATCCAGGTCAATCAATAAAACTTTTTTCTTCAATGCTGCAAGCGCAGCGGCCAAATTGATTGCAGTGGTCGTCTTGCCCACCCCGCCCTTTTGGTTCGCAATACAAAACACATAGGCACGGGGAGATTTTTCGTCGTTTTTACTCATGATTATCCTTGCTGCACCAACCACACTAGACAACGCTGTGCCTCTAGCTCCGGTACGGTTAATGATTCTATTCGTTCGACCTGCCAGTTACTTTCAGATTGCAATGCGGCTATTTCCAAATCAGGTTCTTTACCCTTCATAGCTGCAATGCGCCCACCTAGGCGAACATGCCTGCCTGCCAAATTTACGAAATCAAGCAGCGAAGAAAAAGCTCGGGAAACCACAATATCTGCCTGCATGGGTTCCTGCTGCTCTACACGCACATGCATAGCCGACAAATTGGGTAAGGCCAAAGCCCCAACCATTTGTTGAACAAATGCCATTTTTTTCTCAACAGCATCAATGCAAGTAATGTTCCACGTGGAACATGATGCTGCCAAAACAACACCCGGCAAACCAGCCCCTGACCCTACATCCACAATCCGAACCGATTCTTGTGCCGAGCGATTGCTGCTGGCCAGATAGTTCTGGAACGGGCGGACAATCGACAGGCTATCAAAAATATGTTGCACCAGCATTTGATCTGGGTCACGCAGGGCGGTCAGATTATAGGTACGGTTCCAGCGCTGCAACTGATTAATGTAATCCAGTAGCTTGCGCACCAAGGCGGGGTCCTGATCCAGGCCCAAATCCAGCAGGGCCTGATTCAGGCGTTTTGAAAAAATATCGCTCATGCCGTTTGTTTGTTTTTTTGCTTACGCTTCAGGTGTACCAACAATAAAGAAACCGCCGCAGGTGTCACACCCTGAACACGTCCGGCCTGGCCAATGGTTAAAGGCTTGGCCGCCTTCAAGCGTTGACGCACTTCAATCGACAATCCTTTGATGTCGTCGTAATCCAGATCCTCTGGAATGGCTTGCTCTTCCAGAGCTGCCTGACGAGTCACCTCGTCCTGCTGACGCGCCACATAGCCCGCATACTTCACCTGAATTTCCACCTGCTCAACATGCACCGGATCTTCCAAGCCTGGACCTGCTACGGGCGTACCTTGATCATTCAGCACAGCCATCAGCTTTGCATAGTCCACTTCGGGCCGCTTGAGCAAATCGAAGAAGGAGTATTCCCGTTCGATGTTTTTACCTAACAGTGCGTTTGCCTGTTCGGCAGGCAAGTTGCGGGGGTTCACCCAGGTACCCTTCAAACGCTCGATTTCACGTGCGACTGCATCGCGCTTGCGATTGAAATGATCCCAACGAGCATCATCCACCAGGCCCAATTCACGACCAATTTCAGTCAGTCGCTGGTCTGCATTGTCTTCCCGCAGGCTCAAACGATATTCGGCACGGGAGGTAAACATGCGGTAAGGCTCGGTCACCCCACGGGTAATCAAGTCGTCTACCAGCACACCCAGATAAGCCTCGTTGCGGCGTGGGTACCACTGCTCTTTCTCTTGTGCCAAACGAGCGGCGTTCACCCCGGCCAACAAGCCCTGAGCAGCTGCTTCTTCGTAACCCGTTGTGCCATTGATCTGGCCAGCAAAGAACAAGCCACGAATCTGTTTGGTTTCCAGCGTAGGGTACAAGGATCGAGGATCGAAATAATCGTACTCAATCGCGTAGCCCGGACGCATGATGCGGGCATTTTCCAAACCAGGCAGGCTGCGCACCATAGCCAATTGGATATCGAAAGGCAAGCTGGTCGAGACACCGTTCGGGTAGATCTCGGTCGTGCTCAAGCCTTCAGGCTCCAAAAACACCTGGTGACTGCTCTTGTCCGCAAAGCGATGAATCTTGTCTTCGATCGACGGGCAGTAACGCGGGCCAATGCCCTCGATAGTGCCCTGGTCGCTATACATGGGCGAGCGATCCAAGCCCGAGCGAATAATGTCGTGAGTACGCTCGTTAGTGTGCGTAATCCAGCACGGCATCTGTTGGGGATGCATGGAAACATCACCCATATAAGAGAACACCGGAATCGGATCACTATCGCCGGGCTGAACTTCCAGACGGGAAAAGTCGATGGTGTTGGCATCAATACGCGGAGGGGTCCCTGTCTTCAATCGCCCTTGTGGCAATTGCAGTTCCCGCAGGCGATGCGCCAGGCTAATGGACGGAGGATCCCCTGCCCGGCCTGCAGAATAATTATTCAGGCCGACATGGACCAGCCCATTCAAAAAGGTACCTGCTGTCAGAACCACGGACTTGGCTTTGAACTCCAAGCCAATTTTGGTCACGGCACCCACCACCCGATCACCTTCCACAATCAAGTCTTCGACTGACTGCTGGAACACCATCAAGTTGGGTTGGTTCTGCAGAACCTCACGAATAGCCTTGCGGTACAAAGACCGGTCCGCCTGGGCACGAGTGGCGCGCACGGCTGGGCCTTTGGAACTATTCAGGGTACGGAATTGAATACCGGCATGGTCGGTTGCCAAAGCCATTGCCCCGCCCAGGGCGTCAACCTCTTTAACCAGATGCCCTTTGCCAATCCCCCCGATAGAAGGGTTGCAAGACATCTGCCCCAGGGTATCCATATTGTGGGTCAGTAACAGGGTAGACACGCCGGTTCGAGCTGCCGCTAAAGCCGCTTCGGTACCAGCATGTCCGCCGCCTATGACAATAACGTCAAACTCTTCGGGATAAATCATGTCAGAACAGCTAAAAAGTAAAAACCAATTATACGATTACCAGCGGTGTATGTTCCACGTGAAACACATGGAACCAACATCTGTTCCACGTGGAACACAGTTTTTTGCGTAAATACCACTGTGGATAACTTTGTGGAGAAACAGGCCGTTTTTTATCCCCAGGCTACCCTATGGGGTACAAGCTGCGCTTCCAAAGATTTTTTTTAGTCAGAATCCCCCAGGGAGCGAAGCCATAAAAGGCGCGCTTATCACTCTTAAATCCCCTAAAAGTGGCTATCTAAGCGGGTACCCCATGGCAGGTGGATAAAAGCAGCCCAAGCAGGCAGCAAAATTGTGGATAACAGAGCAATAAAAAGAAATACTGCCTGATGAACAGGAATACTGCCCAACAGTCTGGCGATAAGGAAATTTCCGCTGGCCTGGAGAAAATATAAGGCTTCGTTTTTTTAATCTGGCTACTTTGGCTGCAGGTAAAAAATGTCCTATGCGCAAAAAGAGAGCGCGCTCAGACAGCGCAGAACTTGCCTGTGATGAGACAGATACTTTGAAAAACCAGCAGTACCTTGAAGCCCGTCTTGAAACCTGGTTCCTTATCAGGAAGCCGAGTTTAGGACACAAGTTTGACCAAAAAAATTCCCGCAGCTCTAACAGGCATCCGTAGCGAAGTAGCTGGAGAAGAAAAACGGACAGCAGGAAAAGCGGCGCTTTAACCCTATATAGGCAGCAGCTATATCAATGTAAAAAACTGTCCTGAGCGATCGGTTCCACGATCAACAGATCCATGTGGAATCTATGGTATTTTCGACAAGAATTTGTCTGATACTTCACCACCCAACTTTTTGCTCAACTCTGAAGCGCGGGTGCATTTTTATTATTCATATCAGTAGACCCATGCAGATTACATCCAAGCTCCCTTCTGTGGGCACCACCATCTTTACCACCATGAGCCAGCTGGCGCTTGAACACAAGGCCATTAACCTGGGCCAGGGCTTTCCAGACTTCAATCCGGATCCGGCTCTGATCGAGGCTGTACACCAGGCCATGCTGGATGGCATCAACCAATATCCTGCCATGGCCGGCTATCCTGCCCTGCGAGCCGCTATTGCCAGCAAGACGCAGGCTCGTTATGCCCGCCTTTACAACGTGGATACGGAAATTACCGTTACCAGTGGTGCCACTGAGGCTTTGATGGCCAGTTTCCAGGCCTTTGTGCATGCAGGTGATGAAGTCGTCGTGATTGAGCCCTTCTACGACCTGTATATCCCCGCTATCGAGCTGGCCGGCGGTATTCCTGTTGCCGTCCCCATGACAGCGCCTAGTGAGGCTGTGCCCTACTACCGCGTCGACTGGGACCGTGTGGAGCAAGCCATTACCGGCAAGACCCGTATGCTGGTAATCAACTTCCCGCACAACCCGACCTGCACCATCTTGCAGCCCCAGGATCTGGATGCTTTGGAGCAAATTGTAGAAAAGCACCCTTCCCTGATCATCTTGTCCGACGAGGTCTATGAACACCTGACCTTCGATCAGAAAGAGCATCTAAGCCTTGCTACCCGCCCTCGCCTGGCAGAACGAGCAGTGATCGTTTCTTCCTTTGGCAAGACCTTCCACGCCACAGGTTGGAAAGTAGGCTATTGCTGTGCTCCTGCCAGTCTCAGCACGGAAATCCGCAAGGTCCACCAATACACCGTTTTTACCGTTCCCAGCCCCTTACAGGCCGGTTTAGCCACCTATATGCAGGATCCTGCTACCTGGGAGAGCTTGCCCGCTTTCTACCAGGAAAAGCGCGATCATTTGCATCAAGGTCTGCAGAACACCCGTTTCACACCTATGCCCAGTGAAGGGACTTTTTTCCTGCTGGCCAGCTATGAAAACATTTCGGAATTGTCCGAGCTGGAGTTTGCCAAGCATTTGAACCAGAACTACGGCGTAGGCGCGATCCCCGTCTCTGCCTTCTACCTGAATCCCAATTCTGAGCAGGCTAACCATCGTTTGCTGCGTTTTTGCTTTGCCAAGCAGGCCAACACCCTGGATCAGGCCATTGAACGCCTGAAAAAGGTCTAAAGGCCTTTCTTCCTGCCTTTATCAAACCGCCGTCAGGCGGTTTTTTTTCGTCCTGATTTTTGTGGACAAGTGCGGTGGCCGCAATCTTGCCTATATCTGCCACAGAAGCTCCACAAGGGCCATGTAAAACAACACGCCTCATGCGAGGCGCAGAACACCGACCTCAACCAACAAAACCCGCATCTTGTGATCCACAAGACACCAAGCGTGAAACAGCTAATTCGGCCTCTTCGTGCTGTCCTGTTGATAACTTTGGGGGTAAACCTGATTTTTTGCCCAGTTATCGCTTCTTTTCCTTTGATAAAAGAAAAATCTAGTCAGCTCAGCGGCTTTCCTGTTTCCGCTCCTGTAGCCAGCAAAAAAACTGACCTCAAAGTTAAAACCACAAAAAATATAGATATAAAACAAGGACTTATTTCAACATTCCAGGCCTTGAACATACTTTCCAACTGTGAAAATACACAGTTCAGCAAGCCTTTTCAGGCGCAGCAGGATTCGTGCATGCACCAGCACACGCTTTACCCACAAAATGTGGATAAGTCAAAAATTCAAACAGGATTGACCTAGTACAAGCTCCAGGCGCAGCAATCCCTGCAGCCATAGCAAATTCTTGGCCAAACACGTCGTCCAGGTAGAACTCCCCTCTTTTGCCAGCCTGGTCCTTTTCTTGAGTTTTTCTCATATTGAAAGAAAACCCAGGGAACAGACGACAAAGTCGATCTTGCACGGTTCTGAAAATTTATTTTCAGCCTTTGCGGCTCAAATTTCTGTATGCAAAAGCCGCATAAGCCAGCGTTGAGCGAGATCGTGATTTTTGTTCATGGACTGCATCTTAGTCGAGAACTTTTGGCTTGCAAAGGGCAGGGACCTGGCTTGCAGGGAGTTGAACTTATCTTATATAACAAGCACTTAAATCTTTTATTAGAATTATTGGATGGAGCCCTGTTGATAAGTCGAACAAGTGTCTTTAGCAATGATAAAACAAGAGCTTAGCGGTTTTTTTTCCGGGGATAGATCTAACGCTTACCGGTGGATGGTTTAGGTACAACTTTTAGACTTCACAAAGAAGTACCTACTTATGCCTTATGTATCCACACCCTGTTCACAATGCCCTTCCTAGAGCTTATCCACAGAAAAGAAAATTGTAACAGCGGGAAGAAAAGCGGATTTAGCAGGTTGGCTGCGTAAAACCGGTGTCCGTCATGATGATTTTCTCTGGCCAACGCAAAGCAGCCAGGTGAAAAGCCGAGTCTTCAGGCGTCTGGTCCTTGCGACGATCGCGCCAACGAGCTCCAACGGAAAAGTCCACGCAAAACGTATTTTTCTTTGCACCGTGCCAGGAAAATGGATCTATATCCTTGAATAATAAGGAGTATTTAGACATTTTCGCTGTTGGTTGAGGAAAAAGCTGACGCCAGTAGTGGCCAAAAACGACCGGAATATCGTCCTGGTAGCTGTTCCACCAGGGGGTACGGTCGGAAAAACGCCAACGGTTGCCAGCAAAAAACGGGCGATCCGCGGGACCTTCGGTTCCGGAAGTCAGCAAACGGATGGGGTTGAAGTCATTTTTGACCAAATCGTAGTCAATGTAGGCCTGCAATAAAGGCATCAGGGTCTTTGGATCTTCAATTTTTTCTTTCCATTCTTGTTTTGCAGCCAGATATTTATTCAGAATTCCTTTTGTTTCTGCATAAGTATCAGCTTTACGCTCACATTCAAAGAAAAAATCAAGAAAATCTTCGCTTTTTACCGATCTAATTGCATCAATAGCTGGATTATTCCAGGCGGCATGCACAATTCTGAGGTCATTTCTTTCCAATGCAATGGGTAGTGAGCTTAAAAACTTTCGGATTTCGTCTTTATTTTGAGGTTTTGCACGCTTGAATGGCGAGTAATTCTTTAAATCTGACTGATATCGCTGATCAAAATACCATCCTGATCCATCTTTCGCATCGTCTATCAGTAGATTGATTTCATGATTACCTAATATTCCTTTTGCTTTATTATTATTTATCAAGGACTTAAGGTATTCAATTACAGCAGGGCTGTTTGGACCTCGATCACAATAATCTCCCACGAATATCAGGCTACGTTGCTCCGGATGAGATCCATCTTCCTGGTAACCCAAGTTTTGGATCAGTTGTTGCAAGGCTTGAAGCTCTCCATGTACATCACCGATGATGTCTAAAGAACCAGCAGGTAAAGGCTGTACAAGAAAGTTGGGCATGGGTGAAGAGATCTTTATTTAACAATAACTATATATATAACTGGTAATGGATAATGGGTGTCTGTGGATAAGTGGCATAGATAGAAATTTACCTTTAATTTCAGCATCTTATTGACCACTTTTACCTGTGCACCACCCCAATGGAGTCGGTGGACCGAAACTGGACAAAATTTGAGGTCTGGAAAGACAGGCAACTTATCCCCCTTTCATCCACAGCACGTCCACAACAGGCCTTCTTGGAGCTTATCCACAGGGTCCCAGAGCCAGTAGCTGCCTTAAATATAGCTTTTTTGCCCAGTCCCTGACCGATTTTCTGGCCGGATCTGGCCCGCCTGGAGCGTCTGGATGAGCGGATGTCGGTGTTTGCACCAACACCATGTTGGAGTGCGAATTAAGTCCTTATAATATCCACAAACTATTCACTTTCTTATTAACTGCTGATTTCACCGGATTTTATATTTCCATTTTTGGTTTAATCTATTTTGTTAATAAAATTGTGGATTTCTTTGTTATCCAAATCTGTGGATAAGTTGGGTTATCACGATTGTTATTTTTTTTCTGTCCCAAACAAAACCCTGTTTTTGTAATTCAATAACGTGATTTTGTTTTTTGCTTTCAGTTTTTATCTCTGTCTTTAAAAAAAATAAAAATTAGCAATTCGAATTATTGTTTTTAATTGCTGTTTGGATTGCTTTCTTTTTATCCATCTTTCTTCTATTTTGACTGGTCTCTTTTTTTATTAATTTATTTCCTCAGAAAAAATAGAAATTAATCAATTATTTGAGTCTTTTTATCTCTATTCTCCAGTCGCTTTCTTTGATTATTTTTTGATCTCTTTCTGGGTTTTGTAGATAAAGTTTGCTTATTTTTAATAAAAAAATGACTTGAAGCAGAGTAGTAAGCATTGATTGATCGGGTTTAGTGGTGGAACCTATCTGCCGACCCGACCCGACCCGACCCGACCCGACCCGACCCGACCCGACCCGACCCGACCCGACCCGACCGCGGCGGCTCGGCTGTCTCATGAAGGTCTGGGTATTTGTTCAGTATTGGATATAAACCCAGTCCTACGTATCCGTTTCCTGGCACTCCCTCCCTTGCCCAAGCACTAGCACGCTTTATTGATCGTTCTCTGTCCGGATGCCAAACGTGGCTTTTTGGCGATAGTGGGGAATTCGTTTTGTCAGCTATCTACTTTGATAGGACAATCTGCTCAGCGTGGAACTTTCGGGGCATTTGGGTCGACAAAGCCTTGGGTTTGAATCGCAAATCGCTGTCAAAGTGAGGCGAAACAGGCGCTTGCCTGAGTACAGGGACAGCGTATTTCTGTCTGGGCTCGTGGAATCACCCACTTATCTTTAAGGGGTATGTTTTTTCCTTGTGAGCAGCAGGGGTATTCTCCTGCTAGCCCGTGGCCTGTATCGCTATAAGAAATAGCGCGAAATCTCCCCTCATGTAACAATTGCCGCTAAGGCTGTTTAATCCTTAAGTATCGTCTCGCTACTCTCCCCGTACTTCATGTCTCAACCGAATATCGAAGAAGCCGCTCAGGACTGGCACGGCTTGCTCCAGAAAGTGCCCCTGGCGGTCCGTGCTCATGTGCTGACTATCACTCAAGATAACCAGGACGAGCTTGCGACCCATTTTTATACGCATATGCTCAAGCACCCTGCCGCACAGGTGTATCTGTCGCACGATCAGGTACACAAGCGTTTGCATCGCTCCTTGCGCAGTTGGTTGGTACAGCTGTTTTCGGTGGATGAACACAGTGATATGCAGGATCAGGTCAAGCTGCAAAATCAGGTTGGCGAGGTCCATGCACGGGTTGGGGTGCCTGTTCATCTGGTGTTGCGCGGAGCACGCCTGCTCAAGGGCCGTTATGCCCGCTTTTTATTTGAATCTTCGACTATTAGCTCCGAGCAGGCCTGGGAGTGCTATCGCTATGTTCAGAACTTCATTGATCTGGCGATGGAGCTGATGAGCCATGCTTATGCCAATTCGCGTGAGCGTAAATCCCGTGCCGAAGAGTCTTATCGCCTGTTTGCCATTGTGCAGAACGTGGCGGCCGAGCGTGGCCGACAGCGAGCCGCGCTGCTGGATTGGGAAAACCTCTTCATGTTTGCGATGGCGGTCAACAATGGCGTGACGCCTGCCCCGCGGATTGGAGATTCGGACTTCGGTATCTGGTTCAAGCACAAGGGCGCGCATGCCTTCCAGGGCACGGTAGAGAGCCGTGAGATCCTGGATCTGATGAACATGATTGATACCGAGCTGATGCCCGCTTTCGAGCAAGGAGACGCGAAAGGACAGGTTCTGCGCCTGCATGAGCTGCGTGATCGAACCCGAGCCATTGGTTTGCACCTGGATCGCTTGTTTGAGCAGCAAAACGAGCTGGAGTCTGGCCGGGACGTGCTGACCCGCCTGTTAAGCCGTAAATACCTGCCTGTCGTGCTTAGCCGTGAAGTGGGCTATGCCCAGCAGCGGGGATCGCGTTTTGCGCTGCTGGCTGTGGATATAGACTTCTTCAAGCGCGTCAATGACACCTATGGTCATGATGCGGGTGATCGTATCCTGCGTCAGTTTGCCGAGCTGCTTAGCAATAGCGCTCGTGCCGGTGATTATGTGTTCCGTCTTGGGGGCGAAGAGTTCCTTCTGGTTCTGGTCGATGTGGATGCGGATGGCGCAATGCGTGCCGCCCGTAATCTGCGTCTGCGTATTCATGCGGAAACCTTCCGGGTTGTGGATGGGGAAAGCATGAATATCACCGCCAGTATTGGTGTGGCCTTGTACGATGGCCACCCAGATTACGAGCGCACGCTGCGCCGGGTTGACCGCGCCTTGTATCAAGCCAAAGAAGAAGGCCGCGACCGGGTCGTATACGTCTGACAGGACAGGCTTGTCCGCCCTTTTATGTCGTATGGCGGCAACCTGTGCTACAAGTGCGTATTGTTTTATTCCTGCCAGTGTTTGACGCCTGATTCCTGACTGTTGCGTGGCCCTTGATGTGGTGGCCCCGGTCGGATGTGGCGCGATAAACACAATTACATTGAATGGCATAAACGCTTTGGCCCTAGGCTGAAGCAGGATTTGTTTGCGAGCTGATTTTATGCATCCCCGTTTGGCTGTTCTTCCCCAGTACCTGCTCCCTAAACAGGCTCTGACCCAGTTTCTAGGCGGCTTGGCCTCCAAGCCCATGGGTGGGCGTACGACCTGGGCTATCAAGCGCTTTATCGACCGCTACCAGGTCAATATGAGCGAGGCAGAAAACGCCGATCCAGCCAGCTACGCCACCTTTAACGAGTTTTTTGGCCGTGCCTTGCGTCCCGGTGCCCGCCCTATCGCGGACACCGCCTTGGTCAGCCCGGTTGATGGTGCCATTAGCCAGCTGGGGCCTATCCAGGGTGCCGAGGTATTCCAGGCGAAGGGCCATAGCTACTCGACAACGGCCTTGGTGGGGGGCGATGCCCAGGAGGCTGCCCGCTATCAGGATGGCTTGTTTGCGACCCTGTACTTGAGCCCTAGCGACTATCACCGGGTGCACATGCCTTGTGCGGGTGTGCTCAAGCGCATGGTTCATGTGCCGGGCGATTTATTTTCGGTCAATCCGACGACGGCGCGCGGTGTCCCCGGCCTGTTTGCCCGTAACGAACGTGTGGTCTGCTTTTTTGACTCCGAGCAAGGCCCGTTTGTATTGGTGCTGGTGGGGGCGACCGTGGTGGGCAGTATGGTCACGGTTTGGCACGGTGTGGTTAATGCCTCGCGTGATGGCAAGATCCATGAGTGGAACTACGAAGGTCAAAATATCGCTCTGGAAAAGGGCCAGGAAATGGGCCGATTCCTGCTGGGTTCCACGGTGGTGATGCTGTTTCCCAAAGAAAGCGCATATCGCTTTGACCCGAGCTGGCAGCCGCAAGGAGTGATCCGCCAGGGCCAGGTGATGGGCTATCAGGGCTAAACCCTGTTTTCTAATGAATAAAACCTGTGTTCAAGTGGACACAGGTTTTTTTTTATCGTCGGGCCGCCTCAAGGCTCGGCGCCCCTGGCAAAAACTTCCCCTGGGGGGCAGCAAGCCGAAGGCGTAGCGTGGTTTTTTGACTGTTCAGCGGTTAAAAACAATCTGTATTCAAGATGTCTGTGGAGTAAGTATGAAAAGGTGGGGGGCGATGGTGGTCAAGATTTTGGTCCTGTTAGTGGTCTTGGCGGTCGCGGCCTGGGGGACGCTGGCACTGCAGTTTCAGCTGGCGGCAGGCCTTGGACGCTGGCTGGCACTGGCCGGCTGGATAGCGGTGGCTGTATTGAGCCTGTATGCCTTGAGCAAGGGCAAGAATTGGCTCCTGGTACCCCAGGCGCTGGGCTTTCTGGTGCTGGTAGGCTGGTGGAGCAGTATTGCGCCCAGCAACGACCGGGAATGGGCGCCTGATGTGGCCAGAATGAGCTACGGCGAAGTAAATGGCTCTGTTGTGACCCTGCACAATGTGCGTGACTTTAACTGGCGCAGTGAAACCGATTTTGATGAGCATTGGATAAGCCAGAGCTACGATCTGCAAACGCTTAAATCAGTGGATATGTTCCTCTCCTACTGGATGGGCCCGGTGATCGCTCATACCCTGGTGTCTTTCGGCTTTGAGGATGGCCGCCATGTGGTGTTCTCGGTAGAGATTCGCAAGGAAAAGCATGAGGCCTTTTCTGCGATAGGCGGTTTTTTCAAAGAGTTTGAGCTGAGCCTGATTGCGGCAACAGAGCAGGACATTGTGCGTACCCGCAGCAATGCGCGCGGCGAAGACGTGTATATGTACAGCGTGGAGCTAGCCAAACCCGCCATGCAAGCCTTGTTCCTGTCGTATGTGGAGCAAGGCCAGCAATTGCAGACCACTCCCCGTTTCTACAACACCTTGACGGCGAACTGCACGACTATTGTTTACGACATGGTCTCCAGAATTGTGGACGGGATACCGTGGGACTGGCGTGTGCTGGCTTCGGGCTACTTGGCCGAGTATGTGTATGGCCTGAATGCTTTGGCGCCAGGTCATAGCTTCCAGGAACTGAAGCAACTGGGCTATATCAACCCGAGGGCTTTGTCGCAGCAGGATGGGCAGGATTTTTCGGCCCTGATTCGGCAGAATTTGCCTCTCGTAAAGCCTTTTTAAGGCTGTTTTAGGCGCTTTTGTTCCACGTGAAACATATGTTTTACTTTATATGCTCTGAAAGTTAGAGCGAATAAGGAATAAAGAAAATAAACAAAAAACCCATCATATGAAAATCATGTGATGGGGTTTTTTTAATCCTTGTCTCCTGGCTTTGAGATTGCAGGCGCTATAGGGAATCGTTGTTTTTGTTAAATACGCTAAGGCTGGTCAAGGACAGCTTAAGGCGTGGCTCGCCACTGCACCAACTGCTCCAGCGTCATGGTGTTGCCACCACACACCACAACCAGAATATTCTTGTAGGGTGCCAGGGCCTCATGGTCCAGGTATAAAGTCGACAAAGCCGCGCCACATGCGGGTTCCACCAGAACACGATGGTCAGTCAGAAAGCGTAAACATGCACTGACAGCCTGGGCATCGCTGACCTGAACGCAGGTGGTGGGATGGGATTGGCTGACGGCATAAGCCTGGTCACAGACGCGTGGTGCTGCCAAGGAGGTGGCTACCCCGCTGACTTCGCTAAGCGTGATGTGCTGGCGCTGCCGTACCGATTCGCCCAGGCTGGCGGTGCCTTGGGTCTCTACGGCAATAATCGTGGTCTTGTCCCAGCCCTGCTCCCGCAGGCCCTGGGCCACTCCGCTTAGCAAACCACCACCACCTACTGCCAGCAGGACGGCATCCGGCTGTACGCCCATTTGAGCCACTTCTGCGATCAGGCTGGCATGACCCTCCCAAAGCAAAGGATCATCAAAGGGATGAATCAGCGCATCGTCTTCTTGCACCAGGGTCAGCGCATATTCATGGGCTTCCTGCCAGTTCTTGCCGACTACGTGTAGCTCGGCTTTTTCCCGTTGAATCAAGCGTCTGGCGTGCTCGCTAGTGGTTTCGGGGACGACAACAAGGGTGGGCATGGTCAGGCGGCGTCCGGCATAGGCAACCGCAATTCCGGCATTGCCACCCGAAGAAATGATGAAGCGCTTCTTTCCTTGCTGGGCATGGTGCTGGCACAAGTGACCAATGCCGCGAATTTTGAATGATCCGCTAGGCTGCAGCGCATCCATTTTCAACCAGATTTGTTTGCCAAGCTGATCGCTCAAGGCGTGAGAATAAATGAGTGGCGTCTCAAGGTGAAGAATCATTTCTTATCGTTCCAGATTTTATAGTGATCTGAGGGGGCGCGCTGGGCGCTCCGAGCCCTGTTTGCCACATTTTATCGGTCTGAAACACCTGTGGCTAAAGATCTTGGACAGTGTTTTGTGACTGCCAGGACAAGCGGGCGGAAAACTGTTTGGAATGGATGCTTATATCATTGGGCCTGCATTTTGTAACTGTCCTTGTTCTCTGCGCTAAGTCCCGTAATTAGCGTTTAATGTGAGGCAACTTACTATCTATCTGCTTGTCTGCACCTTCTTACAATTTCGCGTCACCAGGATTGTAGTGTTCAAGCTAAATCAAGGACTTATCTGATAAAATTCCAGACAAATCGCCTGACTCAAGACCCCTTTCCCTACAGAATTCAGGCCCGGTCTTAAGCGTTTAATTTTAAGTGCATGATAAGCACCAAAACTCATTCCAATCACTCGGGCCATAAAGCAGTGTTGTTTTTTGCTTTGCCTGAACGGAATAAAAACAATAATAACCAGAACTTATTTCTAGAAAGGACGCTGCTGTAGCGGTTCTTAAAGGAATAAAGATTTTGTTATGAAAACTGCCACCAGACCTGCTGATATTTATATGCGTTTTTTGCAGCTCGCCGATTCGCTGCATACCTTGCCTTGCTTGCCCTGCCTGGACCCTCTTGAAGAGCGTATCTTGGTGCTGGTAGCCAAGGCATCGAAAGACTGTTTGCGTTTGTCGGTACGCGATGTCATGGCCGTAGAACGGCTGGGATCGCCCGCGACCATTCATACCCGACTCAAATCCATGCGCGAAAAAGGCTGGATTGTCCTCAGTGATACGGAGGACACTCGCCGCAAACAAGTGGATTTGAGCCAGGCAGCCCTGCTGCATTTTGATCGTCTTTCGGCCTGTCTTTTAGAAGCGGCAAATGCCTGATTGAACAAATGGCACGGCCTTGTATCCGGTGCAATTGCAGCGCTTTCAAGAAATAAGCTTTTGACATCAAGCAAATAACCTGGATGCGCTCGGGTCCAACTAATGGAATGCAAACAGGCGTTTGCCAAAAGCGCTCGCGTGCCCGGCGCTTAAAAAACGGAAAGGATAGGCGGTATTAAAACAATGCCCCTATTCCACGGATTTACCTGCCTTCAAAGAGTCTATTTTTCTATACTGGGGACTCACCTTGAATTCCATGCCTGGAGGCAGAATGCGCTTACCCATCTATCAGCTTGATGCCTTTACTGACACCTTGTTTGCAGGCAATCCTGCTGCTGTGGTGTTGCTGTCCGAGTTTCCTGACGATGCCTTGCTGCAGTCAATTGCCCAGGAAAACAATCTGGCCGAAACCGCCTTTCTGGTGCCACAAGGCCAGGACTTTCGCCTGCGCTGGTTCACCCCTACGGTAGAAGTGCCCTTGTGCGGCCACGCGACCTTGGCCAGTGCCGCTGTCGTGTTGCAGCATGTGCGTCCCCAGGACAGCCAGGTGGTGTTTCATACTCTGAGCGGCGCCTTGACGGTGCGTCGTGACGAAACAGGCTACGTCATGGACTTTCCGGTTCGCCCGGTTCGCCGTGTGGATGACAATCCTTTGCTGGAGCAAGCCCTGGGCACCAAGATTACGCAATTGTGGCGTAATGACTTCACCCATTTGGCTGTTTTGGAAACGGAAGAGCAGGTGCGACAGCTGCAGGTGGATACTGCAGCCATGCTGGCCAGTGGTTGTGATGGGTGTATTGTGACTGCGCCGGGCTCGGGCCTGTTTGATATTGTCAGCCGCTTTTTTGCGCCTGGCCATGGCATTGAGGAAGATCCAGTCACGGGTTCGGCCCATTGTGCCTTGCTGCCTTACTGGGCTCCTATCCTGGGTAAAACCCATTTGCTGGCGTATCAGGCCTCTGCCCGTGGTGGGGTGCTGGATTGCACCTTAAGTGGCGACCGCGTGTTTCTGAAGGGCCAGGCTGTTCTGTATCTGGAAGGTCATATCCAGGTCGCCTGAGGCGGCGCAAGGCGTTTTAAACGGGCATGGCGGTGGCCGTGCCTGTATTCCGTTCTGCTCTATCAGCACTGTAGCCAGCAAGACAAGCCCTGTTTTTCTTTTCGGCTCTCTTTATTGCGACTTTTTATGGTTTTTTGATCTCTTATGATTCCTGTCGCCCCGTTTTCTTTGGTATTTCTGCTGATTATTACGCTTGGACCGCTTGCACTATTTATTGTGCTGGTCTGGGCGGTTTTGCTTTTAGTGCAGCCACAGCGCCGGGCAAACTTCAAGAAAAAACCCTGGCCTCGAATAATGATTTTGCTTCCTTTGCTGGTATTGGCCGGTTACTACAGTTTTTTCCAGTGGAAGGTCTATCAGTTCGACAAACGACAGAAGCAGGAGCTGGCTAGTCGGCAGCATGTTTTAAAAGAGCCCGGTCGTTTTGCCGGGGTCGATATGCCAATTGGAACAGAGTTGGAGTTGACCGTGTGGGGTGACCCGGACAGCGTGTCCTGGGCCCGTTTCCCGGAGGCGGTCATGGTGGGCAAAGCCCCTGTGCTGTCTGTCAAGCGCCCCCGCCCCGATTTGCAGAACTCCAGCTGGCAACTGCAACTGGCAGGAGATGCCGAGCTGGAAGGCTGGCAGTGTGATGGCAGCCAAGTGCTTGAAATGGAACAAGATCCCTCGGCAGAGAACGGCTTTCGTTTTGTCAGCTGCTTTCTGGCCAAAGGGAATCAGATCACGGGCTGGAGCCCGTATGCAGCGGCTTCCAATATGAGTACAGCCCCGGACCTTGTTCTGGATCTGCCTGCGGGCACCCTGGTTCAGTCCAGACCGGAGGGGACTTTGTATGTCAACGGCGATAGGGATCAGGACCGTTGGATGGTACGTGTTGAAGAAAACGGTTTGCAGATTCAGGCATGGAACCTGCCTTTGGAACGTGCTTATTTCTCAGTCGATAAAAATAAAGATCTGCTTTATCTCTCGCATGCTCAATTGGCCAAGGAAATTCAATTCGGTGGATTTAGCTACCCGGCCGGTACTCGGGTGTCGACGCCCAACTATCGTTTTTACCCGCAGTGGCCTCTTTTATTGAAAATGGGATTAGCGGCAGACGGTGAATCGGATCAGAGAAAGGAACAGGCTCATGACCTGCTTAGTGGCCAAATTTTGGACGGTTTTCACTAATTAACGGCCCGATTCCGGCTTTTTTTACCAGTAATCTGCATTTTTTTTGTGGTGAGTGTAATTAAATAAGGCGAATTTGTTTTGAATGGGTCAATTTGAGTTAATGTAAGCATTTGAAGCGAATGTATAAAATAAAAACGTATCGTTTTCAAAGGTGGACATTAGAGGGTTGGTGGCTGCTGGTTTTGTTTTCCAAGGTTTCGGCGTTGAACGGACGAGACAACCCGTTGGACTGAAACCACCCTATTGCTGGCTTAACTGAACAAGGTTAGATGCCGCTATGACGACATATCAAGGGGAGCTGCTGGAGCATACGCAGGCCCACGCACAGGCTGCTTACTGGTTTACTCGCTTGAACTCGGGTGAGGCTACCGCAGCCGAATTACGGGAATTTGAGGATTGGCGCCGTGACAATCCTGAAAATGAACGTTCATATCGATACATTTGCTATTTTTGTGACGCCAGCCTGGATGCGCCCGAGCATGAGATACGCCGTTTATTGACCAGCTCGGGGGAAAAGGCGGTGTTGCTCAAGCCCTATCACCGTGGTTTGCTGGCGGGCTTTCTGGTATTGGCCTTGGCGCTAACCGTATTTTTCTCCTGGCCCGAGCGGGTATTGCGAGAAGAGCATCTGGTATCGGGGGCGCAAGCGCTGGAGCAGCGTTTTGTGAATGGGGCGGTAGTACAGCTGGGCCCGGACTCTGCACTTGAAATCCGCGAGTACGAGGACAGCTTGAATCTGCAGCTTTTACGCGGTCAGGTCACGCTACTGTTGGCTGATCCCACACAAAAGAGCGTGACGGTCTTTACCAGCTTTGCACAGGCACGCAGCAACAAGGGACAGTTTTCAGCCTTTCTGGACAGCGATCAAATGAAGTTTGCCGTGGATACCGGCTCGGTCGAAGTATCCAGCGGAACATGGTGGCGCCGACAGATTCGGGTCTTGATTCCCGGTCAGCATATTGATGTGGATCGATGGTCTGGAATGAAACGGGTTCAACCCGCTCCTGTATCTCCAAATGAGGCCGACTAACAGTCGGCCTCTTACGTTTCAGAGCGTTTAGAACATCCAGTTCAGGAACAATTTACCGTTTATATCGGCACGGCTATCCCCTAATAAACGGGTATTGGCCGACAGCCCTAAACGCAGACGCTCGGATTGCTGCAAGCTGATGCTGGTTCCCAGCGACAAGGCATGGCGATCCACCCGTGCATAACGACCATCAAAACCCACAGATTGGGCACTGGCAAAGGCGGCTTCCTGGGTCTGATTACGGCTTAGCAAAGCCTGCTCCCAGGCCACCGACAAGGACGTTTGCAGTTGACGATCCTGGCTTAAATTCCAGTTTTGACGCAGGGCCAGGCCAATAGAGGCCTGCAAGGCGTTTTGACGGCTGGAATCCAGACGCAGACGGCTGGCGGCATCGCCACTTTCTTCCAGTCCAGGACGACGGTAATGGAGGTAATCCAGAGCCAGAACCGGCCCGATGCTGCCGTTCTCACCCAGAGCCCAGTTGTAGCCAGTCTGTACCCCCAGCGAGAAGGTATGGCCTGTCCAGTCCGAGGAGGGACGTGCCTGATAGCCCGCAAAGCTGATGTCGCGGTTCATCTTGCCCTGCTCGATACCCACACGCAGCTGAGCCAAACCGTTCCAGCCTTCCTGGCTATAGCCACGGTAGCGGGCATGGACACCCAGGCCCAGGCCGGTCAGCTTGCTCTTGGCCTGGAAGGGAGCGTCCACGTTGACGCGCTGCTCGTTGGCACTACCGTGTACACCCAGGCTCCAGTCGCTGCCTTCAGCGCGGTGTTCCGCCCCCAGCATCACCCCATAGGTTTCGCTGCGGTGGTCCACATCGTTGCTACCCAGTTGCCAGTGGTAGCGGCCACCATAGGTCTGGATGAAGCTTTGCCAGCCGCTCTTGTTGATACCCTCGGTTTGGCGCAATTGCTCGGACACCAGTTGTTCGCGGCGCAAGGCGGCGGCGGTTTGGGCGGCGTAAGCACCTGCGCTTAACTGATCCAGTGCCAGGCCAATATCGCTGCCATCAGCACGCGAGAAGTCCATGGCCTGATACACGGCGGCCAGGGACTGATTGCCCGAGGAGGCTTGGGCCAGGCTGGTACCTACTGCGGCTGCATTGGGCGAAGCGGCATATTGTGCATAAGCGTCCTGATTACGGCTGACGGACCAGCCATTGCCTGTGCTTTGTACATTCAGGGTGGGAGACGCCAGCGTGGCGCCATACAAGGCAAACTGCCCCTGTGTCTGGCTGGCGGTGAACACCTTGTCCTGATTCAGTGTCCAGCCGTTTTGATACCAGTCTGGCTGCAGGTCTACGTGCAGCTCGCCATCCAGCTGAGCCAGGCCCTGCACATCAATATGATCGTTCTGGGTGGTCGAGGCCTCCACCAGAATCCGGCCATCGGCACTTTGGACAAAGTTGCCCTTGATCGTCATGTTCCCGTAGGAGTTGCCGGGGCTGAGGGTGCCGTTATTGGTGAAGTTGTATTCAGGGTTGATGGTGAATTCGCTATTGCCGTACAGAGTAGCGCCCTGATCCACGCGCAAGCCATACAGCTCGTGCTGTCCATTCAAGGACGTTGCGCCCCCGGCAATGACGACCTCCAGACTATTCTGGCCCTTGATATTGCCGTCATAACGCATCTGGAAGTTGGGGTCAGCCGCATTGGTGGCACGGCCATGTTCATCGGCCTTTTGACCAAAGCTGATGCGGGTCAGGCGCAAGTCCTGATTGTCATCCCGGCGGTTGTAATCCGAGGTGATGTCTCCCGTAATCTGCGCGCCCTGCAAAATATTGATGTTTTGTACCCAGGCATTGTCCGCGATATGGATGGCTGCTTTCTGGCCTGACAAGGTGCCGGACAGATCGTAGTTGCTGATCAAGGCACCTTGCAAAATGGTTGGTACAGGACGTAGCTGGCCACCCTCTAGGACTAGCCAGGAGCCGTGATACTGATCGTCGCTACCCATGGCGTTCTGGCCGAAATCAAACAAGGCACCCACGCCATCCTGGCCATCTGCGCGGACTTCGCCTTGCTGGACAATATTGTGTAGGCGGCCATAGCTGAATTGCAGGCCGCGGCCATACCAGCCTTGAGCATGAATAAGCGTCGTCTTGGGGATGATCAGCGTGTTTTCACTACCATCCACACGTACACCTACCCCTCCTGGACCGGCTGTCAGCAGATCCGCTGCCTGGGTAATGGTGTTGCGTTCGCCATAAATGTGCAGGCCCAAGCCTTGTGTGGCCATGTTGTACTGGCCGGGCAGGTAGGCTGTGCCATCTGCATTGCGTGCAAAGTAGCCATTGGTATTGTTCAGGGTGACATCGTCCCCATAGACCGAATAGCCAAAGAAGTTGCGGCGATCAATGCTCAGCCCGATATCCTGCAAGGCGGCAATTTCGGCCTCCATCAGATTCACGTAGTTGCGATAGGTCTGATGGCTCATCAAGCTGTTGCGCAGCTCGGTGTGGCTCATGTAGTTGCGGTCCACGCCGTACTGCGGTTGGTCGTGGTAGTTCAGGATGCTGACGGGGACGCCCGGCATGGCACCATTCAGGACTTCCTGTACGTGATCCCCGGTGAAGTAGCCCTTGTCCTGGCGCAGGTCAAAAGCGGCAGGATCATATGGGTTGGAGCAGACCGAACACAGGATCTTTTGCCCGGGGCTCGGGGCTCGGCCCTGGTCATCGCGCAAGCCCAAGGCCCAGGGGCTAAGCTCACTCAGGAAGAAGGGATCGGGTGGATCAAAGCTGTCGCCAGGCAGGGTATCTGTGACCGTATTGCTGATGCCCAAAGCGTGGGCCAGCTCGTGGAAAATCACTGCATTGTAATCAGCCTTGCCTGTTAAAGGCAGTTGGCTGGGGTTGACGGGGGCCGTGTCCAGATCTATTTTTCCAACACCGATAATGGCATCGGGATTAGTCGGGTCACCCTGGAATAACCCCAGCAAGCGTGCTTGTAAGGCTGAGAGGGTGAAATTGGGGTATGCCGAGTCGTTCCATTTCTTGCCATAGGCATTGGCATTTTTGATGCTCATGGTTCCCAGATTGATCACAGCCGGTGTATACCCTGCTGGCAAATTGATGATTTCAGCCCAGCGCTCCAGTGCGGCACGAATTTTCAGCCGGCCATTCTCGTCGATATTCCAGGGGGAAACGCGTTGATCGGTCTCATCCGACGCATCGTAACTGCCATCATCAGGTCCATAGACCCTCAACTCAAAAGCTTGTTGACCTTGTTTGTTCAGAATGAATTCTGTCTCGTAGGCATAAGCGCTGCTGGTCCCGCTCAAGGCTAACAGGGTGTGGGCTAGTAGTGCTTTGATTTTCAAGTCCATGGGGTTCCGATCTCAATGAGAAGACAATGGATAGGGGGTATTTTTTCTATCCAGATAAATAAAAGTGTTTTTTGTTGCCGTTTACTTCTGGGTTGTATTGAGCATCTGAGTAAAAGGCGCAACACTTGATGACATGCTCAGTGGTAAAGAACTACCGGGTTTCAGCCGTAACCCCTAAGGGAGAACGTGTTCAACAGAGGAAAGTATGCCGATAGAGATCAGTGGACAGGGTTTAATACATAGACAAAATATGCCCGTGGCCGAACCGATAAACGCGACGGCCATGACGCCCCCTGTAGTGTCAGAGCAAGAAGATGCAGGTTCCATAGACTCGTCGGGACGTATCAAGGTGAGCCTGTCATCCTTGGGAAAAGAGCTGTCGCTGACCAGTCAGCAAGCCAAAAAACAAGAGCGCGACAAGGATATTGATGACAGTTCTCTGCCCGATGGCATCAAGGACATCCTTAAGCGCATCCGCGACCTGAAAGAGCAGATTCAACAGAAGTTGATGGAGCTGCAGCGTGTGCAGGCCAGCGATAAAGGCAGCGAAGCGGAGAAGAAACAGGAACTGGAGCGAGTGCAAAGCGAGCTCACCAGCCTGAATGCGGCGTTGGCCAGTGCGCATGCCATGTTGAACAAGGTCATGGACGACATTGAGCTGGGTGGTGAGGGCCGAATGGAAGTAGCGGATTTATTGATGAAGTAAAAAGCCGTTCGATTGGCTTTGGGAGTCCTTGGGGCGCAGGTGGTTTGTTGGGGGCGGTTTTGCCCGTATGAACCCGTTTACTGCGCCCTTTTTTGCGCCTTTGATATTCAGGTGTCGGCTGGATACCGATCAGGGTTGGGTCGCGACTGTTAAAGCCTGCGTGATTTTGTGATTAAGCTGATGCGGAGACATCAAATCCGCCGTGACCTGCGCCTTGGTGTGAATGATATAGGCGGTCGACGGGTTCAAATCAATGCAATACACCACCAGCGAGCCGCCCCCCATAGGGGCAGCGCCGATATATACCCCTAATTGATCGTTGGCCGTTGGCTCGTTGCGCTGCTGATAGCCTTCCCCTGTCGCCGTTTGCTTGACCGTATCCAGACACTGAGCCACGTTCAAACGAGAGATGGAGCGCTGCTCGGCTTCCAGCTCCAGAGGCACCAGATCCTGGGCCTGGACGGCCCAGGTGGTATGGACCAAAGCGGCCATCAAAACCCACTTGTTGAGTGTGTGCATGACGCCCTCCCGCAGGAGACGATGGAATACCCAGCATAGTCCTGATCAAGGGGGGCGGGTTTTGATAGGGCTTAATTCAGGGATGAATTTCGGGTTTTTACTGAGTTTGGGGTAGGCAAGTATGGGAGTGATCAGGCTATTGCTCTGCTTCCGGATTTGAGGAGCCTAGTTCTTTGATCGCCTTATCAAAGTCACTCTCAAACAAGCGATCTTGTATGACGCGATATTTCTCGAACTCGCTTTCAGCATGGGATTGAGCCAGCTTGGCAGAAATCTTGCCACTATCTTGCAGAATTTCCCGGTCATCGAATTCCAGAAACATATCCAGGCGTTTGGCCCAGTCTTCCATGGTCATGGGGATTTTTCTGCGGGCACGGTTTTCAGCCAGCTCCAGATAGGCATTGACGATGCGTCCCAAGGAGTCCAGCTCGTCTTGTGTCAGGTAGTTCTTGGCAATACTGATGTCTGTTTTCAGTATTTTGCCGTTGGGTGCATTGGCCCAGGAGCTAAGTCCCATATGGGCTTGGCGACTATCGGCACGCTGATGGATAAGCTCCGCGGCGGTCTGACCGTGGATGGCGTAATGCAGCTTGTTTTGCACTTTGGCAAAGAAGATTTTGCTGGTGGGCGCATTCTTGTTGTAGTCCACGCTGGTTGCGTAGATATCGGTGATCTTCTGGTAGAAGCGCCGTTCGCTTAGGCGAATCTCGCGGATTTCTGCCAGCAACTGCTCAAAGTAGTCTTCGTTCAGAAAACTGCCGTTCTCCATGCGTTGACGATCAATCAAGTATCCCTTGATCGCAAATTCACGTAGGACTTGGGTGGCCCATTGGCGGAATTGAGTAGCACGGATGGAGTTGACCCGATAGCCGACAGAGATGATGGCGTCCAGATTGTAGAACTGCGTCAGGTAGTTTTTACCGTCGCTGGCAGTTATCCGGAATTTCCGGATAACTGCTTCTTCGGATAGTTCTTGAGAGCCAAAGATATTTTTTAAGTGCTCATTGACCGTGCGTACATCAACGCCAAAAAGCTCCGCCATCAGCTTCTGAGACAACCAGACCGTCTCGTCTTCGTAGCGAGCTTCGATGCTTTGCTCACCAGCCTGACCGGTAAAGATCAGGAATTCAGTGGTGCTATTTCGAATCAGCTTTTTGCCGCTCATGCCTAGTCCCTCTGCACATCAATGGCTCAGTCTTTAGACGAGGTCACTTCCCAATACAAAAACTGGAGAAAATCTCCCCCAGCAAATCATCGCTGCTGAATTCGCCGGTAATCGAGCACAAATCCAGATGTGCCAGGCGCAGTTCTTCGGCAAACAGATCCAGCACCTGATCGCTGTGCGTAGCGTGTTCTGCCGCCAGACCCAGGTGGTACTCTGCGCGCTCCAAGGCTCGCAGGTGTCGTTCTCGTGCCAGCCAGGGGGATTCGCTGCCGGGGTTCCAGCCTGCGATATCCAGCAAGGTGCGGCGCAGCGTGTCCAGACCTACATCCTTACGGGCGGAAATTGGCAGCACGGTGGCGCCGCTTTCCTGGGCGGGCAAGGCGGCCTGTTGCTCAGCTGTCAGCAAGTCTATCTTGTTATAGACGCGCAGCACGGGTACATGTGATGGCAGGCGAGTGGTAATGGCACTGTCCAGCTCGTCTTGCGGGTTGCGTGCATCCAGCAGGTGCACGATCACGTTGGCTTTGGCGATTTCGTCCCAGGTACGGGCAATGCCGATGCGCTCTACGGTGTCCTCGGTTTCACGCAAACCGGCGGTATCCACGATATGCAGCGGGATGCCATCAATGTGGATCAGCTGCATGACGCGATCGCGGGTGGTGCCGGCAATATCGGTCACGATGGCCACATCCTCACCGGCCAGGGCGTTGAGCAGGCTGGATTTGCCCACATTGGGCTGGCCTGCCAGTACAACGTGTAGGCCTTCGCGCAGAATCGCCCCCTGACGCGAATGCTGCAGGATGCGTTCCAGCTCGTCCTGTATGCCTTGCAGGGTGGCCGCTGCCTGGTATTTTTCCAGGAAGTCGATTTCTTCTTCGGGGAAATCCAGCGTGGCTTCTACGAGCATGCGCAGGTGAATGATGCGGTCGGCCAGGGCGTTGACGTTATTGGAAAAGACGCCGGACAGGGAGGCGACGGCACTGCGGGCAGCGGCCTCCGAGGAAGCGTCAATCAAGTCGGCCACAGCCTCAGCTTGGGCCAGGTCCAGTCTGTCGTTCAGGAAGGCGCGCTGGGTGAATTCGCCGGGCTCGGCCAGGCGCAGGCCCTGATCTTTACCCGCTTCCAGGCAGCGATCCAGCAGGCGGCGCAGAACAGCTGGGCCGCCGTGGCCTTGCAGTTCCAGCACGTCTTCGCCGGTATAAGAGTGCGGGCCTTTAAAGAACAGTGCGATGCCCTCGTCGATTGCTTCGCCTTGTGCATCCTTGAAGGGCAAAAAGTGTGCATGACGCGCTTGTAGCGCGCGGCCAAACAGGGTCTGGATCAGAGCATCAAGCTCCTTGCCGGACACACGGATGACACCAATACCACCCCGGCCGGGGGCGGTGGCAATAGCCACAATAGGGGAAGAACTGGACATAGGGCAGATCGATCAAAGAGGCGGAACAGAACCGTATTGTAATGGAGCAGATGGACGGTTCGTGCTGGAAGCGCTAGCCCTTGCTGGTATCTGAAATACTGGTGTTTATGTACCTGTGGCCTAGGCTCTCGAGCCTAGTGATTGTTCACACAAACCACCAGAATCTCCACGCTTTCCCCGTGTTCGCACAGATACAGGTGGCCCAGATTGCTTTTGAAGTAGATGCTGTCGCGCGATTGCAGCACATGACGGCGGCCGTCCTGGAATTGCATGGTCAGCTGCCCTTCAATCACAAAAATGAACTCTTCGCCTTCGTGCTGGCTGAAGTCGCTGGCATCGCGTGGTTTACCAGCCAGTACACGCCCGTGCATGGGCGTCATTTTCTTGTTGATCCATTCCGATGCCAGCATGCCGTACTCATAACGATGGGCATGGTAGGTCACGGTGCGTGAGGCCCGTCCCACCAGAATATCCATGCCGGATTCGTTTTGATCGCGCGGTGTCTTGAACAGGTCCGACAAATCCATTTTCAAGGCGCGGCTGACGGCCAGGAATTTCTCGTAGCTCAGGCCAATCAGGCCGCGCTCTGCCTTGGACAGGGTGGACAAAGACACATTGGATAAGCGTGCCAACATGAGCAGGGTCAAGCCCTGTCGTTTGCGTTCATCACGTATGCGCGCCCCCATGGCTGTTTTGCTTAATAAATTGGGGGCGGTGGTGGCTAAGTCTTTTGTCATAACCTAAAGAAGTAATAAACCATCTTCTTATAAATATTATTAATTTTCTTATAAGAAAACTCTGTCCTATTGTATAGAACTACACGCTTTACGCTGGGAGAAAGAAGGCATGACTGCGTTGTTTGATCCTACTGCTTATCCCTCTACCTCGGTGGAATGGATACAAAAACTGATTGCTTATGATACGACAAGCCGGGAATCTAACCTGGAACTGATTCACGACGTACAGGCCTATTTGCAGCAGCAAGGGCTGGAAACCGTGCTGACGCATGACGACAGTGGCCGCAAGGCCAATCTGTTTGCCACGATTCCGGCAGCCGATGGCACACGTACTGGTGGCATTGTTCTGTCGGGTCATACCGATGTGGTGCCCGTCGATGGCCAGAACTGGAGCAGCGACCCTTTCAAGGCCGAGATCCGTGACGAGCGCCTGTATGGCCGCGGCACTTGCGACATGAAAGGCTTTGTCGGTGTGACGCTGCAATTGGTTCCTGAAATGCTGGAGACCAAGCTGGCCAAACCCATCCACCTGGCTTACTCCTACGACGAAGAAGTAGGTTGTGTGGGCGCGCCCGTCATGATTGATGATCTGGTCCGTCGTGGCATCAAACCCGAAGGCTGCGTGGTGGGCGAACCCACCAGCATGCGCACTATCGTGGCTCATAAAGGCATTAACGCCTATCGCTGCCGCGTACATGGTCATGCCGCGCACTCCTCGCTGACCCCCAAGGGTGTAAACGCGATTGAACATGCGGCACGCATCATTACCGCCATCCGTGATCTGGCCGACGACTACAAGAGCATGGGTCCCTACGATCACGATTTCGACGTGCCCTTCACCACTTTGCAGACCAGCATGATTCGTGGCGGTATCGCCTTGAATACCGTGCCTGATCTGTGCGAATTCGAGTTTGAATACCGCAATCTGCCCGGCGTGGACCCCGAGCCGATCTTGCAGGAAATCCGTGAGTTCATCGACCTGAAAGTCCTGCCCGCCATGCGCCGCGAGCATCCCGATGCTTTGGTGGAGCTGGAAAAGCTGGCCAGCGCCCCCGGCCTGAATCCCGAAGAGCAAGCCGCCATCACCAAACTGGTGCGTGAACTGACAAGGGACGACACGGTGCGCAAAGTGGCCTACGGCACCGAAGCAGGTCTGTTCCAGCAAGCCGGTATCCCTTCGATTATTTGTGGCCCCGGCAATATCGAGCAGGCCCACCGCCCCGATGAATACGTAGAACTGGCGCAAGTGGAACAGTGCGAGCAGTTCTTGCGCGCCCTGATTCGCAGCCAGGCCGTGGCCTCTTAAAAACAGACAAACAGGTTTCAACGCAAACCCATGACAACAGAAAAAGTTACCAAGGAAAACGTGGTGCAGGCGCATGAGCGTCTGCGTCCCTATGTGCGTCAGACGCCCGTGTTTGATTACCAGACCGGGCGTCTGGATAGCGCCGTCAATTTCAAGTTCGAACATTTGCAGGCCTCGGGCACTTTCAAGGCACGCGGTGCTTTCAACAACTTGCTGAGCTTGTCCGAAAAGGCTCGCCAGCAAGGGGTGACCTGCGTCTCTGCAGGCAACCATGCCGTGGCTGTGGCCTATGCCGCCCATCAAATGGGTGTGAAAGCCAAGACCGTCATGATCAAGACGGCCAGCCCGGCCCGTGTAGCCTTGTGCCGTGAATATGGGGCCGAGATCGTCTTTGCCGACAATGGCGAGCAGGCTTTTGAACTGGTGCGCCAGATTGAAAAGGATGAACAGAAAACCTTCATTCATCCATTCAGTACCTACCCCACCGTGCTGGGAACCGCCACGCTGGGCTACGAGTGGTTGCAGCAAGCGGGCAAGCTGGACGCGGTGCTGGTACCGATTGGTGGCGGTGGCTTGGCCGCGGGTGTCTCGGCAGCCGTCAAGCTGTGGCAGCCTGATTGCGTGGTTTATGGCATCGAGCCTGTGGGCGCGAACGTCATGGCGCTAAGCCGCCAGGCTGGTGAGCCACAAAAAATCGGCGCCATGCAGTCCATCGCAGACAGTCTGATGGCGCCGCATACCGACGAGTTCAGTTTCCGCGTGTGTCAGGACAATATCGACACTCTGGTGACCGTCAACGACGACCAGATCCGCGCTGGCATGCACTTCCTGTTCAACGAATTCAAGATGGCTACTGAACCGGCTTGCGCTGTAGCCACAGCCGCCTTGATGTTCCCCTTGCGTAAACATCTGGCCGGGCAACGAGTGGGCGTGCTGTTTTGCGGCTCCAACACGGATACCGACACCTTTATTCGCCATATCACCACGCCACTGGCGCAAGGCTAATCATGCAGCTAAGCGTTTATGTAGCAAAAGCCCAGGAAGTGTATGAGGGGCTGGATATGGGGGCGGCGATTGATCTGATGCGCCAGGGTTTTATCGCCATGCAGCAAGGGCGTATTGACCAGCCCTTGCGTACGATTGTGCGCAGCAGTTTGTCCAGCGGCTTTCTGGGCATGATGCCTGCCTGCATCGACATGCCGGAGATTTATCCCGAGCCTTTGTACGGTGCCAAGATGGGCACCCTGTTTCCAGACAATGTGCGCCTGGGTAAAGACCCCCATCAGGGCTGCGTGCTCTTGATGAGTGGCTTGACCGGCGAGACTCGCGCCATTCTGGATGCCAGCAGCGTAACGGCCTTGCGCACCGCGGCAGTCAGTGGTCTGGCCACCGATATGCTGGCGCGCCCGGATGCCAGTGTGCTGACCTTGTTTGGCGGCGGTCATCAGGCCTTATGGCAGTTGCGCGCTGTGGCGCAAGTGCGTCGCTTGAGCAAAGTGTTTGTGATTACCCGCTCTGCACAGTCAGCCCAGCATTTTATTGAAGAAGCCCAGGCGTATTTGGATTGTCCTTTGATAGCCGATATTTCGGCCCAGGAAGCTGTGTCCCAATCGGATCTGGTACTGACGGCCACCAGTTCTGCCACACCTGTTTTGCAGCGCGAATGGTTGCGCCCTGGCACACATATCACTGCGATGGGTTCCAGCACGCCAGCCAGTAGTGAACTGGATGGCCCCACCATGACGGCAGGCCGCTTGTTTGTGGACCGCGCGCAATCCACTCGTAACGAGTCAGGCGAGTTCTTGAATGCGTGCAAGCAGGGTTATCTGTCGGCGGATACCGAGCTGAACGAGCTGGGTGCCGTTCTGGAGGGGCAAGCCGCAGGCCGCATCAACAACGAAGAAATCACGATTTTTAAATCCTTGGGACTGGCATTCGAGGATGTACTGACGGCGGCCGCCTTGTTAAGCCGTCATGCCGCACAAGGGAATGGACGAGTAGTAGAACTTTAATAGCGTCATCAAGAGGTAGGGAGACAAGTAATGAAAAAGAAATGGGCGCAGGTTTTGCTGGGAACGGCGTTGGCATTGGCGACGGGCATGTCTGTTGCCAGCAAATTGCCGGACACCATACGTTTGGTCGTGGGCTATCCGGCTGGCGGAACAGCGGATGCCGTCGCGCGGGTATATGCCGAGCAACTGCGCGAGAAGCTGGGTGTGAATGTGGTGGTGGATAACCGTGCTGGCGCGGGCGGGCAGGTGGCTGCTCAAGGCTTTTTGCGCTCACCCACGGATGGCTCGGTGCTGTTGGTTGCCAATAATCACATGATGACCACCCTGCCCTTGACCGTAAAAACGGTCAGCTACGATCCGATGAAGGACTTTGCGCCGGTGGCGGTGATTGCAAAATTCGAGCATATCTTTGTGGTGGGTAAAACCACGCCTGCCGATACCTTGCAGGAGTACGTGGAACTGGTGCGCAAGGAACCGGAAAAATACGGCCACTATGGCATTCCCGCTCCTGGCAGTGCTCCCCAGTTCATGGGTTACAGCATCGCCAAGAAGAACGATGTCCAGATGTCCCCCGTGCCTTACAAAGGGGGCGCCCCCTTGATCAACGACCTGCTGGGTGACCATATCCCTGCTGGCGTGGATGCTGTGGGCATGATTACCGAGCACGTCGCTGCCGGTTCGGTGCGGGTGCTGGGGATTACGGGTGCAGAACGCCTGCCTATTTTGAAAGACGTGCCTACCTTTGCGGAAATGGGCTACGGCGATCTGAAGGCGTCGGGCTGGATGGGGATTTTTGCCCCGTTGGGCATGGAGCCGGAGATGGTCAAACAGTTCCAGGATGCCTTCAATGAAGTAGCCAAGCTGCCCAAGATTGAAAGCGCGATTACGCCTATCGGCTTCCGACCAGAATCGGGTAGTGCGCAGGAGCTGTCCCGCATCGTTCAGGATGATCTGGATACCTGGGGACCCATCATCAAGGAATCGGGGTATTTGCAGCAGTAAAACTCAGGGCTTTGGTGCAGACGGCTGCTTGGGATGGGCGGTGTCCATCAAGCCCGATGAGTGCAGACTAGCGTTTCAGCTCCGTTCTTATGGAACATGGGGAGCAACGGCTAGTAGCAGCTAACAGTGCAAAACTTGTTAGCGCAGAAAAGCTGGAATGCGGGCCTGATGCCAAATCAGGTCCGTTTTTTTATGGCAATTTCAAGAAGGGAACCGGCACCTTCAGAGCTTGTTGGCTGTGCCTCGTTTGAGGCCAGCTTTTGGGCGGCATTTCATCATCAGAAAGAGGCTTCGTGGCCCGAAAAGAGAACTGATTATCTAGGTGCTGAAGCATTGGATTTTCGCTTCGTAGGCAGCCTGGGAGCAGCCGAAATACCTCTGGCTCACTCCTTCAAATAGCACTTGAATGTTGCTACCAA
Organism: Alcaligenes faecalis; assembly: GCF_009497775.1. Taxonomy (NCBI): domain Bacteria; kingdom Pseudomonadati; phylum Pseudomonadota; class Betaproteobacteria; order Burkholderiales; family Alcaligenaceae; genus Alcaligenes; species Alcaligenes faecalis. Next base: position 4,144,658 of record NZ_CP031012.1, read on the forward strand.
GATTGGGCTGGTAAGCAGGTTTCGACTGGCTTCAATCATCCGTTGAAGCTGCTTTAATCCCATTAAGTAGCTGATAGATAACAATAAAAAATTATTTTAAGTCTGTAGGGAATTCCCTGTATTTTATTTATTGGCTAGTCAGTTAATAATATTTCAAACTAGAAATAATCAATCAGTTAATTAAAAACCAAGGAAGGAGATACAAGGTGCGCAAGACGATATTGACGATGGGGTTGCTCATGACGCTTGGTGCTGTGGGGGCCGTGCAAGCGCAAACCATCAAAATTGGTGTGATTCAGCCTTTGACCGGGTCGGTGGCCTACAACGGGGAAGCCGATGTGAATGGCTCCAAGTTGGCTGTCAAAGAGCGAAATGCTCGTGGCGGGGTCCTGGGCAAACAGGTTGAACTGGCTATTGAGGATGGAGAGTGCCAGCCCTCCAAAACCGTGAATGCGGCTGAAAAGCTGATTCAGAAAGACAAGGTGCCGATTATCTCCGGTGCCTTTTGTAGCTCCGCCACCATCGCAGCCATGAGTGTGGCGCAAAAGTACAAAGTGCCTCTGCTCTCGGGCGTGTCGTCAAAAAGTGATTTAACCGAGCGTGGCAATGAGTGGTTCTTCCGAACCGCAGAAACCGATGGTTTGCTGGCCCATGCCTTCGCAACGATTCTGGTCGAGCAGCTCAAACTGAAAAAAATTGCCTACATCGGGGTGAATGATGACTGGGGCCGGGGTGGCATGGAGGAGTTCTCCAGTCAGATCGAAGCCCTGGGCGGTGAAACCGTGCAAAAGCTGTATTTCGACCATGGCACCACGGATTTCTATACCTTGTTGACGCGGGTACGGGCCGCTAAACCGGATGGTGTCTTTGTGGCAGCCGAAACTCAGGACGGCTCGATTCTGGTCAAACAGATGAAGGAAGTGGGTCTGGAGAGTCTGATTTTTGGCGTGGGCAGCTGGGCGACCGCGGACTTCGTGAATCTGGCCGGCTCTGCATCAGAAGGCATTCATGCAGCCGTTCCTTACGCCCACACCTTGCAGCGTCCCGAAAATCTGGAGTTCGTGCAGTCCTATCAGAAAGAGTATGGCGAGCTGCCCGGCAAGTATTCGGTAGCTGGCTATAACGCGATGAACATCATCATGGACGCGATCGAACGCGCAGGGGAAGCCGACCCGGACAAGATCCGTCTGGCGCTGCCGGCCACTGATTACAACGGTCCCAATGGCAACTTCAAATTCAACGAAAAACGCCAGGGCTACGGCTTTGATGCCGTGTTGGTGAAGCTTCAAGGCGGGCAGCCGGAAATCGTTGCTCAGGCAAAAGTAACGGCGGACTAAGAGCACAATGAGCTGCGGATTTTATCGTTTGATGAGGGGGCATTGTGTTTGATTTATTGCTGCAGTTCATTGCCAATGGACTGGTGAACGGGACGTTCTACGCGCTGTCGGCTCTGGGCCTGACCCTGATTTTTGGTTTGATGCGATTGGTGAACTTTGCTCATGGTGAGTTCTACATGATCGGTGGCTTGCTGGGATGGTTGGTAACCCAGCAACTGGAGCTGAACTTCTTTGTGGGCCTGGCCTTGGTCATGGTGATCGTCGCGGTGTTTGGATGGTTGCTGGATCGCTTCCTGATTGCCCGTATCCGGGACAAGGGTCCGGAGCCAGGCATTTTGCTGACTATCGGTTTGTCGATTTTTCTGACGAACACCGCCTTGATGATTGTGGGTACGGCGCCTTTGAAAGTGGTAGCGCCGGTCCCCAATACTCCCATGTTTCTGGGGCCGATATTCATTACCGAGGTGCGGCTTTTTGCGATCGGGATGTCTATTGCAGCCATCGTCGGCGCACGTTTGCTGATTCAGAAAACCCGCTTGGGTAAAGCCATGCGGGCCACCTTTCAGGACTCCACGGCGGCTAGTCTGGTCGGTATCAACACCGCCACGATTTATGCCTCCACCTTCGCCTTGGGTGTGGTCCTGGCGGCAACCTCGGGCATGTTGCTCAGCTCCATTTATGTCGCGCAGGCTTCGATCGGTGGCCTGATCAGTTTGAAGGCTTTTGTGGTGGTCATTCTGGGCGGGATGGGTAATTTTGGCGGGGCCATTCTGGGTGGCTTGATCCTGGGCGTGGCAGAAGCGCTTTGGGGAGGTTATGTGCAAACGGGGACAGCGGACATGGTGGGCTTTGCCCTGGTTATCTTGATTCTGTTCTTCCGCCCCTATGGTTTGTTTTCGGTTCGAGCGGAGCGCGCGTAAATGAAAATAGAACGTCACTTTATGGTGGGCTTCCTGGTCTTGTCGGCGTTGCTCGCTTGTTTTGTGCAGAACGATTATTTGCTGCACATCCTGGTGCTGGTGCTGATGTATAGCGTGCTGGCCAGCAGCCTGAACTTGATCATTGGCTATGTGGGAGAGTTCCCGCTGGGTCATGTGGCATTTTTTGGCCTGGGCGCGTATTCGGTCGCCATTTTGAGTTCACCTGCGGTGGGCTGGCCCGTCACGGTCACCATTGCAGCGGCGGCCTTGATTGCTGCGGCAGCGGGCTACGTGATCGGGCGTGTGACTTTGCGTCTGAATGGGCCCTTCTTTGTCATTGTGACTCTGGCCTTTGCCGAGGTTCTGCGCCTGCTGGCCAATAACTGGGTAGACCTGACTAATGGCCCGATGGGCATCTCGGGTGTGGCTCATCCCGCCCTGCTGGACATGTCGCCCTGGCTGGCTGGCAAGCGGGGTTTTGTGGTGATGGGCATTGTGCTGGCCGCCATCACTTTCTACATCTGCTACCGCCTGGTTCATTCCAGTGCAGGCCGTGCGGCCGTCACCTTGCGAGAGAACAATTACGTTGCTCAATCGGTCGGTATTGATCCTTTTCGCTACTCGCAGTTTGTCTTTGTGGTGGCCGCCTTTCTGGCGGGGATTGCCGGGGCCTACTACGCCAGCTACATCAGCTTTGTAGGGCCGGAAGTCTTCGGTTTCCCGTTTACGGCGACCATGATCATCATCGTTTTGCTGGGCGGTAAAGGTACTTTGCTGGGTCCGATTGCCGGGGCCATCGTGGTGGCCTTGCTGGAAGAGTATTTGCGCGAATTCAAGGAACTGCGCCTGTCCCTGTTTGGATTGATCGTCATGGCCTCGGTGCTGTTTGCACCGGATGGAATCATGGGATTTGTGCAGCAGCGTTTTCATCATCTATTTGGGAGGACGCGTCATGCTTGAAGTAAGCGGTCTCAGCAAATCCTTTGGCGGTATTCATGCGGTTCAGGATATTGATTTCACCGTTCCTGCCGGGCAAATCGTCAGCTTGATCGGGCCTAATGGCGCTGGCAAAACGACGTGCTTCAACCTTATCACCGGCTTCTATCAGCCTACTCGTGGGCGGGTGTTGTGGGATGGCAAAGAGGTTACGGCCAGTAAGCCTTATCGCATGGCACAGCAGGGCGTCATTCGTACTTTTCAAAAGACCAATGTGCTGCGGGCTTTGAGTGTTTTCGACAATCTGGTTCATGCCCATTATTTGGTCGATCGAGCACCCTTGTGGCGCACTTTCTGGCCCAGCAAGGAGCAGGCAAAAACCGAGCAGGAAATCATCGTCTCGGCCCGCCGTATTCTCGATCAGATTGGCCTGGCCAAGCGTGCTGATGTATTGGCCAGCTCCTTGTCTTGCGGTGAGTTACGACTGCTGGAAGTGGGCGTTGCCCTGAGTGCCAAACCCAGATTGCTGATGCTGGATGAACCAGCGGCAGGGCTCAACACACATGAAGCAGAAGGTTTGGCAGATTTGCTCAAACAGCTGCCTGGGCAGTGGGTGGAGTCCATTTTGCTGGTAGAGCACAACATGGGTCTGATCATGCGTGTGTCTGACCAGATCGTCGTCATGAACTTTGGCAAAAAACTGGCAACGGGTACGCCGGCAGAGATTCAGGCCAATGAGCAAGTGTTGGAAGCCTATATGGGGAAAGCGGCATGAGTAAACAGGACATTGAACCTCTATTGGCTTTGCAGGATGTGGTGGCGGGATATGGAAACTTAACGGCCCTGCATGGCGTCAGCTTGCATGTACAGCCTGGTGAAGTCGTGGCCATTCTGGGGGCGAATGGCGCGGGGAAATCCACCACGCTGCGTGCTATCTCCGGCTTGATCCGCCCTACTTCCGGCCAGATCACCTGGAAAGGGCAAGTGATCAGTGGTCGTAGCCCTGAGCATATTCTGAAGCTGGGTTTGGCTCACTGCCCTGAAGAACGGCATGTGTGGCCCGAAATGACGGTTGAGGACAATCTGGATCTGGGTGCTTACCTGATCAAGTCCAGGACTGAAGTGGAGCGGCGTAAAGGCATAGCCTTTCATCGTTTCCCGCGCCTGAAAGAGCGATACAAGCAACTGGCGGGCACGCTTAGCGGCGGCGAGCAGCAGATGCTGGCGATTGCCCGGGCATTGATGTCAGAACCGGAGCTGTTGATTCTGGATGAACCCTCCTTGGGGCTCAGCCCCAAGATGGCTCTGGAGGTTTTTCAGGTGGTGCGGGACATCAGTGAGCATGGCGTGTCCATTTTGGTGGTGGAACAGAACGTGCATAACGCGCTGAACGTAGCCAGTCGAGCCTATGTGCTGGAGACAGGGCGCGTCATTGCAGAGAAAGACAGCGCCAGCATGCTGAAAGATCCTGAACTCTTGAGCGCTTACCTGGGAGGCTGATGATGAGCATGAACAAGACGGTAGAACTCCCATCGCGTCTTAGCTACGGCGCCCATGTCCACGCCAATGGCATACGGCAGCACTACTTGCGTTATGCCGGTCCCGGACCCGCTTTGGTGCTGGAGCCGGGGATCACCAGCCCTGCCCCCACCTGGGGCTTTGTGGCAGAGCGTTTGGCCCTGCATTTTGATGTGTATGTGCTCGATGTACGTGGTCGTGGCCTGTCGCAATCGGGTGCAGATCTGGACTACGGGGTGAATGCGTGCGCGGATGATTTGTGCGAGTTCGTTCGGGAGCTGGCACTGGAGTCACCCATCTATGTGGGGCATTCCATGGGGGCGCGCATTTTGTTGCGTGCCGCCAGCCGGGGGCTGCCCAAGGGAGCCGCCATGGTGCTGGTGGATCCGCCAGTGTCCGGCCCGGGGCGACGCCCCTACCCGGCGAATATTGCCTGGTACACCGATTCGATTGCACAGGCTAAACAAGGCATGAGCGCCGAGCAGATGCGGCAGTTTTGCCCGACCTGGACCCCCGAGCAACTGGCGCTGCGCGCCCAGTGGCTGCACACCTGCGATGTGCGTGCGGTGACGGACAGCTACGAGTGGTTCCACACCGACGATGCGTTCCCGGACTTCAGCCAGCTCAATGACTGGAAGGTGGCCCTGATGGTGGCGGGCAAGGGGGATGTCATTCGCGATGAGGATATTAAAGAGGCGCAGTCCTTGAAGCCCGACTTGCAGGTCTTAGGTGTGCCAGGAGCTGGGCACATGATTCCCTGGGATGACGAGGAAGGCTTTTATCGTGCATTGGGCACCTTTCTGGGCCTTACCTTTTAACAAGAAACAGGAGTGGAAGATGGCTGTATCTGATCATCAAATGGTTCAGGCCTGGAACGAGGTGCTGAGTCTTTCTGGAGTGAAGCCGGGGCAGATGGTCACCATTCTGACCAGTTTGCATACTCATCCTCAAACCTTGGCTACAGCCAAGCTGGCCGTGGCGGCCTTGGGGGCAACCCAGATGCAGGTGGATTTGCTGCCTGTAAACGCAGAAAAAGCATTGAGCCGCGACCTTTTGGCTTACTTGGGCACGACTCCGTTGACGGGTAATCCAGCAGCGATTGCTGCCCTCAAGGCCAGTGATCTGGTGCTGGACCTGATGACCTTGCTGTTCTCTCCCGAACAGCATGAGATTTTGCAGTCCGGTACCAAAATCCTCTTGGCAGCCGAGCCGCCCGAGGTGCTGGTGCGTATGGTGCCGTCCTTACAGGACAAGGAGCGTGTGGAGCGTTCGGCGCAGGTGTTGCAGGGGGCTCGTGAAATGCGAGCGACATCCAAGGCAGGAACCGATCTGGTGATGCCTTTGGGGCAGTACCCGGTCATGAAGGAATACGGCTTTGTGGATGAGCCGGGGCGCTGGGATCACTGGCCCAGCGGCTTCATCCTGACCTGGCCCAACGAGGGTCAGACGCATGGTCGCATCGTGATTGATCGCGGCGACATTTTATTGCCCATGAAGTCCTATGCGGCTGATCCCATCACCATGACGGTCGAGAACGGCGTGGTGACCTCAATTGAAGGCGGGCTGGATGCCGAACTGCTGCGCGAATACATGGCCTCGTTCAACGATCCTGAGGCTTACGCCATGTCCCACATAGGCTGGGGCCTGCAGCCCCGTGCGCACTGGTCCACGCTGGGCCTTTACGACAAGGAGCAAACCCTGGGCATGGATGCCCGTGCCTATGCAGGCAATTTCTTGTTCTCCTTTGGCCCCAATAATGAAGTTGGGGGCGATCGCACAACGGCTTGCCACATCGATATTCCGCTGCGTGCCTGCACCGTGACGGTAGATGGTCGCGAGACTGTGCGGGAGGGCAAAGTGGTGGAGGAATTGGCATGAGCAGCCAGAGTGTTTACGAGCGACAGGGGTTTGGGCAAGGGCTGGAGCTGGAAGGCAATGTCGGGCTGTTAATTGTGGATTTCGTTAACGGTTTTGCAGATCCCCAGGCATTTGGTGGTGGAAATATTCTGGAAGCCATTGAGCAAACGCGCACGGTTCTGGCGGATGCACGGGCACAGAACTGGCCGGTGGCGCACAGCCGCATTATCTTTGCCGATGACAGTGCCGACCGCAATGTATTTGGTCTGAAAGTCCCCGGTTTGGTGCAGCTGCGAGAGCACAATCCAGCCAGTGCGATTGTCGATGCCTTGAAGCCTGCACCGGGTGAACTGGTCGTGCGTAAAACGGTTCCATCGGCCTTCTTTGGAACTGCTTTGGCTGCCTGGTTTGCGGAGCGGGCGGTGCAAACTTTGCTGATTGCTGGCGCCACCACAAGCGGGTGCGTACGTGCCTCTGTCGTGGATGCCATGTCCTGCGGCTTGCGCCCTTTTGTCCTGGCAGATTGCGTGGGTGACCGAGCCAAGGAGCCGCACGACGCGAGCCTGTTTGATATTCAACAGAAGTACGGCGAGGTTCGTCCGTATGCGGACTTGCGCCCCTTGCTGGTGATCTAGGACTATCGGTTTTTTTGCTTATTTATTATTTATTTGTTTAATTAATTGGGAAGGTTTGGGCTGCCCAAGGCCCAAACACCGAGGATGTACAGCATGAAAAAAACGTTGAAAGTAGGTGTGATAGGCGGTGGTATTGGCGGCGTGACTTTGGCAGCAGCCCTGGAGCAGCGCGGCATAGAAGTACATTTGTTTGAGCGTGCAGCCGCCTTTGGAGAGGTGGGTGCCGGGATTCAAATGACCCCGAATGCGGTCAAGGTGCTCAACGCTTTAGGCGCACACGATGCGCTGGCCAAGGTGGGTTTTTTGCCCGAGGCTTTGGTGGGGCGTGATTGGTCCAGTGGAGAGGAAAGCTTCCGTATCCCTTTAAAGAGCGATTGCCCGACGCTGTATGGGGCGGAGTTCTTTCACGTGCATCGTGCGGACCTGCATCATTTGTTGACCGAGCTTCTGGGTACAACAAAGGTCACCTTTAACACGCAGTGCACCGGGGTGTCGCAGCAAGATGGCAAGGCGGTGGCACATTTTGCTGACGGATCTAGTTTTGAGGCCGATCTGATCGTGGGTGCTGATGGAGTGCGTTCAGAGGTACGTCGCTCCATTTTTGGAGAGGAAGAACCCAAGTTCACCGGCAATATGTGCTACCGGGCAGTCGTGCCTTTTGACCAGATGCCTGATTTTGTCGCACCCGAATCTTCTTTCTGGCTGGGTCCTAAAAGCCATGTGGTGACCTATTACGTGAATGGCGGCAAGGCTGTGAATATTGTGGCGGTGAATGAAACAGCCAACTGGGTGGAAGAGTCCTGGAATGCGCGTAGCACCCAGCAGGAAATGCTGCAGGACTTCAAGGATTGGCACCCCAATATCGTCAAGCTGTTCGAGCGCGTGACGGATGTCTATCGTTGGGGTTTGTTCGATCGTGACCCTATGACCAAATGGTCGGCAGGCCGTGTGACCTTGCTGGGCGATGCGGCACATCCGATGCTGCCCTTCCTGTCACAGGGCGCGGCAATGGCCATCGAGGACGCCTACGTGTTGGCGGTTGCTCTGGCTGCTTTGCCGGATGACCTGGACACAGCCTTGTCGCTTTATGAAGCAGAGCGCTTGCCACGTACCAGCCGTGTGCAGCTGGAAGCGCGTGAGCGTGGCCGCACCTATCACCTGTCCGATAGCGAAGCCAAGGCCAAGCGAGATGCCGAATACCGTGAGCAGCAGAAGAAAAACCCGCACGCGGGTGGTATCAAGACGGACTGGGTTTATTCATATAATGCTACTGACTTTCAGCCGAAAGCATTACAGGTTTAATGGGTAGGGCCGGGGGAAGCGTCTTGTTGTCGATACGTCAGTATGTTGAGAACCAGATTCACATCATTACCGGCCTGCAAGGCAGCCCGGTAGACTTTACGACGCCTGCGGGTGACCCCGGTTTGTTTGGCCCACAGTCCGCTGTTTGGGAAGTGCATGCAGACTTCACCTCCATGATGTTGGGGGGGATTTCTGCATTGTGCTTGCAGATGCTGGACCCGAAGGTACTGGCCGGGGTCTGGGATCACTCCCGCTTTCGCCAGGATATGCAGGGTCGCTTGAGCCGAACGGCACAGTTCATCTCGGCAGTCAGCTATGCAGGCACGGAGCAGGCCGAGCGTTGCATTGATCAGGTACGGCGGGTGCACGAGCACATCCATGGGCATTTGCCGGATGGTACGCCTTACGATGCCAATGACCCGGAATTGCTGCGCTGGGTGCATCACACGCAGGCCTACTGTTTTCTGCAATCCCATATGCGCTGGCGTAATGCCAGGCTGGCGCCGGAGCAGCAGGATCGCTATGTCGCGCAATATTCGAAGGTTGCAGTATTGCTGGGTGCGGATAGCCTGGTCATGGATGCGGCAAGCTTGAGGGAGTTGTTTGCCCAGGCCGGTCCGCAATTACGGGTTGATGCGCGAACCCAGGAAGTGGCTACAATTTTAATGTCTTCACATACCCTGTTTAAGGGGCCCAAGGCTTGGGTTGCCAGGGTGTTCCTGTTAGCGGCATTGGATATGTTGCCAGAGTGGGCTCAACGCTGTTTTGAGCATCGCCCCAGCACGGCATCCATGTGGTGGCGTCGCAAGGTGGTGAACAGCGTTGCGTGCGTCTTGCGTTGGGCCACACGTAACGGCTCCGTGCATCGGGCACGGCGTCGCGTCGCCAATCTGGCTTAGCTGGTAGATAAGAATGAATCAAATTTTGAGGCAAATATGGGCCGTGTAACTTTGTCGTCGGATAGCTCCTGGGTCAAGCGGGATAAGCCTGGACGCCCGGAAGGGGTAGGTGACAACACGTCAGAGCGAATTCTGGACGCCGCCGAGGAAGAGTTTTCCGAGACTGGCTATGCCGGGACCACATTGCGCGTCATCGCTCAAAAGGCGGCTGTGACCCAAGCCTTGATTAACTACTACTTCGGTTCCAAATACGGCCTGTTTGAGGCCGTGTTCATCCGCCGAGGCAAAACCATTTCCGATGAGCGTCTACGACGCTTGCATGCCTTGCGCGATCAGGATGGCAAGGTCCTGGTCGATGATGTGGTGCGCGCTTTTCTGGCACCCACGATTGCCTTGCGCGAGACACCCGGAGGCCGACGCTTCTTGCGACTGCAAGCACGTTTGCACACCGAGCCAGCCGAGATTTCCTACAAACTGCGTAATGAAGCCTACGACGGCTCAACACGCGCGTACGTACAGATCCTGGAAGAAATACTGCCCGAGTTGCAGGCCAAGGACGTGTACTGGCGTGTAGTCCTGATGATCGGGGCCTATATGTATGCCTTCTCCGATACACACCGCCTGGAAGAGCTGGCGCCAGGTATCTGTGACCCCAACAATACTGACGAGATTCTTGAGCAGATCATTGCCTTTGTCTCTGCCGGTTTGCTGGCTGCGCCGGTGGTCTTGCCTGGCAAGGCTTGAACCAGGCGTTTTCGTTTATTTAACCGGCGTACACAACTCCACCACAACACGCTCTGGCGTCTGTACATAAGACACCATCTGCCCCCACGGCTTGTTCTGTGGTGGTGCCAGTTCCGTGCCGCCTTCTGCCAGCGCCTTGGCATGAGCTGCAGGCACATCGTCGCAGACCAGGGCGATTTCAATGGCCAGTGGCACGTCTGATGCGTGAGCCGACAAATGCCCTTTGGGGTAGTTCATGTAGGCCAGCATTTCCGCTGCAAAGGCCAAGGTGGTTTGGCCGGTTTCCAGTTCACCGTACAAGCCGGTTTCATGCAGCATCTTGGTGGACAATCCAAATGCACGGTTGAAGTAGCCCAGTGCCTGGCCGACGTCGGGAACGTAGATGATGGTGTAGCCAAATTTCATGGTGGGACTCGGTAGGAAAATGCAGGGCCAGTGCAAAAAAAAATCGGCCCCCCGATTGTAGAGTGGGGGGCCGATCTTTTTACGGCTTTACAAGCCGGGTCAGGGTTTAAAGCTGACCGCGTTTTGTCAGTTCTGCTTTCACACCCGCACCGTAAGCAGGGTCTGCCTTGGTGAAGTGGCCCAGCTGACGTTCGATGATTTCCTTGGGAACACCGGCCATGGCGTCGGCAATATTGCTGAACAGACGCTGCTTTTCCTCGTCGTTGAACAGGCGGAACAGATTGCCGGGCTGCGAGTAGTAATCATCATCTACACGGTGATCCCAGTGATCTGCCGGCTGGCCGTCCAGCGCCAGAGGCGGTTCGCTGCGGGGAGCCTGTTGCCATTCACCCTGGCTGTTGGGCTCGTAGTTCAGCGTGCCGCCGTTATTGTCGCCAGTACGCATGGCGCCATCGCGGTGGTAGCTGTGGAATGGGCAACGCGGTGCGTTCACCGGCAGCAGGCCGTGGTTCACGCCCAGACGGTAGCGCTGGGTGTCGCCGTAGGAAAAGATACGGCCTTGCAGCATGCGGTCGGGCGAGTGGCCAATACCAGGCACCAGGTTGGCAGGCGTAAAGGCAGCTTGCTCCACTTGGGCGAAGTAGTTGGTGGGGTTCTCGTTCAGTTCCAGCATGCCCACATCGATCAATGGGAAGTCGCCATGTGGCCAGACCTTGGTCACGTCAAAGGGGTTGATGTGATAGGTGCGAGCCTGCTCTTCGGTCATGATCTGGATGCGCAGCGCCCAGCGTGGGAAGTTGCCCTTTTCAATGTTCTCGTACAGATCGCGCTGCGAGCTTTCGCGGTCCTGGCCTACGACTTTGGCGGCTTCTTCGTTGGTGTAGTTGGCAATGCCTTGCTGGGATTTGAAGTGGAACTTCACCCAGTGGCGCTGGCCCTTGTCGTTGATCAGGCTGTAGGTGTGCGAACCAAAGCCGTGCTGCTGGCGCAGGTTACAGGGCAAACCGCGGTCGCTCATCAGGATGGTGACCTGGTGCAGGGATTCGGGCGACAGGGACCAGAAATCCCAGGCGGCGCTCATGTTGCGCAGGTGGCTGCGAGGGTCGCGTTTCTGTGTGTGGATGAAGTCGGGGAACTTCAGTGGATCCCGTATAAAGAAGACAGGAGTGTTATTGCCCACGAGGTCCCAGTTTCCGTCTTCTGTATAGAATTTGAGGGCAAATCCTCGAACGTCGCGTTCTGCATCGGCGGCTCCTGCTTCACCAGCTACGGTGGAAAAACGTAAGAAAACGGGGGTCTTGCTGCCTGGCTTGAAGACCTTGGCCATGCTGTACTGACTGATATCGTGCGTCACGGTAAAGGTACCGAAAGCGCCCGAGCCTTTGGCGTGTACAACGCGCTCGGGGATACGTTCACGGTCAAAGTGAGCCAGCTTCTCCAACAGCCAATAATCCTGCATCAGGACGGGACCACGAGGGCCTGCTGTCATGGAGTTCTGGTTCTCCTCAACAGGGCGGCCAGCGGCGGTCGTCAGGGTTTTGTTGCTCATTGTGATTCTCCGTTGAAGCTGACCCGAACCGAGTGGGCGGGTCGTTTTAAGAAGTTGAGATCAGTCTACTTGCCTTGGTCGAAATAGTTAAATCAAATGATTTTAGCGAACGAATAGCTTTTTGCTATTGAGAGGACTTTCATCCCGATCATAGCGGTAAGTACAAACACAGAGGATGAAATTTCGATGATAGGGGCAGAGAAAAAAGTTAATAAATGTTTGTAAATTCGGGCCTTTAGCGCTGTTGGATAGAGCCATTAATGGTAGGTGGGATTGTTTCGAGCAATCTGGCAGGCAACAGGCATAAAAAAACCCCGCTAAACGTAGCGGGGTTTTTCGTGTCAGAGCGAATTAGCTGTTGGCTGCTTTCGCGCTGTTCTTTTCGATCTGCAGCGTGATGTAGCGCTGTTGTGCAATGGACAGGATGTTGTTCACGCACCAGTACAGAACCAGACCAGCGGGGAAGAAGAACATCATGCCACCAAAGACCAGAGGCATCAGCATCATGACTTTGGCTTGCATTGGATCAGGCGGAGTTGGGTTCAGCTTGATCTGCAGGAACATGGTACCCATCATGATGGCGGGCAGAATCATCCATGGGTCGCGTGCGGCCAAGTCGTGAATCCACAGAATCCAGGGTGCACCGCGCATCTCGACGCTGCCCAGCAGCACCCAGTACAGCGCAATGAACACAGGGATCTGAACCAGCATAGGCAAACAGCCACCCAGCGGGTTGATCTTCTCGGTGCGGTACATCTCCATCATGGCAGCGTTCAGCTTGGCCTTGTCGTCACCGAACTTTTCGCGCAGGGCTTGCATGCGTGGAGCAAATTGCTTCATCTTGGCCATGGAGCGGTAGCTGGCAGCCGACAGCGGGAAGAACACCAGCTTGATCAGCACGGTCAGCGCCACAATGGACCAGCCCCAGTTACCCAGCAGGGAATGCAGCCAGGTCAGCAGCTTGAACAAAGGCTTGGAGATGATGGTCAGCCAGCCGTAGTCCACAACCAGATCCAGACCGGTAGCCAGTTGCGACATGGCCTTCTGGTCTTGCGGGCCTACCCACAGGGAGGCGTCCACGGCCTTGTTCTGGCCAGCAGCGATAGAACCGACCGATTCCAGCGTGCGCACGGCGTACAGATTGTTGCCCAGCTTCAGGATTTCGTTGGTGCGTTGCAGCTCCTGGGCGGGAACCCAGGCGGTTGCAAAGTAGTGCTGCACCATGCCGATCCAGCCGTTATCCACGCTGCGAGCGTAGGTGGCCTTGTTCTTGTCGATGTCCGAGAAGGTGATCTTCTGGAACTTGTCGCCGCTGGAGTAAACCACAGGACCGGTAAAGGTGCTGTACAGGCGGGACGAGTCGGCCGGGTTGTTGCCGTCACGGGTCAGTTGCAGGTACAGGCGTGGGTCAATCGCGGCGCCCGTATTGTTCTGGATGTCGTGACGAACCTGGATGTCGTAGCGGCCCTTGTGCAGCGTGTAGGTCTTGGTGACTTTCACGTCGTCCGAAGTGGCTTCAAACACCACGTCCAGCGTATCGCCTGTCATGCTGCGCTGGTTCGAGACCAAGGCGAATGGAGTCAGGTGGTTGGGCAGGTTCTGGCCGGAGGCACCCACAATACCGGACTGGGCCAGGTAGGTGGAGGCGGGCGAGTTATCCAGCAGCACCATGGGCTGCTCGGGGTTCTCGGGCGAACCGTACTTCAACAGCTCGGACTTGATCAGCTGGGCACCTTCGGTGCTGAAGCTGAGCTTGTAGACGTCTGTTGTGATGTCGATGGTTTGCGCTGTGGCGGACACCGCGCTGTTGCTCGAAGGCAAGGCAGCAGACGCAGTCGGCTCTTGAGCAGCGGGAACACCACCATTTGCGGCAGGTTCGTCGGAGGCTGCTGGAGCTTGCGTGGTGGCTGGGGTGGAAGCGAACAGCGATGGCTTGCCGTTATATTCCTGCCAGTTGTTCCACAGCAGCAGCAGTGCAAAGGAGAAGATCATCCATAGGATGGTGCGTCGGATATCCATAGCGCCTGTATCACATTTATAAAGCTGAGCAAAAGCTTAGCAGTTTAACGTAGCTGGTCGGCAAACAGGGGGTTGCCTTGAAAAACAAGGCGCAGACCAGGACGGTTTTAGAAAGTGTTGCGGTCTTCGGGCGTGCGAGCGGGCACAGGATCATGCCCTCCCTTGCACCAGGGATTGCAGCGGCAGATGCGTACACCACCGAGCCATAGCCCTTTGAGCGGGCCATGAATTTCAATGGCCTGCAAGGCATAGTTGGAGCAGCTGGGGGTAAAGCGGCAGTTTCTACCGATCCAGGGACTCAGAAAAAACTGGTAAAAGCGGATCGGTGCCGAAGCCAGTTTGCGCATCATGGCCGTACCTTGGAAAACAAGGTGTCGGCCTCGGTGCGAACCAGTTGCTTCAGGGCGGTCAGCGACACCTGGGGTACCTTGCTGTGCAGCCTAAAGACATAGGCGGCATTGGGCAAGCCTTCGCGTTTGTGGCGGAAGGTTTCACGCAAGATACGTTTGATGGTGTTGCGGGTGACGGCGCGGTTGGCAAAGCGCTTGGGGACGATCAGTCCCAAACGGGCGCCTTCGGTCTGGTGTGGATCCTCGCCACGAGAGCGAGTGACCACGAACAAAGCCCCGCGACCTACGCGTTGTCCTTTTAATGACTGCGCGTATTCGGTGGGGCTATGTAAGCGAGCCGTAGCTGGAAAGGAGGCACGCATGATGCGTATCGTGGGAGTCGGGCTTTAGATAATAGATCCATCACCCTGGGCCCCGCATCCCGACATGGCTTATACAGCCAGACGTTTGCGACCTTTGGCGCGACGTGCGTTCAAAACAGCGCGGCCACCGCGAGTTTTCATGCGAACGCGAAAACCGTGGGTGCGCTTGCGACGGGTAACGGAGGGTTGGTAGGTGCGTTTCATGGTGTATCCAAAAAAATGAGCCGCCAGAAATCGCAGAAAAGCTCCACCCCGACAGCATAAACGCTTGGGATCTGGCAACAGAAAATCGTGTTAAGCCCGTCATTTCAGCAAATTCTTTCTGTTGTGTCAATTATTTAGCCCGATATTGCGCAACTAAATTTGTTAGCCTGTGGATAACTTGGCACAGCTCAGGGTAGAATCGAGGTTTACAGAAGTG